>DAOTXP010000193.1:0-12998 GCA_034435275.1 Anaerolineales bacterium | reverse complement strand
GCCGGAGACGCACCGGCGGACTGGCTCCTCCAGAACAGAATCAGCCGGTTAAGCTCCGCTTCGGAGACAAAGGCGCCCTGCATGCGGATCGGCGCCGGCGCGTCCGGGGAATGGAACAACATATCGCCGCGTCCCAACAGGCGCTCCGCCCCAGGCTGATCGAGGATCACCCGGCTGTCCACCGACGACGCCACGGCAAAGGCGATGCGCGCCGGGAAGTTGGCCTTGATCAGGCCGGTGACCACATCCACAGAGGGGCGCTGGGTGGCAAGAATCAAATGGATGCCGGTGGCCCGCGCCAGTTGCGCCAGGCGTGTAATCGTCCGTTCAGTCTCATCGGGGGCGATTAGCATCAAGTCGGCCAGTTCGTCAATCACGACGACAAGGAAAGGCAATCGCTTGCCGCCCTGTGAGGCCATGCGCTGGTTGTAATCCACAATGTTGCGCGCCCCGATGCGCGCAAACTCGTGATAGCGCTTGTCCATCTCGCGCGTCATCCATTGCAATGCGCCGACCACGCGTTCCATCTCCACCACCACCGGGGCAAGCAGGTGCGGCACACCGTTATAGCCGGTCAACTCGACGCGCTTGGGGTCCACAAGAATCAGGCGCAGGTCATCGGGCGTGTTATGAAGAAGGAAGCAGGTAAGGATGGAATTGACGCAAACGGATTTACCAGAGCCAGTTGTCCCTGCAATGAGCAGATGCGGCATGGAGGTCAGGTCCGCGACCATGGGATGCCCGGCCACATCGCGGCCGAGGGCAAAGCGCAGGGGCGGGCGGTTGCGCTGGAACATCTCACTTTCCAGAATATCGCGCAACGCCACCAGGGTCATTTCTTCGTTGGGAACTTCGATGCCGACGTAACTGTGACCCGGCACCGGGGCCTGGATGCGGATGCGCGGCGCGGCCAGCGCGAGGGCCAGGTCATCGGCGAGGGAGGCGATCTTGCTGACGCGCACGCGCGTGCGCCCGCCGCGCGTCTCGACGAAGAGCGGTTCCACGCCGAACTGCGTGATCGTCGGCCCGCGGCTGATCTGCACCACCTGCGCGGGCGCGCCGAAGGAGGCCAGGGTCTCTTCGATGAGGCGGGCGCGTTTTTGGATGAAGTCTTCGTTGATGGCAGGTGCCGCGCCTTCGTCGAGGATATCCTTGATTGCAGGCAACTGCCAATGAATGACCTGTTGTTCGCCGGGCCGGGAGGTGGTCACGACGGGCATGGGGACGGGCGTGACCGGAGCCGCCTTCGCGGGGCGTTGTAATGGGGTGAATCCGTTTGCTTCAGGTTCGGCCGGGGCGGACGCGCCGGATGCGGGTCCGGCGCGACGCGTGAACAGAGTCCGGGCGCGGTCAATGACTGGGCTGAAGAGCGCGGTCAGGTCGCGGATGGAAATATCCAGCGTCATTGTCAGGGCAATGAGCAACCAAGCGATGAGGGCCACAATCCCGCCGGCCGGGCCGAGTCCCAGCCACAGCGTGCGCATGAACAAACTGCCAATGTAGCCGCCGCCATCGCCGTTGAGGGCGGCCTCGTTGGCGCGTGCCGGCACAGCAATGGCGGCATGCAGGGTGGTGAGGAGCCAGAGGAAAAGCAGGATGCTCCCAACGGCACGCTCCAGCGAAAGAGGCGGGATACGCTCGATCTTGCGGAAGACCAGCCACAGACCGTACACCAGCAAGACCAGCGGCAGGGCGTAGATGCCCCAGCCGAAAATCTGTCCGAGGATTTGGATGAAGCCGCCGGTGAGGGCGCTTCGATTGGCGGAGACCAGGCTGAGAAGAATGAGCAGGCCCACCGCGGCAAGCACGTAGCCGACCACATCCAATTTGCGTTCGGCGGAGAGGCTGCCCCACCAGGAGGTGGAAGCAGGCGGCCTGGGCGCGCCCTTGTGCGCCGCCGACCTTGCGCGCGGCGGAATGCTCTTCGGTGTACTGCGAGAGGGTTTGCCTTTGGTGATGGGCATAACTGGGCATGTCATTGCGAGGAGTGCAGCGACGAAGCCCTCCCCGATTGTCGAGGAGATTGCCTCGCCCCAAAAAGGGACTCGCAATGACAGGCGCGGTGATTATAGCACAAATGGTCTGGTTTTCTTTAAGGTACAATTACGGCGCTTTCCACATCTTTCGGCCGCGACTGCAAGGAATTTCGCGAAATCCGCGGCATGACAGGACTCTTCCTTGTTTGAAATTCTTTTCCTCGGTACTTCCGCTTCCGCCCCCTCTGCCAAGCGCGGGCTTTCCGCACAAATCGTCCGACATGACGAATACCGCTTCCTCGTTGATTGCGGCGAGGGCACCCAGCGCCAGATCCTGCAATCGGGCGTCGGCTTCAAACGCCTGACGCGCATCCTGCTCACGCATGGCCACCTCGACCACATCCTCGGCCTCGGCGGCCTGCTCAGCACATTCCTGCGCTGGGAGGCCATCGAGGAACTCGAAATCTTCGGTGGCCGTTCCACGCTCGACCGCGTCCACGACCTGCTGTACGGCGTGGTCCTGCGCGGCAACCAGCCGCCCATGCCCCTGCGACTGCACGAGATCAAGCCCGGCAAATTCTTCGAGGCGGAGGATTTCACCATCACTGCCTTCCCGGTCACGCACCGCGGACCGGACTGCCTCGGTTATGCATTCGAGGGCAAAGCGCGCCGTCCGTTCCTGCCGGAAAAAGCGGATGGGCTCGACATCCCGTTCGGGCCGGAGCGGAGCAAACTTGTTGCCGGTGAGACCATTACCCTCGCGAACGGCCGCCGCGTCAGGCCGGACGAAGTGCTGGGTCCCCTCGAAAAGGGAGTCAAACTTGTCGTCGTGGGCGACGCGGGGCGGACGGATGACCTCGTCGAGGTCTGCCGCGATGCGGATGCGCTGGTGATTGAGTCCACCTACCTAGATGAAGAAGCCGACATGGCAAGGGAGTTCTCCCACCTTACTGCACGCATGGGCGCGGAACTGGCCGCCAAAGCGGGCGTTAAAAAGTTGATCCTGACCCACCTCTCACGCCGCTATCGTGAAAAGGACGTGCTGGCCGAGGCCCAATCTGTTTTTCCGAACTCGGTGGTGGCGCGCGATTTCGACGAGTTCAAGATCAAGCGCGGGTAACCTTCCCCATAAAAACAAAAGTGAACGCGGACGAGGCGGAGAAACGCGGATGAACTTTTCCGCGTTGTCCGCGCCCGCTCGCGTACAAAAACTTAGAGGGCCTCACTCGTCATGATGAACAGTGGAGTCATTTCGAAACTTTCGAAATTGGGGCGCAGGCGGTCGGTGTTGTAAAAGCGCTCCACATTGACGGTCTTCTTCGTGCTGGTGACGATGTCAATCGGAATGTTATCGTAGCGGCCGTTCTTGAGCACGACCATCCGTCCGTGGACGCGTTTGAGAATGAGGTCCAGCGCCAGGTTGCCATACGCCATCGGAACAATGGAGTCGATCGCGTCCGGGTCGCCGCAGCGCACGAGGTACGCCAGTTTCTGGTTGATCGTATCCACACTGCGACCATTGTTGTGTTGCGCGGTCAGTTCCTTGAGCCGCGCCGACACCAAGTCGCCGATGCCGCCCAGTTTGGCGTGACCGAAGGCGTCGGTCGTGCGGTCCTCGAACACCATCTCCCCACCCCTGAACATGGCGCCTTCCGAGACCAGCACCACCGAGTATCTGCTCGGGTTATGCTTGCGGTCGAGCATGAGCAGTTCGGCGAGGCGTTCGATATCGAATTTATATTCCGGGATGACACAACGGTTGGCCGCGCCCGCCATGGTGGGCAGCATGGCGGTGAAACCGGCGTAGCGCCCGAAGACCTCCAGCACCATCAGGCGTTCATGCGAGCCGGCTACCGTCCGCAGGCTGTTGGCCAACTCGATCGTGCGCGTGACACAGGTGCTGAAACCAATACAGTAATCGGTGCCGGGCACGTCATTATCCATCGTCTTGGGGATGGCGATCACCTTCACCCCCTCCTGGTACATGCGGACGCCGTAACTGAGCGTATCGTCGCCGCCGATGGGGACGAGGTAGTCAATGCCGAGGAAGGAGAGATTTTGGAGCACCTCGGGCGTCAGGTCGTTGACCTCGTGGGTGTATTTCTCCTGCAAGAAAGCGGGCAGACGATCACGCTTGACCCTGGCGGGATTCGTACGCGAAGTATGCAGGAACGTGCCTCCCGTGCGCCCCGCCTTGTTGACCACCTCCTCGGTCAGCACCTGGAAGTTATTGCTGTTATCCGCCTTCTTGTCGCGGACAACGTCAATCAGTCCGGCCCACCCCCGTCGAATGCCAATGACCTGCCAGCCCTCCCTCAGGGCGCGGATCGTGACGGCGCGAATGGCTGGGTTGAGGCCAGGAACATCTCCGCCGCCGGTCAGGATCCCGATCACGCCTGGTTTCGTGCCTGCCATATTGTTCTCCTTTTTGTGAGGTACTTGCGCTATTCTACACCCAAAGAGTGAGAGTGGCTAATCTCGCGGGCATGCCAAGGATTTTCGCCACCTGTCCACGGAGAAGACCGAGATTCTCCTTTGCTTTTCTCCGTGAACTCTGTGTTCTCTGTGATGAAAGGGCCGTTCGCCCATCCTTTTCGTCACTTCCCAAAGAGCAAGCGATTCCACGCGGTAAAAAGATGGAGTACAATGCAGGGCGGTTTATCCCGGAAAGACGAGCAATGGTATGGAACCTCAAACAAGTATGACCATCGGCGTTCTGACCTCCGGCGGCGATGCCCCCGGGATGAATGCCTGTATCCGCGCCGTGGTGCGCGCCGCCCAGACTCGCAACGCCCAGGTGCTGGGCGTCTTCAACGGTTTCGAAGGCCTGATTGACGGCGAATATCGTCCCCTCGGGGTGCGCGATGTGGGCGGGATTCTCCAGCGCGGCGGCACCATCCTGCAGACCCGCCGCAGTAAACGATTCCTGGAAAAGAAGGGCCAGCGTGACGCCATCCGCAAGATGAACGAGGCGGGCATGGATGCCCTCATCGTCATCGGCGGAGACGGCTCCCTGCACGGCGCACAGATCCTGCACGAGCAGGGTGTCAAGGTGGTGGGGGTGCCCGCCAGCATTGACAACGACATCTGGGGCACGAACATCGCCATCGGTGTGGACACAGCCATGAACACCATCATGGACGCGGTGGACAAACTACGCGACACGGCCTCCTCACACAGCCGCGCCTTCCTGGTCGAGACGATGGGACGCAACAGCGGTTACCTGGCCGTGATGGCGGGCATCGTCTGCGGCGCGGAAGTGGTGCTTATCCCGGAAGTGAAGGTCAAGATAAAAGATGTAGCCAGCATGGTGGAAGAGGCCTACAAGCGCGGCAAGACCCACTCCATCATCATCAATGCGGAGGGATCGGGATTCAGCACCGTCGAACTGGCGAAGGCGCTGGACAACATGGATGTAGGCTTCACGACGCGCGTGACCATCCTGGGGCACATCCAGCGCGGCGGGACTCCGACGGCATATGATCGCCTGGTGGCCTCCCGTATGGGGGTCAAGGCGGTGGAAGCGTTACTCGAAGGCCAGAGCGGCGTGATGACCGGACTGAAAGGCCGCGGCATTGATTTTGTCCCCATCGCGGAGGTGATCGCGAACAAACGGACGGTCAATATGGAATATTACGAGATGGCGAGGGTGCTGGCTCGATAGGTTCCAGGTTCCAAGTTGCAGGTTTCAGGTTGGTTTTTTTTAAATCAAAAAGGCCCGCTTCATTGAGCGAGGCCTTTTTTACTTGACACCTGGTACGTGCACTTGAAACCTTATATCCAGTTCGGTTCCTCGTATGTCCCAAACACTTCCTTCATCACACCGATGATCTCGCCCAATGTCGCGTAGGCGTGGACACATTCCATGAGGTGCGGCATCGTGTTCTCCGTGCCCTGACAGGCGACGCGCAGTCTGTCCAACGCCTGACCGACGCGGCCGTTGTCCCGCGTCTTGCGGACCTCGGCCAGCCGCGCCGTCTGACGCTGATAGCCGCCCGGGTCCATTTCAAGAAGCGGAATAGCCAGCGGCTTATCCTCGGCATACGCGTTCACACCGATGATTCGGCGCACTCCCTCGTCAATCTCGCGCTGATAGCGATAGGCCGCGTCCGAGATCTCAGATTGGAAGAAACCCTTCTCGATGGCAGGGATGACTCCGCCCAGTTCCTCGATGCGGCGGAAATAATCGTAAGCCTGCTCCTCGATTCGGTCGGTTTGGGCCTCGACGAAGAAACTGCCGCCGAGCGGATCAATGGTATTCGCCACTCCCGACTCTTCGGCGATGATCTGCTGGGTGCGCAAGGCAATCGTGACCGCGTGCTCGGACGGCAAAGCCAGCGCCTCGTCGAGCGAGTTGGTGTGGAGCGATTGCGTCCCGCCGAGGACGGCAGCCAGCGCCTGGACGGCCACGCGCACCACATTATTCTCCGGCTGTTGTGCGGTGAGACTGACCCCCGCGGTCTGCGTGTGGAAGCGCAAGAGCCATGAACGCGGATTCTTGGCCCCGAAAGTCTCTTTCATCTCCCGCGCCCAAATACGACGCGCGGCGCGATACTTGGCAATCTCCTCGAAGAAATCGTTGTGCGCGTTGAAGAAGAAGGACAGGCGCGGCGCGAACTCGTCCACGTCCATGCCGCGGGCGATGCCCCAACGTACGTATTCGAGTCCATCCGACAACGTGAAAGCCAGCTCCTGTGCGGCGGTGGACCCGGCCTCGCGGATGTGGTAGCCGCTGATGGAAATCGTGTTCCACTGCGGGACCTTCTGCGCGCCGAATTCCATCGTGTCCACCACCAGCCGCATGGATGGTTCGGGCGGAAAGATAAATTCCTTTTGTGCAATGAACTCTTTAAGGATGTCGTTTTGGATCGTGCCGCGCAACTGGTCGGCACGGACGCCCTGCTTCTCCGCGGCGGCGATGTACATGGCCCAGATGATGGCCGCGGGCGAGTTGATGGTCATACTGGTGGAGACTTTATCCAGCGGAATGCCGTCCAGCAAAATTTCCATGTCTTTCAAAGAAGATACCGCCACGCCGCACTTGCCGAATTCGCCCAGCGCTTCGGGCTGGTCGGTGTCGTAGCCCATGAGAGTGGCGAGGTCGAAGGCGATGGACAGGCCGGTCTGTCCCTGCTCCAGTAGATATTTGAAGCGCGCGTTGGTCTCCTCGGCGGTGCCGAAGCCCGCGAACATCCTCATCGTCCAGAGTTTGCCGCGGTGAAGCGTCGGGTGGACACCGCGCGTAAACGGATACTCGCCCGGCAGTCCGAGATCGGAGGCGTAGTCCAGGTCGGCTACGTCGAGCGGGGTATAGAGTCGGTGGATGGGCTCGGAGGAGGTGGTGATGAATCGTTCCTGCCGTTCGGGCATGGAGGCGAGCGCTTTTTGCAGGCTGGTCTCTTCCCACTTTTCCAGCGCGCCCTTCAATTCGGCGAGTTTCTTTTTGTCGTACATGGATGGGCATCTCCTTCGGCGAGATGCGGAAATTATACTTTGTAATTTGGTATACTCGCCTCATGCCCCGCTTCGAAATTGACGTTGATCCGTGCGAACACATCACCGCTGACGCCATCGGCAAGCCCGGACAGCGCGTCTTTTACATTCAGGCATGGCAGTCGAACCAGCCGCCGGTCACGGTGCTGATCGAGAAGGCGCAGCTGCAGTCGCTGGCGGTGGGTGTGGAGCAGTTCCTGGCGGAACTGGCGCGCCAGCAGCCGCAACTGGACGAACCCGCCGCGGATTACAACGAAGCGCAGATGCGCATCCACCCGCCCGTGGATCCGCAGTTCCGCGTAGGCGAGATCGGAATTGGATACGACCAGCCCCGCGACCTGGTGGTGCTGATCGTGCGCGAACTGCTGACCGAGGACGCCGACCCCGAATCGGGCGCGGTCGTACGCTACTGGTGCACGCGCTCGCAGTTGCGAGCGCTGGCGCGCTGGGGCGCGGAAGTGGCCTCGCGCGGGCGGCCAATCTGTCCGCAATGCGGCCAGCCGATGGAGCCCGAGGGTCATTTCTGTCCCAAGAAGAACGGGCATAAGCATTAGTGTCCGGTACACATTGACCAGTCATCCGCCTCTCGAAAATTTGGAAACTGCCCTTCGGTTCGGCAACCTCGAACTCAAAGGGCAGTTTATGCTTGGCTCGAACTACACCTTCCTCGTGGACGTGAAGCACGAGGGGCAAACCTTTCCCGTCGTTTACAAACCGTCACGCGGTGAACAGCCTCTCTGGGATTTTCCCGATAACACCCTCGCGCAACGCGAGGTGGCCGCGTATCTGATCAGCGAGGCGCTCGGATTTCACTTTGTCCCGCTCACCACGCTTCGCGAGGACGGCCCTTACGGCCCCGGCTCGCTCCAGCAGTACATCGAATACGATCCCGAATATCACTACTTCACCTTCAGCGATGAGGATAAACAGCTCCTCAGGCCCGTTGTCCTCTTCGACCTGCTCGTCAATAACGCCGACCGCAAGGGCAGTCATGTTTTCTTCGACGCATCCCACAAACTGTGGGCCATTGACCACGGCATCTGCTTCCATGAAGAGGACAAACTGCGGACGGTCATCTGGGACTTCGCGGGCGAATCGATCCCCGACGAACTTCTCTTTCCTCTTTCTTCTTTCCTCTCGCTTCTTTCCTCAACCCATAAATTGCGCGCCCTGCTCAAGCCGTATCTCAGCCCGGGCGAGGTGGCCCGTCTCGGGTCCCGCGCCAAAGCGCTGTTGAGGAGCCGCGTTTTTCCCCACCCGCCGCCCGGCCGCCGCGCCTTTCCCTACCCGCCAATTTAGGAGAGACCATGCCCCTCACCCAAAAGCGAGTGCTCAATTTTCTCGAAGAATGGCGCGCCTATCTCCCGCGCTTCGAAAGCCTTTCCCCCGAGGCGCAGGCGCAGTTCCTGACAGAGCAGGGCTTTGCGTCCCTGCATGACCTGCTCGCACATATCGTCGGCTGGTGGGACGAGGTCTACGAGATTGTCACCGCGACCGTGGAGACGAAAGACCGCCCGCCGCGGAAATACGACTTCGACGCATTCAACGCCGAGTCGCTGGCGCGTTACAAGGACCTGACCGACGCACAGATGCTGGCGCGCTTCGAGGAGATGCGCCGAAAACTGATTGACTTTGTAATTGCCCATCCCACCGCCATAGACGAACACCGCCGAGTGCGGAACTGGCTATATGCCGTGGTCATCCATCACATGAGTTGCGATCACGGCATCGGTGCAAGCCGATTTGTGGTTTTGGATGTTCTGGAGAACGACTGGGCGGAATATCTCGCGGACTTCAACAGCCTGCCCCCCGAAAAACAGGCCGAGTTCCTCGAGAAGCAGGGCTTCCCGCGTTTCCGCGACCTGATCGCGCATGTCATCGCCTGGTGGGACGACGGGCTGGAGGCGATCCGTTCCCTGCAAACAGACGCGTTTTATATCCACCCTGATAAAGACACCGACGCATACAATGCCGAGGCGGTCGAAAGATTTGGGAAATTGAAAGAGGAGGAAGTGTTCTCGCGTTTCGAATCCACGCGGCGGCAGTTGGTGGACCTGGTCACGAATCTCCCCGAAGAAACCTTGAATCACAAAGATATCCAGTCCTGGCTCAAATGGGATGTGATCGAGCACCTGTATGAGCACGCGGGGTGAGGCGGCGTAAAAAGGTGGTATAGTTCGCAGAAACCGCCCATGCGAGAATCCCTATGGACAATCACACCGTCTACCTGGCCCTCGGCTCCAACCTCGGCGACCGCGCCGCGAACTTGAAGACCGCCGTCGGACTGCTGGCGCCGCAAATGACCGTGCTCGCAAAATCACCGGTCTACGAGACGCCGCCTTGGGGTCACACCGACCAGCCCGCCTTTCTCAATCAGGTTGTCAGGGTGGAAACTCATATCCAGCCCCTGCCCCTGCTCAAGCACCTCAAGCGTCTCGAAACCGCCATGGGACGCCAGCCCAGTTTTCCGAAAGGGCCGCGCCTGATTGACCTCGACATCCTCTTCTACGAAGACATCGTCCTGCGCGATTTCGAGATCAGCATCCCGCATCCGGGCGTCCACGAGCGCGCCTTTGTACTCGTGCCGTTGAACGACATCGCGCCTGACCTGATTCACCCCGTCACCGGCCAGACCGTCCGCGAGATGCTGTCCGCGGTGGATACAACCGGCATTGCTCCCTTTGCCGCCGAGAGACTCTAAGCAACCTGGAGACGACCATGACCGAACTCAAACCGCTCAACTGGACCCCCGCGCCCGGCGTCGGCCTGAACGTCGTCCGCCGCGAGGACGGAGGCATGAACCTGACCTTTACCGATCTGTCCGACACTACCCTGAAGGCCTGGCACGATTTTGCCCTCGAACACCTGCTCGGCTCCGACCGCCTGACGCGCAATCTCTACGACCTGCGCGCGGTGAAAGAGATTCCCGAAAAGGCGGTCCGCACCGCGGTCGAGGTCAACAGCGATCCGTCGGCGCGCAACATCCGCCTGGCGGTGGTCGTCTCCAGCCGGCAGACCGCCGAGAGCATCCGCACCATCGCCGCGCTGGCCCTGCCCGAAACCGCCGCGGCCATGAAGATCTTCACCGACCTGAACGAAGCCGAAGCCTGGCTCTCCCGTCCGCTCGACCAGATCACATGAAGTCTTCCACCCTCCAAATCTCCAACCACACCTTCGAATGGGGCGCCCGCACCTACCTGATGGGCATCCTCAACATCACGCCCGACAGTTTTTCGGGCGATGGAATTATTGCGAAGGGGGATGCTCTGCAAGTTTCTCTCGAACAAGCCCGCGAATTTCTTGCCGCCGGCGCGGACATCCTCGACGTGGGCGGCGAATCGACGCGGCCCGGCTCCGCCCCGGTCAGCGCGGACGAGGAACTGGCGCGCGTGCTCCCGGTCGTGCGCGGCCTCTCCAAGCAATTCCCCGACGCGCTCATTTCGATTGACACCTACAAGGCGGTCGTCGCGGAAGAGGCCTTCAAGGCTGGCGCGCACATTCTCAACGACGTGTGGGCCCTGCGCGCCGACCCGAATCTTGCCTCGGTCGCGGCGAAATACAACGCGCCGGTCATCCTCATGCACAATCGCAGCAATCCCGCCAGTGTGCAGGTACGCGAACAACTGGGAAACGCATATAGCGGCGCGGAGTACCAGGACCTTATTGAAGATATCAAACGCGAGTTGATGGAATCGGTGGAGATCGCGCGCAGGGCCGGGGTGCAGGAGTCGCATATTATCCTCGATCCAGGCATCGGTTTCGGAAAGACGCGGGAACACAACCTCGAACTGATCAACCGTCTCGATGAGATTCGCGCCCTGGGCTTCCCGGTCCTGCTCGGGCCGTCGCGCAAGTCGTTCATCGGCTACACCCTCGATTTGCCTCCCGACCAGCGCGTCGAAGGCACCGCCGCCGCAGTCGCGGTCGGCATCACGCGCGGCGCGGACATCGTGCGCGTCCACGATGTGCTTCCCATCAGCCGCGTGGTCAGGATGACCGACGCCCTTGTGCGTTCCATGCAACCAACGCCCTGAGCAGCATATCTGGATGGATTACGACAACGAACTTTTCAAGCAGGCATATATCAACTGGAAGGCGGGGGAGACCAGCCTGGCGCGGCATTACGTGGAACGCGCCCTCGAACTGGCCGATGATAACGAAACACGCTTGAAAGCCTCCTTCCTGATGAGTCGTTTGGTCAGCGATCCAACCGAGAAAAGAAAATTGTTGGAGACCGTGCTGGCCTACGAGCCGACTCACCCGCAGGCGCGCCGCGAACTCGCCATTCTGGATGGAAGGCTCAAACCCGAAGACATCATTGATCCCGACCGCCCGCCTCTTCAATCCACCGCGCCACTGAATGCAAGCGCGGACCGCTTCACCTGTCCCACCTGCGGCGGGCGGATGGTCTTCGCGCCCGACGGACAATCCCTCGTGTGCGAGTTCTGCGCCAATCACCAAAATCTAAAAAACGGAAAGACTGCCGCCGAGCAGGATTTCATCCTGAGCATGGCCACGGCCAAAGGGCACCAGAAGCCGGTTGCCATGCAGGGGTTGCATTGCTACGGCTGCGGAGCGGAGTATGTGCTCGGTCCACAGACCCTCTCACTGACTTGCGCTTTCTGCGGCTCAAATCTCGTGGTCAAAGTAACAGAGACCAAACAACTCGTCCCGCCGGGCGCGGTCATCCCGTTCGCGCTGGACGAGCAGGCGGCCGCGCATCGCTTCACAGAGTGGCTGCGCTCATCCAAGATTCGTCCCCAACGGACGCCGGAGAAGCCGCGCGGCCTGTATTTCCCGGTCTGGACCTTCGACATCTTCGGCGAAGTGCCCTGGAAGGCCGTCGTGTCAAAAGGCCGCGATCAATACGAAACAATCGAAGGAGTGGGCGCAATTACATACAACGACCTGCCCGTCCCTGCGGCGCGCAGTCTTCCGCCGCTCCTCAAAAAATCTCTGTTTACATTTGACTTCTTAAACCCCGTACCCTACGACCCGCGCTTCCTGGCCTCTTTTCCTGCCGAACTGTACGACATCGCCATGGCCGACGCCTCGCTGGACGCCCGCGCCGAGGCTGCCCGCCGCGCCCCGCGCGATGTCCGCGAACAGATCAGCATTGACCCGTTCGCTTCCATACAGAACGTGAGCGTCTCTTCGGCGCGGCTTTCGGTTAATTCGTTCAGGCTGGTGCTGATTCCGCTATGGCTCGCGGAGTATCATGCAGAAGAAAAGGATCATCCCATCCTGATCAACGGGCAGAGCGGGGAACTCTTCAGCGGAAAGGGCGGCGCGGGCCTGCTCGGCTGGCTGGACGCGGTCATCACGTAGCAGGAGCGTCTAATATTGTGGGCCTTTCAAGATTAACCACAGAGCCCACGGAGAACACAGAGATTCTCTGGCTCTCCCGCAACAAACGGGAAAGAGCCTAAACACGACGGACACTACGGACACAAAGGGAGAAAAGGCGGCTTGATTGATGGGTATTTTTCCTTCGTGCCCTTTGTGTCCTTTGTGTTTAAAATGGGTTCC
>DAOTXP010000192.1:0-6829 GCA_034435275.1 Anaerolineales bacterium | reverse complement strand
GGGTTGGACTGATGCGGGACATGCCCCCCATTGAGGATATGTGCGCGTGCATTTGGCAGGGCGTCTGCCAGCGGCTGGAAGAATTGCGGGGCAAGGGTGCGGTCGCGGTCGCCCCAGACGACGAGGGAAGGCTGGGTAATGCGCGGCAGGTCGGAGGTCAGATCGCGGACCGTGTTGGGCAGGTTGAATGCGCCGGGCGCGGTGCGCTTGTAGTCCAGCGCGGTCTGAATGCGTACCGCCTCGGGCAGGAAATATGTAGAGCCGCCGGTACGTCCCAGCGCCTGGTTAGTCAGGTTGATGATGAAATGGAACAGCCAGCCCGGCGTGTGCTGAACCACCAGCGAGTTGAGCGTGGGACGGCGATAGGTGCGGCGCAGGAGGACGGGCAGTTGATCCAGACGATAGAAGGGACTGGACAGTACGAGGGCGCGCACGCGCTGTGGATTACGAAGCGCGTAACGCAGGGAAAGATAACCGCCCAGCGAATGACCGACGAGAATGAGCGACTGATTCAATTGAAGCGAATCAATCCAATCGGCGAGATGCTTGTAGACCCACTTGGTCTTGTAGGAACGCGAATCGGGTTTGGGGCTTTCGCCGTGGCCGAGCAGGTCGAGGGCGAATCCCTCGTAGCCGTTGGTGGCCAGTTCGGGGAGCAGGAAGTCCCAGTCATGCAGCGACGCGGCCAGCCCGTGAATCAGAATCACCGGCGCGCCTTTCCCCTGCCGAACATAATTGACTTGTGTTGGAATTTCAGTCAGAACGCCCCTCGGCTGTCTGGTATTTTTCATATCGTTTGGCTAACTCTCTTCTGAGCACTTTCCCGATGAACGTGCGCGGGAAATCGTCCATGAAAATGACGAAGCGCGGCACAAGGTGCGGAGGCAGGCGGCGCCTGCAATATGCGATGACCGACTCCGGCGTCGGCCGCTCGCGCTGGGCGATCACGAACGCGAACGGGTGGCCGGCAATGGCGACCACGGCCGTCTCTTTGACTTGAGGGATTTCGTAAATAACCTCTTCGACATCGCGCGGGAAGGCGGGCGTTTTGCCCGGCCGGGCAGGGTACCACATATCTGCCTTGCGGGCAACGATGCGGAAATAACCGTCTTCGTCCATTTGCGCCACGTCGCCGGTCAACAGCCAGCCATCGTCGGTCAGCACCTGCCGTGTGGCCGCCTCGTTTTTCCAATAACCCATCATCACCTGCGGGCCGCGAATCGCAAGTTCGCCGATCTGTCCGGGCTTGACCTCCTTGCGGCCGCGCACCAGATCCACGACCGCGGCTTCGGTGGAGGGAAGCGGGACGCCGATACTGCCGATCTTGCGGCTGCCTTCGAGCGGGTTGGCGTGGGTGACCGGCGAGGCCTCGGTCAGGCCGTAGCCTTCGACAAGGCGGCCGCGCGTCAACTTCTCGAACGCCTCCTGCACCTCGACCGGGAGCGGCGCGGACCCGCTGATGCAGGCCTTGATGGACGAAATACGATACTTGCGCGCCCCGCGGAAATTATTAATTGCCACGTACATATTCGGAACGCCGGGGAAGATGGTCGGGCGATATTTTCTAATGGATTTCAAAATATCATTGATCTCGAAGCGCGCCTTCAGCACCATGGCCGCGCCGAGCGCGACGGGAACATTGAGTGCAGTGGTCAAACCGTAACTGTGCGAGAAGGGCAGGACACACAAGAAACGCTCTTTCCCCTCCTTGGCATCCGGCATCCAATGGCGCGTTTGCAGGGCATTCGCCACCAGATTACGATGCGAGAGCATCACCCCCTTGGCCTGGGCAGTGGTCCCGCCTGTGTATTGGATGACCGCCAGGTCGTCCGGCGCGGACTCGAGAGTCGGAGAGCGGCGGTCCTGTCCACGCATGAGATGACGCCAGCGGATCACACCCGGGACCGTCAGCCCGCGGTTGCGCCAGCGCGAGACCATCCGCTTCGGCAGGGGCAGATAGTCCCCCGCGTCGGTCAGGATGATGTGCGGGAGTCCCGTGCTGGATTGAATCTGCTGTGCCAGGCCCGCGTTCAGGTTGAGCGTCACCAGCACACTCGCCTCGGATTCCCTGACCTGGTCAATCAGGTTTTCGGGATCGGTCATGGGCGGGATGAAGACCGCCGCCGCGCCTGCCTTGAGTGTGCCATAAAACGCGACGACCATCTGCGGAACGTTAGGCAGCAACAGGACGACGCGCGCCCCCTTGCCGACGCCGAGTCCGAGCAGGGCATTGGCGAAGCGATTGGCCTCGTGATTCAAATACCGATAGGAAAGCCGCGCGCCCTCGAAGTACACCGCAGGCTGAAGCGGATACCGCCGCACCGCCGAACGCAACAAATGCTGTAACGGGATGCGCGGAATACCTATCGTATACGGCACGCCTTTTTCGTAATGCGCCAGCCATGGACGTTCGGCGCGCAGGTCGTCGCGGGCAAAGGCCTCGCGGCCGGTGACCTTTTTGGTCTCGCGCCAGGAGCGCTGGGTCTCGCCTTCGAGGAAGCGTTCGAGGGCGCGGTTGACCGCCGCACGGCGTTCGAGCATGACCATGTGACCCGATACCCCGATGTCATCCTCCTCGGCCCCGGGGATGGACTTTGCCACCCTTTCGAAAGCGGGCTTCTCGAAGACCGCGTCGCGGTGGCCGCGGATGACCAGCGTCGGCACGATGAGCGCGGCGAACTTGTCCCAGCCGACCCATTTGGAAAGACTCTGATGATAGAAGGGTTTCAACGCGTGCGGCGGCGCGGACAGCCAGTTGCGCGTGAGAGGGGCGATGAGTCTTAACAGCCAGTTCGGCAAATTCAAGCCAAGGCGGAAGAGTGCACTTAAACGAAATACTCCCGCCGTGGCAATGAGAATGAGACGCTCGACGCGTTCGGGGTGTGCCAGCGCGAACTCGGCCGCGACCGCGCCGCCGAAGGAATGTCCCACCAGCACAACCGGCTGGCTGACTTTGAGAGTATCCAGCGCGGTCTCCAGATCGGCCTGGATGCGCGGCATATCGTATCCGCTGGAGGGCTTGTCCGAGAGGCCGTGCCCGCGCAGGTCGAGGGCGATGACGCGGTTCTCCAGCGAGAACTTCTGCAATTGATGCATCCATTGCATGGCCTGACCGCCGAATCCGTGCAGGAAAACAAACGTCCGCTGGGGCCTGTCGGGCGACACATCGAGAGCCGAAAGACGCACCAGCGGATTGGAGGAGACGCGGATTTCGTGACGGTAAAGGTCGAGGTCTATGTCCATGAAGGAAGTTTACATGAGACGGGAGGAGATGTCAATTTGCGGATTTGTATCCAGCGGGATTATAATCACGGCAGAGAAAGTGAGGTGCGTATGCCGACGACCCGCCGCAAGCCCTTTGAGGGCAAGATCCCCGATGAAGTCCGCGAGCATGTCCGCGCCGCCCGCGAAGAAATGCGCGAGGGCCTCAAGGCCTTCCTGCCGCCCGAATTCCTGGAGCACCGCCGCAAGGCGCGCAGGGAAATGCTGCTGGCCTGGCGCAGCATGATCGACGCCGCGCTGGAGCGGATGGAAGAGAAAAAAGCATAGAATATAAAATGGCCTTGCATTCAGCAAGGCCATCAATTTTAATTTGATTGAATTCGTGGACTTTTGTTTCGACGGCACCTCGTTGGTCGAGTAGGCGGTGCACTTCCGCCATATCGAGACCAACGGAAATGACAATACTCAAATGTGGCCTCGATACGCTACTCGACCACCGTTCACATGGATTGAATATTTTGCCGTTCATCGCCACGGACGATGACCGCGCGAGAGAAAAATCGTCCATAGCAGACTGGCGGCTGAAAATCCCCAAAAGACATAACCGAGTGTAGTGTCCCCGCCGCGATAGAGGAGCACGCCTCCGAACAGGAACGCGGCGAAGACCACGCTTCCCACCAGGCGATTGATCGCGCCTTCCAAATGGTAGATCTGGCGATTGACCTGCGGCATGTTGATGTTCAGATCGCCGCGCTCCAGACGCGTCAACACGCGGCCTGTCTGCGCGGGCAGCGCAGCCAGTTCCTTGACCAAATCCCCAATCTCGTCCAGCCAGACTTCCCAATTGGATATACCCTCTTCCGCGACCATCTTTTGTGCATACGGCGCGAGTTGGGTCCACAGGTTGAAATTCGGATTCAAGCCCGTGCACATGCCCGAAAGAATCGCCACCGTGCGTCCAAGCAGAAGAAGATTGTGCGGGACTTGAAACGGCATCGAGTACATCAACTCGCGGAATTGCATGGCAAACTGGTGCATCTCCCTGTGGCTTACTTTTCGCAGTTCACTCATGGACATGCCCCAGAAGCGGTCGAACATCTGCGCTTCGGCTTCTTCGATCAGTTTCAAATCCGCGCTGGGGAGCAGGACGCCAAGAGTCTTGTAGGATTCGACCAGCCGCGCCGCGTCGCGCGTGCCGACCCCGATGAGCATTTCGCGCAATCCCTCGCGCAGGCTTTCAGGGACAGTGCCGACCATGCCAAAATCCACAAAGGTCAACTGCCAATTGACTTTCTTCCCCTTTGTTGCAGGCAGCGGCGTGACGAATAAATTCCCGGGATGCGGGTCGGCATGGAAAAATCCATCTTCAAAAATTTGTTTGAGGTAAATATCGAACAGGACCTCGGCCACCTCGGCGCGGTCAATGCCTGCGGAAGTGATGGCGTCATAGTCCGTGACCTTGATGGCAAAGACATTTTCGAGTGTGAGCACGCGTTTCGTGGTTCGGCTCCACGCCACGCGCGGCAGATGGATGCGTTTTCGTTTGGCAAAGTTCACGCCAAACATCTCGGCGTTTTTTCCTTCGGCCAGATAATCAATCTCGCCACGGACCGTTGCCGCCAGTTCCTCGATCAGGGCGCGTACATCCACGCGTTTGCGGATGGGTTCATATCGCTGAAGCCAGCCGCCGAAGCGGCGCAGGGCGGAGAAATCCACCTCGATTAATTGGTCAATGAAGGGACGTTGGATTTTTACGACGACATCTCGATACTGGTCCGCTTCGGGCGCGTCGACCCGTAGGCGGGCGCGGTGAACCTGTCCCAGCGAGGCGGCGGCCAGAGGGTCGGGCTCGAAGCGCTCAAACACGTCCTCCAGAGGCGCACCCAGTTCGGCCTCCGCCAGTTCGCGGATGGCGTCGAAATCCTCGGCAGGGACTTCATCCTGCAAACCTGAAAGTTCTTCGGTGATCTCAGGGGGCAAAATATCGAGCCGAGCGGAAAGGAACTGTCCCACCTTGATCATCACGCCGCCCATGCGAATCGCCATGGCGCGGAATTGCGCGGCGATCTGCTTGAAGCGCGCCGAGCGCGTCCGCCGCGTGACGGTCCGCAGGCCGAGGCGCGGCAGGACCAGTTCCCAGAAAACGAAACTGGCCGTGGCGCGGGCAAAGAACCCCATGATGTGGCGATAGCGAGCGCGTAAGCGTGGTGCCTGCATGATGTTGCCTCCCGCAGAATGTTCAAAAGGATTGTATCACCAAGAAATCGGCGTTTCTGTGTAAAATCGGGCCATGTCGTTCGGGAAAGCAGTGGATGCCATCATCAAAGAAGCGCAGGCGCGCGGCGAATTCGACGACCTGCCGGGCGCGGGCAAGCCGGTCGACCTGGAGGCGTACTTCAACACGCCCGAGGACCTGCGCGCTGCCTATGCGATCCTGAAGAACGCCGGCATCCTGCCGCAGGAAATCGAATTGTTGCAGGACATCGCCGCCCTGAAAGAGAAACTGGCCGCGGAAAAATCCGAAGCGGAGCAGTCCCGCCTGCGAAGGGAGATCGAGAAGAAGCGGTTGGAATTCAACCTGCTGATGGAACGGCAGCAAAAAGAACGACGCGGGCGTTGAAATGGACATCGTTAAAGTCTTGTAAACGTCCCCCATCACGGCTGGACAAATCCCCTCCCCCCTGCTATACTCACGGCTGCAACGTTGACTTTCCCTGCCATTCGGCAGTTTTGTGAGCACAATTCATGTGGCACTGAACCCCCGGCAGCACGACTCAGCCGGGGCGTCTTTTATATACGTCAGCGACTTTAACCGCCAAAGGCGGATAAATATCTTTTTTGAAACAGAGGTGAAATAAATAAGTATGAGTAAGAAAGGAAAATTGAAGATCATTCCCCTGGGCGGGCTCGGGGAAGTCGGCAAGAACATGACCGCCTACGAATTCGGCGGCGATATTCTCATTGTCGACGCGGGCATCATGTTCCCTCAGAACGACATGCTGGGGGTGGATTACATCATTCCCGATTTCGAATATCTCTTCGACAAATCAGAACGCGTGCGCGGCATCGTCATCACACACGGACATGAAGACCACATCGGCGCGGTGCATCATGTGCTGGAGCGCATCCCCGCGCCGGTCTTCGCCACGCCCCTGACCCGCGGCCTGATCGAGGGGAAACTGGCGCGCAACGGCATGACCAGCAAGGCCGACCTGCGCACCGTGCAGGCCGGCGAGAGCGTGCAGATCGGCCAGTTCACCGTGGAGTTCTTCCACATCTGCCATTCCATCCCCGACGCGGTCGGGCTGGGAATTACCACCGGCGCGGGCCTGGTCGTTCACATGAGCGACTTCAAGTTTGACCACACGCCAGTGGACGGCTGGCCTACTGACTACGCGAAGTTGGCGGAACTCTCCGCGCGCGGCGTGGACCTATTGCTCTCGGACTCGACCAACGCCGAACGCCCTGGCTGGACCCCCTCCGAACGCGTCATCGGTCCCGCCTTCGACCAGGTGTTCGATACCGCGCCCGGGCGGATCATTGTCGCGTCCTTTGCCTCGCTGATCTCGCGCATTCAGCAGGTCAGCGACGCGGCCGTCAAGCACGG
>DAOTXP010000191.1:0-3456 GCA_034435275.1 Anaerolineales bacterium | reverse complement strand
GTGTCGCCGACGCTCGTGTCAATGGACATGACCGTGCCGGAGATGGGCGAGACGATCTTGGTACCGTCCAGGTCGGCTTGCGCGGCTTGGAGGTCCAGTTTAGCCTGCTCGAGTTCGGTCAAGCCGGACCCGGTCGCGTCTTCCGGGACCTCGCCGCCGGTCAGGGCCGCGTACAGGTATTAGGCATCGGTGAGGGTTGCTTGTGCAACCGTCACCGCGGCGCGGGCCTCGAGGATCTCGTTCTCCGTCGGTGCGGCTACATATTTGGTCACCCGGCGGGTCTGCCGGTCCACGGATTTGACCGTGAAATTATTGGGCAGGTAATATTTTTCGTAACTCTCCCACGCGCCGACTAGACTATCTTGAGCATAGTCAAGATAATCCTTGGCCTTCTTGAGCGCGGCCTGCGCGTCTTCGTCCGAAGGTGAGGCGTCCACTGCGGCCTGCGCGGCGGCTACCTGCTCCTCGGCCCAGGCCACTTCGTCCTCCCAATACAAGACGGTCGGGCTGATCAGGTATTCCAGCGTTTCGCGGGCAGTCTGGAGGTCAATGGCAGCCGCGGCGACTGCCTCCTGCGCGCTCGCGATGGCCGCGACCGAGGTCAGTTCGAGATAGGCGCGCCGCGCTTGAGTATAGGCGATCTGCGTGCTGGTATCGTCCACCTGCGCGAGCAGGTCACCCACCTCGACCACATCACCAACCTCGACGAAAATGTCAGTAACCTGGCCGCCGGTCTTGAAGGCCAGGTCCACTTCGTTGGCGGCAATGAGTGTCCCGGTCCCGCTGGCGTAGATGACCAGGTCGCCCTGGCGCACAACAGCGGTCTGGAGAGTGGTTCCCTCCTCAGTTGCCGCGGTCTTCGCGGTCAGCGCGGCGACCGGAAAATAGACTGCGCTTCCCAGCGCCAACAGGAGGATTATTGCCAGCGCCGGGCGCACGATCTTTTTGGGAACTTTTGCCAGGAGGCGGCTGTTCTCGATCCGTGCAAGGAAGGCCGAGAATTTGGATGAGATCTTATGGAGCACATTCGGATGAGCGAGTTTGGCTTGCATGGGAAGTCCTTTGCTGAATGTTTTATGACGGCAGTATAGTGAGAGGGGGTTAATAAACCATCATGAACTTGTGAAGAAAGTGTGTTGAAGTGGGGAAATAAAAAATCCCGCCAAAGCGGGATCTGGAAGGGAAAAAGTGGGCGCTGAGGGACTCGAACCCCCGGCCTTCTCGGTGTAAGCGAGACGCTCTAACCAACTGAGCTAAGCGCCCAACGGCAACATTATAAGTTGAAGGTGACGGGTTGGCAAGTTGGGATTGCTTCGTCGTCCTTCGCTTTCACTCAGGCCTCCTCGCAACTTCGGGTTGCAGGTTGGCAAGTTGAAGGTTAAACTTGTTTCATCAACCTGTGTCGAGGAAACCATGCGCATCGTACGCTATCAACTCAAGGACGAAACCCCAAAATTCGGCTGGCTTCACGAAGATAAGATCGGCGAAATCGAAGGCGACTTGTATGGGGCCTTCAAGCGGCTCAAGGCCAAGATCCCGCTGGCAGAGGCGCGCCTGCTGGCCCCGTGCGTGCCGGGCAAAATCCTGTGCGTGGGGCGCAATTACGTGGAACATGCCAAGGAGCACGGCGCGGAGGTGCCGAAGTGGCCGTTGATCTTCATGAAGCCGCCCTCGGCGGTCATCGCTCCGGGGGAGGCGATCCTCCTGCCGCCGCAGTCGGCCCAGGTGGAGCATGAGGCGGAACTGGTGGCCGTCGTCGGCAAACGCGGCCGCAACATCCCCGCCGAGGAGGCCAGGTCTCACGTGCTGGGCTACACCATCGGGAACGATGTCACTGCCCGTGACTTGCAAAAGACCGACGGCCAATGGACGCGCGCCAAGGGCTTCGATACGTTCTGCCCGTTCGGCCCGTGGATCGACACGGACTTCGATCCCTCGGACGCGCTGATCACCTGCCGCGTCAACGGACAGATGCGGCAACTGGCTTCGACCCGTGACATGGTCTTTAACATCGGCGTGCTGGTGGCCTACATCTCCTCGTTCCTGACCCTTGAGCCCGGCGACCTGATCTTCACGGGCACGCCTGCGGGGGTCAGTCCGTTAAAGGACGGCGACGTGGTTGAAGTGGAGATTGATGGACTGGGAAAGTTGAGCAATCCGGTGAGGCAGTGATTCGGTTTTTAGTTATCGGTAACGAGGAGAGATATGCAAGCCTATGAACTCACGCAATTGATCCAGCAACGCGCGGACAGCGACAAGCTCTATCTCGAATTCCTCAAAGTCCCCGACCTGAGCATGGGACTGTATGTCCTCCCTGCGGACGGCACGGATCCGCAAAGTCCGCACACGGAGGATGAGGTGTATTACGTGGTGAGTGGTAAAGCGAAAATCCAAGTTGCGGATGAAGGCCGTGATGTGCAGGCAGGCTCGATTGTCTATGTGGCGAAGAATGTGGAACACCGCTTCCATTCGATTGAAGAAGAGTTGACAGTGCTGGTCTTCTTCGCGCCGGCGGAGTATTCGAATAAGCGACCATAGACCACAGACCGCGGACGATGGACGAATGGATGGCCTGCTGTCTGTTGTCCAGGGTCGATCTTTAGGAGTACTTATGATTCAATTGCGCACCACCCCCTTCCACGAACGGACGTCCGCGTTGTGCCAGCCGCAGAACTGGCGCAAGTGGGCGGGCTACTTCGCCGCAGGCTCCTACGAACATACGCTCGACCGCGAGTATTGGGCGATCCGCAACTCGGCGGCGTTGATAGACGTCTCGCCGCTGATCAAGTATGTCGTCACAGGGAAAGACGCGGCGGCGCTGCTGCATCGCGTCACCACGCGGGATATTTTCAAAATGAAAGTGGGACAGGTTGCGTACACGGGCTGGTGCGACGACGACGGCAAGATGATTGACGATGGCACCGTCTCCCGCCTCGACGAACAGACCTTCCGCCTGACTGCCGCGGAACCGAATCTGCGCTGGCTGACGATGAACGCCGTCGGCATGGAAGTGGAAATTCGAGAAGTAACGGATGAGGTCGCCGCGCTCAGTTTCCAGGGACCGAACACGCGCAAGGTGTTGAATCTCGTTTGCGAAAATCCTGTGGATGAGTTGAAATACTTCCGCTTGATGACGAATCGCATCAAAGGCGCGGAGGTCACCATCACGCGCACAGGCTACACGGGCGATCTCGGCTACGAAATTTGGATGCACGCCAAAGACGCGCTTCCCATTTGGGACGCCCTCATGGAAGCGGGTAACGGTTACGGTATTACCCCCGTCGGCATTCTGGCGATGGACATGGCGCGTGTGGAAGCAGGCTTGTTCATGCTGGATGTGGATTACACATCCACCACCCACGCCTGGATCGAGGCGCAGAAGTCCTCGCCATTTGAATTGGGGCTCGATTGGACGGTTGCGCTCGATAAACCGGGCTACTTCGTCGGTCGCCGCGC
>DAOTXP010000190.1:0-1966 GCA_034435275.1 Anaerolineales bacterium | reverse complement strand
CCGGCGTGGACCTTCAGACCGTGCAGGATGCCATCCGCGCGGCGCGCGCCGAGTCCATGCGCGCCCGGATCGAACAGGCCTTGGCCGACGGCACCATCTCGCAGGAGAAAGCCGACTGGCTGCTCGAAGGCCTTGAAAAAGGCTTCCTCGACGGCTCGGGCTTCGGTTTTGGGTTTGGTCACGGTGGCCCGGGCGGCCCCGGTCAACCCCCGGCCCAGTCCGGTCAATCCACCGATCAGTAGCCTCGAGGCTCTTGGAGCCGGAAAGGAGACATAAAACCGGTGAGGCGGAGGAGCGCGCCTCACCGGCCAGCCAGAACCCGGCACGGCTGGTAGGTCTCTGTGGGACAGACAGGCAAACTTAAGAGAGGCAACTTATCAGAGTTGTCTCTCTTTGCTTATGGATACTATCCGCCGGGACTGGGTAATCCCGGTCCGCCGCCCCCGCCCGGCGATCTATCAGGGCTGGGACGCTGGCCAAGCGAGAGTTCGAACTGTTGCAGGTTGCCGCGCGCCTGTGGGCCCTGTCCGCGGGCGAGCTGGGCGGTGATCTCGCTGAATTTACCGGTGAATCTACCCAGGTCCGGGCCGCCGGCCGGGCCACCCGCGCCGCCAAAACTCTGGAAACCTGCCTGGGCGTTGGCTCCCAACTGGGCGAGGTTCAGTAACTCGTCGCGGGACAATCTATCGTCGGCGAGTGCCGCGTTGGCTGCGTCGATGAACTGGAAGCCGCTCTGCAACGCGCTCAGACGGTCGGTCGGGATATTCGTCGGCCGGACCTGGGAGATCGCGTCCAAGCGTCCCTGTTGGTCAGCCTGTAGCTGAGACATCATATCCTGTGCCTGGGCCTGGAGTTCGGCCGCGTTGGCCTGTGCCTGTTGTGAGGCGGACTCTAACTGAGCAATGGTCTCTTCGGCCACGGCCAATCCCTGCGAGAGGGTGCTGCTGATCTCGTCCAGGGAAGTGGAGATCTGGGCGAGGGTATCGTTCATCTGGGCCAGTTCGGCTTCGATGGCATTGAGTTCGGTAATCATTTCCTCGGCCAGGTCTGCATACATGGAATAATATTCCGCGAGTAGTTCCTCGGCATACTCGACATAGTAATCTGCGTAGTAATAGTATTCGTATACATATGTGACTTCTTCGGTTGAGATTGCATCGTCGCTGGTGGTGGTCGTGACAGCGGTCGAGGTCTGCTCGGTGGCGGCAATGGCCTCGGCCACGGCTTCATCTATCAACGCCGCGAGTTCTTCCTCGGTCAACGTGACGTATTCGACGGTTGGCCCGGGTGTGGGCGTGGCGGGCATGGCAGTCAGCGCGGCCGCATTGACGGTGGCCTGTGCCAGCGCCTGCGACTGTTGCGTCCCTGCGACGGCGGTATTAATGACGGCATTATTGTCCGGGGTGGATGTTGCAGCAGGCAGTCTGCACGCGGTCAGAATGCCTGCCAGTACGAGCGAAGTGAGAACGATTCGGAACAAAGACTTCATCGGGTTCATCTCCTATTTGGCAGATCACGAAAGGCTGGTCTGTGGATTGCATTGGCATGTATCTTTTTACTCCTGAATCCCGGGCCGTGCCTTTAGAGTTGCCTATCATGGCTTTACAATTTCTTTAGTCTCGCCTTTGCTTACGATCTGCGCAGGACGTTGCCATTGTAGATTGAGTGGATGTGGGAAATATGGTGAGGATGTAAAAAAGACGTAAAAAAGAGAGGCAAGGTCTGAACAGGCCTTGCCTCTCTTTTCCTGATGCAAGTTAATTCGAAGTGGGCAGTTGGATGAAGATTGCCAATCCCTGGCCCGGCTGGCTTTCGGCCCACATCTGTCCGCCGTGGGCCTGGACGATGGATTTGGCGATGGCCAGACCGAGTCCCGATCCGCCCTGCTCGCGAGAGCGCGCTGTGTCGAGACGATAGAAGCGGTCGAAGATGCGGTCGAGGTCGCCGCTCGCGACGCCGGGGCCTG
>DAOTXP010000189.1:0-2099 GCA_034435275.1 Anaerolineales bacterium | reverse complement strand
CGGCGACGCGGCGGGCGAGTTCGCGCATGCGACGGAAGAAGGCCTGACGTTCGGCCACGCTGACCGCGCCGCGCGTGTCGAGGACGTTGAAGGTGTGCGAGCATTTGAGGACGTAGTCGTAGGCGGGCAGGACGAGGCCGTTCTCCAGGCAGGCGCGGGCTTCGGCGTCGAAGAGGTCGTACATCTGGCGCAGACGGGGGATGTCGGCGATTTCGAAGTAGTATTTGCTGTGCTGGTATTCTTCTGGCCGGCGGATCTCGCCATAGGTCACGCTCCCCTGCGGGGACGTTCCGCCGCCCCAGGGTTCGTCCCAGATGGCTTTGGCGTTGTTGAGGGCGATGAGGATGCGCTCCAGGCCATAGGTGATTTCGACGGCCACGGGGTCGAGGGCCAGGCCGCCGACTTGCTGGAAGTATGTGAACTGGGTGATTTCCTGGCCGTCGAGCCAGACTTCCCAGCCGAGGCCCCAGGCGGAGATGGCGGGCTGTTCCCAGTTGTCTTCGACGAAGCGGATGTCGTGCTGGCGCGGGTCAATGCCGATGGCTTTGAGCGACTCGAGGTAGAGTTCCTGCGGGTCCCCGGGATCGGGCTTGAGGATGACCTGGTACTGATAATGCACCTGGAAGCGGTTGGGGTTCTCGCCGTAGCGCCCGTCATCGGGGCGGACGGAGGGTTCGACGTAGGCGACGTTCCAGGGTTCGGGGCCGAGGACGCGCAGGAAGGTGGCGGGGTTCATCGTCCCGGCGCCGACCTGGGTGTAGTAGGGCTGGGCAATGAGGCAGCCGTGCGCGGCCCAGAAGTTTTGGAGGGAGAGGAGGAGGGATTGGAAGGTGTGAGGCATGGTTTTCAGTAATCAGGAATCAGTGATCAGTGTTCAGTGATCAGTGTTCAGTTTGTGGAGGTCGAGTAGCCCGAATGATTTTTGAGGGCGTGTCGAGAGCGAGCAAGGGGATTATACCTGATGGGGAATGGAAAATGGGTCATGGGGAATGAAAAATGGGTCATGGAGGGTAAACCATGATCATCTTTTTGCGCTTCAAACGAGGCGGAGGGCGCGGGCAAGCCCCCCTGCGGAGAGGCCGATGGGACTCAATTTCCTTCGGGAGGAACGATCTTCTTTAACTCTTCAATCAGAGGTGGGAGTTTCTTCTGAACCGTATCCCAAACCTGACCAATGTCCACTACATCATATTCATGGATAACAAGGTTTCTCATACTGGTCATCTCGTGCATCTTGACATTGCAGGTCTTCGTAGAACTGGTCCCATGTCTTGCCGAGAACATAGTCCAGCGCTATTTTTGCCGATTCCAATATGTCTACAAGGTAGGTATCATCGCGCTGCATGGATCACCTGCGCCGACTCAAGGATGGCTTTGCGCCTGAGATAATTGCGGCTATTCTCGACGCCGCGCTTGCTGACCAGGTCCACATTGCGCCCAAAAATGGTCTTCAATTCTTCCTGCATCCGCGCCATGTCGAACAGGGTCACATGCGCTTGCGGTGAAAAGGAAATCAATACATCCACGTCGCTGTCGGGACGAAAATCGGCGCGCAATGCCGAACCGAAAATGGAATGCGCGAAGTTTTGCGCCGCAATTCGAGCATTCGTGGTAAGAATTCGTGGTGGTTTCCAGCAACAAGGCAGCCTTGTGCGATAATATCAAGAGGGAAACTTCGCAGGTCTTGATTTACAAATGTTTTCTTGCCTCTTCAAGGCGCGGCTTGAGGATACTTTCCACCAAGTCATTCAACCCAATTGACGTCCAAAGTTGAATCGCCTTTTCATATTGTATAACGGCTTCTTCGTACTTTTCCTCTTCCGACAAGCAATCGCCCAACCGATATAACGCGCGAGCCTGGCTGTATTGGTCTCCAATCGTTCGATAAATATAGAGCGCGTTCTGAAAATCTTTCTTTGCGCCTTCATAATCTTTATCGCTTCGTTTCGCCCCTCCCAGCGATAGATACACGTTGGCTTCGCCCAATTTATCCCCGACTTGACGGAAGAGTTTCAAGGCTTCGTCGTAACTGGCCAGCGCGGCGTCTGTTTCTTTGCGGAACTGCTGCACATCGCCGATGGCTTTCCGCACGTTGGCTT
>DAOTXP010000188.1:0-29802 GCA_034435275.1 Anaerolineales bacterium | reverse complement strand
GACCTGGTCTGCTTTTCAGGGGACAAACTGCTGGGCGGGCCGCAGGCGGGCATCATCGTCGGCCGCGCCGACTTGATGGCGAAACTCAAGAAGCATCCGCTGGCGCGCGCCCTCCGCGCCGATAAGACCTGTCTCGCAGGCGTCACGGCCACGCTGCTGCACTATCTCATGGACGAGGCTCTGCGCGAGATCCCCGTCTGGAGGATGATCTCGATGACGCGCGAGCAGGCCAAGGTCCGCGCCGAGGCGTGGGCAAAGGAACTGGGGCAGGGCGAGGTGGTCGAGTCCAAATCTACTGTGGGCGGTGGCAGTCTCCCCGAAGAATCCCTGCCGACGTTTGTGCTGTCGTTGAAAGTCAAAAGCCCTGACAGGTTCCTGGCAAAACTCCGTGCACAAAATCCACCTGTCATTGCGCGGACCGAAAACGATCGCGTCTTGCTTGATCCACGCACGGTTTTGCCTGAAGAGGATGAGATGTTGCTGGGTATTTTGGAACGCGAATGGCACGAATGAGCGAATATTACGAATAAGGAGGAGAGATGAGCGAGACTGTAATTATTGAGAAAGAATTGTCATACCAGATTATGCAGGCCGCGTTTGAAGTACACAATACATTAGGACCTGGTTTTCCAGAGGCGATTTATGACGAAGCCATGGCGCGTGAACTGACCACGCGCGGTGTAACAATAGAGAGGCAAAAGCGGATTGCTGTGCTTTATAAAGGTAAACCGCTTGGCGAGTTCGTTCTCGACAATATTGCCAATGGACGTGTCATTCTTGAATATAAAGCCGTGACCGAGATTCTTCGTATTCATGAACAACAAGCGTTGTCTTATTTGAAGGCGACGGGTCTGCAACTTGCCATTGTGATAAACTTTGGCGCAGAGCGTGTACAATCCAGCCGCGTAGTTTTAACCAGCGGTAAGACCAAACTTCCTCCGCGCCCGCTTGCCGTCCACAACCTGCCAAAGCGCAAGTAAACCCAAAACATTCGCGCAATTCGCCCATTCGCGTCATTCGCGTTGAACATACGGAGCAATTATGAAATCAGACCTCGATGCCCTCATGCAATCCAAAAACCTGAACGCCCTGCTCGTCCTTGGCAGTGCCGACCACAATCCGCCGATGTATTATTTCACGGGTGGCGGACATGTCAGCGGCGCGGCGCTCGTCAAGAAGCGCGGCGAAGCGCCCATTCTCTTTTACAATGACATGGAGCGCGACGAGGCCGCAAAGACAGGTTTGCAGACGCGTTCCTTCAGTGGTTATCCCTGGGAAGAATACTTCAAGCAGGCGGACGGCGATATGAGCCTGACAGGTGCGCTGCGCCTCCAGCGCATCCTTGCCGATTTGGGTGTCACAGGACGCGTCGGCGTGTATGGACACATGGAGATCAGCGGCATTCTTGCGATGATGCCGCATCTCCAGCGCGTCGCCCCGGACATCGAGTTGATCGGCGAAAACGGCATGGAATCCATCTTCAGCCGCGCGATGGAGACGAAGGAAGAAACAGAAGTGGAACGTATCCGCGCCATGGGCAGGATCACCACCGAGGTCGTCGGCCTGGTGGCGGACTACCTCACCAGCCGCGAGGTCCGCGCGGATGAAGTCCTGCTCAAAGAAGATGGCTCACCGCTCACCGTCGGCGATGTCAAACGAAAGATTAATCTGTGGGTGGCCGAACGCGGTGCAGAACTGCCTGATGGCTTCATTTTCGCCATCGGCCGCGACGCGGGCGTGCCGCATTCCACAGGCAATCCTGCAGACTTGCTTCGTCTCGGCCAGACGATCATCTTCGATATTTATCCTGCCGAGGCGGGCGGCGGATACTTCTATGATTTCACGCGTACCTGGTGCCTGGGTTACGCCCCGCCCGAAGCGCAGGAACTGTACGATCAGGTGAAGGAGATTTTCGACCGCGTGCTGGAGGACTTCGACTTGAACGCCTCGTTCAAGGATTATCAGAAAATGACCTGTGAATACTTTGAATCCAAAGGGCACAAGTCGCAGCTCAATACACAGTCTCCTCTGGATGGTTACGTTCACAGCCTCGGACACGGCGTCGGCCTGAACATCCACGAGCGTCCGTTCAGCGGCCTGCAGGCGGACGAGAGTCATCGCCTTGCACCGGGCGTGGTCATCACCTCCGAGCCCGGGTTGTATTATCCCGATAAAGGCATGGGCGTCCGCATCGAAGATACCATCTGGGTGCGCCCCGATGGCAAGATGGAAATCCTGGCCGAATATCCGTACGATTTTGTCTTGAAAATGAAAAAGTGGAAAAAGAAGAAATGACCGACCTCCAGCCCGCCCGCGTCCTTGCCATTGAAACCTCCTGCGACGAAACCGCCTGCGCCGTGCTCGAAAATGGACGCGCCCTGCTTTCGTCCGTTGTTGCTTCACAAATGGACATGCACGCGCGTTTCGGCGGCGTGTATCCCGAAGTGGCCTCGCGCCAGCATGTGCTTTCGATTGTCCCTGTCATCGAGCAGGCGCTGGCGCAGGCGCACATCACCCTCGCGGACGTGGATGCCATCGCAGTCACGCGCGGGCCCGGGCTGGCGGGTTCGCTCGTCGTCGGGATGAACGCGGCCAAGGGCCTCGCGCTCGGCGCAGGGATTCCGTTCGTGGGCGTCAATCATCTGGAGGGGCACATCTACTCAGCCTGGGTCTACGACGCGGGGGAGAGTCCTCCGTCCGCGCCGCAATTCCCTCTGCTTGCATTGCTCGTCTCGGGCGGACACACGGAACTGAATCTGATGTCCGAGCATTTGACCTATCAGCGTCTCGGGTCCACATTGGACGACGCGGCGGGTGAGGCCTTCGACAAGGTCGCGCGGCTGCTGGGACTCGGCTACCCGGGCGGGCCCGCCATCCAGAAAGCCGCCGAAGACGGCGACCCGCGTCGATTCGCGTTCCCGCGCGCCCGCCTCGAGGGGACGTGGAACTTCTCGTTCAGCGGACTCAAGACTGCGGTCCTGCATGAAACGCAGCGGATTCAAAAAGGCGGCAAGCCCCTGCCTGTCCCTGACCTGGCCGCAAGTTTCCAGGCCGCGGTGGTGGATGTGCTGTTTGAAAAGACGCTGGCCGCGGCGCGCGAGTTTGGCGCGAAGGAAATCCTCGTGGCGGGCGGCGTTTCGGCCAACCGCGCCCTGCGGCAGACATTCAAGTCGCAGACCGAATTTCCCGTGCACATCCCGCGCCTCTCGCTGTGCACCGACAACGCCGCCATGATCGGCGCGGCGGGTTACTTCCGTTACGCGCTCGGCCACACCAGCGGCCTCGAGGAGGACGTCCAGCCCACCTGGCCGCTTTCGTGACCGGCCGGGAAAGCGAAAAAAAAGAGGCTTGCAGAAGCGGCAAGCCTCTTTATGAATCCGGCTGGCGAACCGGCGCTCAATCGGCTGGTTTGATGCTTCGCAGGATACTGTAGCCCGCCGCTCCGGCGATCAGCGAGGCCGTTAGAATACCGACTTTGGCAATGGAGAGCGAAGGCGCGGCGCCAAAGGCCAGATCTGCGATGAAGAGCGACATGGTGAATCCGATACCGGCCAGCCAACTGGCGCCATAGATCTGCACCCACCTCATGCCTCCCGGCAGAGCGGCCAGTTTACTTTTCACCGCCAGCCAGGCGAAAAGCGTAATGCCGATCTGTTTGCCGAGGACGAGGCCGAGCGCGACGCCCAGACTGATCGGGTGCGCCAAAGACGAGGCCAGCCCATTGCCGAGAGTCACGCCGGCGTTTGCCAGGGCAAAGACCGGCATGATGAAAAAAGTGACCCAGGGATGCAAGGCGTGTTCCATGCGCTGGAGGGGTGCTTCGGCATATTGCACTGTCTTTTCGAGTGCCTGCAATGCCGCCTGCCGTGTCTCGTTTACATCCAATTCACTTCCATTGGCGCGTTCGAAATCATCAAGAAGTTCGCGGCCTTTGACAACGAACTCCTGGTTGTTAATGCGGGCCTTGGAGGGAATGGTCATGGCCAGGAGCACACCCGCCACTGTGGCATGCACGCCCGATTTGAGAAAAGCCACCCAGAGACCCACTCCCAGCAAAGTGTAAACCAAGGGATGCCGCACTCCCAGCCGGTTGACGATGATCAGCACGATCAGGAACCCAGCCGCAATGGCCAGGCTGCCCCAGGCGATTTCCGCTGTATAGAACAACGCGATGACCAGCACTGCGCCGATGTCGTCCACGATGGCGAGCGCTGTGAGAAACACCTTGAGCGGCAACGGCGCGCGCTTTCCAAGCAGGGCCAGCACGCCCAGCGCGAACGCGATGTCGGTCGCCATGGGAATGCCCCAGCCTGAGGCGCCCGGTCCGTTGCGGTTGAATGCGATATAAATCAGTGCCGGGACTATCATCCCTCCTATGGCGGCGGCAAGGGGGAGGGCGGCCTGCCGGAACGAGGCCAGTTCCCCCACCAGCACTTCGCGCTTGATTTCCAGGCCGACGACAAAAAAGAAGACCGCCATCAGTCCGTCGTTGATCCACAAAAACAGCGGCTTGGAGAGGGTGAAACTGCCGACCCCGACGGTCAGTTTGGTCTGCCACAGATCGTTATAACTGGCGCTCAAAGGTGAATTTGCCCAGAGCAGGGCCGCCGCCGCGCAGATAAGCAACAAGAGGCCGCCCGAGGCTTCGTTATGCATGAATTCCTGAAAGGGACGCAACAGCCGCTCGGCGGGTGTGGGAGGAAATTGAAGTCTATTCATGAAAGAGATAACCTTTATTTCGTTTTCCCCATTATGCCATTAAAACCCAAACCGCCTGGGCTTGCCCGAGCCGTCGGCGGTTTGTAGAGGAGAATGCACTTGTAATTTTACATGGGCACTTAAATGCTTCCTGAAATTCACTTAAGGGCGGGATTAGAGAATTGCGCTCCGAATTTGTTCCATTGTGACGGGCCCCTCGCGCAGGATGACCGGCTCCGCGCCCGTGCAGTCCACCACTGTGGACGCGACTCCTCCGGGCGTCTCGCCTCCATCCAGGACGAGGGGGATGCGTCCGTTTAATTGGGCGAGGACTTCCTCCGCGCGGCGCGCGTTCTCCCCGCCCGAACGATTTGCGGAAGTGACCGCCATCGGTCCCGCGGTGTGCAGCAGCGCCCGCGCCACGGAATGGTCTGGCACGCGCACGCCGACGGCGGCGGTGGCAGAGACGGCCTGGGGCAGGTCGGCGCGCTTGGGGACGACCAGGGTCAGGGGTCCGGGCCAGAAGCGGGCGGCGAGGCGGCGCGCCAGGTCAGGCGCGTCCGCGGCCACTTTATCGAGGTCGGACGCGTCCCAAATCAGAATCGGGATCGCCTTTTCGGGTGGGCGCTCTTTGGCAACGTAGATGGATGCAATGGCTTTCCCAGTGTGTGCGAGCGCGCCGAGGCCATAGACTGTGTCGGTGGGGAAGGCCACCAGCCCGCCGCCGCGCAGGATTTCGAGCGCGCGAGGGATGGCGCGCGGGTCAGTGGCCAAAAGGATTTCGGTTTTCACAGTTCGATTTTGATCAAACGGTCTTTGCCTGCGAGGTCGCGGTGCAGGCTGATGCGGGCGCGGTCGAAATGATCGTAGACCAGCGAGAGGGTTTTGAGGCCTTCACCGGCTTCGATCTCCAGCAGAATCATCCCGCCCGGAGCCAGCCAGCGCGGCGCGATCTTCAGCAATTGGCGGACGAGGCTCAGACCGTCGCGGCCGCCGTCGAGGGCGAGTGTGGGTTCGCGGCCGTAGATTGGCAGTCTGTGCAGGGTTTTGGTGGGAATGTATGGCAGATTGGCGCAGATCAGGTCGAATTGACTCTCGGTGGGCAGGGGATTGGAATGGAGCGGCAACAGGTCGCAGCGCACGAGGTCTATGCGCCTGACCACGCGATGCTTGCGGGCATTCTGGCGGGCGACTTTAAGCGCGGGCAGGGACAGGTCGGTGGCGAGCACGCGCAGGCCGCGCACCTCCGCCGCCAGCGAGACGGCGATACAGCCCGAGCCTGTACCGATGTCAATGACGCGGCGGCGGGAAGGATGATTCTGTAACCAGACAATGGCATGTTCAACCAGTAATTCTGTCTCCGGTCGAGGGATGAGCACGTCGGGCGTCACGATGAAATCGCGGCCGAAGAATTCCCAGTGGCCAAGTACATAGGGCAGGGGTGTGCCTGCCGTCAGCCGTGAGAGGGCTTTTTCAATGGATTCAATTTGGGAGTCGGTGAGGCGCGTTTCGGGATGAGCCAGCAGGCGCGTGCGCGGCTTGTTCAGGATGTGCGCGACCAGGACCTGCGCGTCCAGTTCGGGTGAGTCGGAAAGCCCGCGCAGGCGCTCGGCAATGTCGCTCAGTTGCTTGCCGACGATCACGTCTGGTCTCCCATGCTTCCAAAGAGCATGCGGTCGAGCAGGGTGCGCTGGAAGATGAGGAAGATGACGACGACGGGGATGGACATGATGATTGCCAGCGAACCGAGATAACTCCACGGTTGCGCCCCGCCCGAATATTGACTCTGTACAATGGCGTAGATGGACATGGCCAGCGTGACGTTGTCGGCCTTGTCCACGAACAGCCAGCCGAGGGTGAATTCGGAGTAGGCCATCAGGAAGGCGATCAGCCCGGCGACCGCGACCGATGGCAGAGCCAGAGGGAGGGTGATGAAGGTGAAAGACGTAAAGTGGCTTGCGCCGTCGAGGAAGGCCGCCTCCTCGATCTCTTTGGGAACGGCTTGGAACGCGGCGCGCATGTTCCAGATGCAGAAGGGCATGGCAAACGCCGCGTAAACGATGACCAGCGCCATCAGCGTCGTCCGAATTTTCAAGAGACTGAGAAGAATGTACAACGGTGTCATGAACGCGACCGGCGGGAGGACGGCTGTGAGCAGGATGACGAACAATCCAGCCTGGCGCGCGGGGAAACGGAAGCGCGCGAACGCGTAGGCCAGGCTCATGCCGAGCAGGATGGCGACCAGCGCCGCGCCGAAGGAGACCAGCAGGCTGTTCTTGAGCAGGATTTCAAAATCCACCGATTGATAAGGCTGGTCGAGGACCTTCAGGAACGCATCGAAGGACCAGACCTTGGGCAGGAGACTGAACTCGGTGGGACGCCCTATAAGCGAACTGTCGAAGGCGAGGCGGGCGACGCCCCAAATAGGCAGGATGACGAAGAAGCCGACCACGGCCAGCGCGAGTTGCGTCACGAGTTGACGGAGGAAGGATATCTTACGCATAAGTTACTCCTTCGCCTGCCTTACTCCAGCGGTTGAAAAGTGCGACAAAGATCATCAGGCAGATGACGGTGATGATGTTAATGACCGCCGAGACGGCAAACAGTCCGCCCGGCACGTTGCTGTATCCAACGTTTGGATTGAAAACGTTATAGGATAATGTCGCAAGCGTGGCGTCCTGGAAGTAGTAAGTTTGAAAAAGATAAAACTGGTTGAAAGCGAAGATGCCGCGCACGATCAACGCGGGGGCGAGAAGCGGCGTCAATAGCGGCCAGGTGACGGCGCGGAAGGCCTGCCAGGAGTTGGCGCCGTCTATGGCGGCCGCGTCGAAGACGTCCTGTGGGATCGTTTTCAAGCCTGTGCTGGCGGCCAGCATCATAAACGGAAATCCATACCACATGGCCGGGAGTAGGAATCCGATTAACCACAGGCTGGGACTGGTCTCAAGATTCTGAACGAACGCGGCGAAAATGGATGTTGGCCCGAATTTGTCGGCCGCGAGGTAAAGCCATCCCCAGTCTGTGATAAAGATATTCAACCACATCTGCGCGCCGATCAATTCGGGAATTGCCCACGGCAAAATAAACAACGCCTGCCAGTATTTTCCCAAACGCACGCCGCGTTGCCAGAGCAATAACGCCACCGCAAGACCGAGTCCAGTTTGGAGCCCTACGGAGAGAATCGTCCACATGACGTTGAAGAAGAGGATGCTCCAGCTGGATCCGCCGCTAATAAAGTTGAAAACGGGCGCGTAGGAATTCAATCCTGTGAAATGGACCTGGTTGGAGCGCGCCTCGATGTCGAAGTCCTGGGCGGAAGCCTGGCCTGTAAGCCCCTCCTGAACGGCGCGCCAGATGCCGCCGTTGAGGCCGTCGCGCAGGGATGTAGTGTTGAAGTCGGTCATTGAAATCAGGAATTGAAAGACCAGCGGGAAAAGCGTGAGCAGGGCAAAGGCGACCAACCCCGGCACGAGCCAGGGCAAGGCGCGGCGCGTGTCGGTTTTTACGCTTACGGGAGCGGCTTTGCGCGCCTGCCACCATTCCTTGATGGATTCCCACAGAGTCAGAATCCCCTCGCCTGCGGAGAGCGCCAGCGGCGCGGTGACGATCAGAATGTATTGCGGCCATTTGGTGCGCCAGAGCAAGAGCACAACCAATTCAAATAATAGCCAGACTCCGAAGGCGCTCTCTTTTTTCCACATGCGCCCAAAGCCAATGACAGCCAGAAAGGCAATAAACGTGTCAGCGAGGATAAGGAAGGCCGAGTTCTGATCCCACGGCACGGACATGCTCAACCAGTTCAGTTGCTGCCAGAGGGGAAAGCCTGCGTTGGTCACATTCGGGTTCGTGGTCGTGTTTTGGATCGCGGCGAGGGTCTCTTTGATTCTTCCAATCGGGTCGGGCCACAGAAACGGATTGGCGGCGAAGAAGACGAGAAGGGAGAGCAAACCCCAGAACAAGGCCAGTTTGTAGTAACGACTTAGGTTGTTACTACGCTTTGCCAGTAGAAACCAATCAAGCAAAATGGCGAAACCCACCGTGCCATGCAGAAACTTCGAGTCCGCAGCCAGGCCAAGCAGGACAGCGGAGCCAATCAACCAGCCGGTTTGTTTTTTCTTCTTGTACTGAATGTAGGCCAGTACTGTACTCAGACTGAGCAATGCCGAGAGTCCATCCAGCATGACCTGGCTGGTATATTTGATCGTAAACGAGTGAATGGCCAGCATCAGCCCGCCCAGCGGGTTGACGAGGGCAAGCAAACCCGCGGTCAGCGTGCCGAAGACGGCAGCCTCCGTCCGCCCGGCGCGGAGGTGGTCCTCGGGCAGGGAATTGGCGGGAGCGGCGGTGATGTCCACGTCCGCGGCCAGCGGCTGTTCGGGCAGGCTGAAGAAGGCCAACCCATACGCGATCTTGGCAAGCGGGGGATGCTCGGGACGATAGTTCGTGTCCAGAAAGCCGCGCCAGTCCGAAGTCCGAATGAGATGCGCGAATTCCTGTCCCGCGCGCAGATAGTCGTCCTCGTCGAAATCAATCGGAATCAGGGATACGGCGCGGGCGCGCAGAGTCCAGGCGAGGGCGGCGACCAGGAGAACGGCGAGCAGTTTGAGGGGGAGTCGAGTGCGGGACATAAAAATCAGGCGACATGAAGAGGCCGCTCGTCTCCTTAATCTTATTCGTCTTCATCCACACCGCTGGCGGCCAGACGGCCTGCTTCGTCGCGAGTGGACAGTTCTTCGATAAACTGGTCAATGTCACCTGCCATCACACCGGGCAGGTTGTAGGATGAAACACCGATACGGTGGTCAGTGACGCGGTTTTGGGGATAGTTGTAGGTGCGGATCTTTTCGGATCGTTCGCCCGTTCCCACCTGCGAGCGACGCGCTTCCTCCACTTCGGAACGGCGCTTCTCCTCCTCGATTTCGTACAGCCGGGCGCGCAGGATGGACAGGGCGCGCAGTTTGTTTTGCAATTGCGAGCGTTCGTCCTGGCAGGCTACGACCATGCCTGTGGGCTTATGGTGAATGCGCACGGCGGTGGAGTTCTTCTGCACATTCTGTCCGCCCGCGCCCGAGGAGCGATAGACTTCGATCTCGAGGTCGGATTCGGGAATATCAATTTCCACTTCGTCCACTTCGGCCAGCACGGCAACCGTGGAAGTGGACGTGTGGATGCGCCCCGACGACTCGGTAACGGGCACGCGCTGGACACGGTGCACGCCCGATTCGTATTTGAGTTTCGAGAACGCGCCCCTGCCTTTGATTTCGAAGATGATTTCCTTGTAACCGCCGATGCCGATCGGACTTTCGGAGAGAATTTCGGTCTTCCAGTTTTGGCGGTCGGCGTAGCGCGTGTACATGCGGAACAGGTCGGCGGCGAACAGCGCGGCCTCGTCTCCGCCTGTCCCGGCGCGGATCTCGACAATGACGTTTTTGTCGTCGCGCGGGTCTTTCGGGATGAGCAGGGACTTGATCTCGGACTCGAGCGCTTCGATGCGCGGACCCAGTTCCGCAACTTCGTTCTCGGCCAGTGCGCGCAGTTCCGCATCCTGCTCGGACTCGAGAAGGGCGCGCGCTTCCTCAAGCGCTTTCAGTACCTGACGGTATTGGCGCGCCTTCTCGACAACGGGTTCGATCTCCAGCCGTTCTTTGTTCAATTCCGCGGCGCGCTGATAGTCTCCGCCCGCATCCAGCAGTTCCTGTCCGATCTGTTCGTAACGCGATTCAATTCCAGCCAGTTTGTCGAGCATACAGTCCTTTTTTGTACCGCAGGATTAATCTTGCGGTACGAATGGCGCAAAATAGCGCGGCACTGCCTGCCGCGCTTTAGGATTATACCATCCTGCTTTGCCGCTCAAGAACATACCTTGAACAATGATTCCTAGATGTTTACAACCAGCGACAGTACCCACGAAAGGATCAGGATCACAGAAATGATGATCACGATAACGCGCGTCGCCAGTTGCTGGCGCGCGGCCCGATTCAACTTCCGCGGCTGGGGGGCTTTTTTCGTTTGGCTTGTCATTCCTTGTCTGCCTTCTCCACCAGTCTCTTGACGAACGCCTCGTTCATGGCCCGTTCCAGTTCCTCGATGGTCACGGGCTTCGAGACGTAGGAGTCCGCGCCCAGTTCCGCCGCCTGGTCCATCATCGCATCCGATGCCTCGGACGTGAGCATGACCACAGGCATGCCCTTGCCTTCGGGGCGGCGGCGCAAAAATTCGAGGAAGTCCAGGCCGCTGACCTCCGGCATGTTGATGTCCAGCAGAATCAGGTCCGGCCGCTGGCCGGCCAGCAGAGACTGCGCCGCGGTGCGCGCGCCCAGAAAGCCTGCGCTTGTGTAGTTGAGCAACTTCAACATCAACTGCACCGCGCGCGTCATCTCCTCGTCGTCGTCAATGATCCAGATAGATTTCATTCCAGGTGCACCTTGATCGAATCCGCCACAGCCTGTGTGATGCCGGGCACGGCGGTCAACTCTTCCACGTTCGCAGACCTAATCTTATCCACAGACCCGAAATGTTTCAAGAGGGCTTTTCGCCGCGCCGGGCCCACGCCCGGGATCGAATCCAGCGCGGAGGCCATGCCCTGTTTCGAGCGGCGGTTGCGGTGGGCGGTGATCCCGAAGCGGTGTGCCTCGTCGCGGATGCGCTGGACGAGATACAGCCCCTGCGAGTGGCGCGGCAATCGCAGGGAATCCGACTTGTGCGGGAAGAAAATCTCCTCCTCCTGCTTTGCCAGTCCCACCACGGGGATGGTATCCGCCAGCCCGGCATTCTCCAGGACGTTGACGACTCGCCCCAGCTGGCCCTTCCCGCCGTCAATGATGATGAGATCGGGCAGGAACGAAAACGACGCATCCACCTTGGACCCCGGGCTGGCCGCGGCCTCCTCGGCCGATTGCCACCGGCGGAATCTCCGCCTCAACATCTCCTCCATCGAGGCGAAGTCGTCCGGCGCGCCGATGCTGGTGCTGTCAATGTTGAATCGGCGGTATAGTTTCTTATCGGGCACGCCCTGCGTGAAGACCACCATCGCGCCGACGGTGGCCACGCCCTGCGTGTGCGATACGTCATAACATTCGATGCGATTCGGCGGCGCGGGCAAATGCAACGCGGATTGCAGTTCCGCCAGTGCCTGCTCCTGCTTGTGCGTGTCCGCCTGCCATTGGGCGCGCAGGGCGGAGAGGGTGTCCGTGGCGTTTTCCGCTGCCATCTGCACCAGTTCGTGCGGCTGGCCGGTGCGCGGCACGTGGATTTCCACCTTCGCGCCGCCGCGCCGTGAACGCATCCATTCGCCGATGATTCTGGCCTCTTCGATCTCCTGCGGAAGCAAAACCTGCTCTGGGACGCTGGCTGCCTCGGTATAGAACTGCTTGACAAATTGCGCCATCACCTCGCTGTCGGCGGCGTCCTCTGTCCCTTCGAGGATGAAGTACTCGCGGCCAATCAGTTTCCCGCTGCGGATGAAGAAGACCTGCACGCAGGCCTCGCCGTCGGCGCGCGCCATGGCGACCACGTCCGAATCCTTGTAATCCGACGCGAAGACCACCTTCTGGCGTTCGATAATGTTTTGCAATGCCTTCATCTGGTCGCGCAGAGCCGCGGCTTTTTCGAAGCGCAGTTCTTCGGAGGCTTTCTCCATCTCTGCGTTGAGCCGCATGACCACAGGCTCGGAATGTCCGCTCAGGAAATCCATCAGGTCGGAGATCATTTGGCGGTATCCCGCCTGAGTGGCCGCGCCGATGCAGGGTGCGGTGCACAGTTTGATGTCGTAATACAGACACGCACGCTGGTCCTGTCCGGTGATCTCGCGGTCGCAGGTCAGGTAGGGGAAGACACGGCGAAGCACATCGAGGGTTTGATAGACCGCCCAGGCGGAGGTGTACGGACCAAAATAGCGCGAGCCGTCCTCCGCCATCTGTCGCGTGACGGTTATCTTGGGGAAGGGGTCGTTCCAGTGGACCTTGATGTAGGGATAACGTTTATCGTCCTTGAGTTTGATGTTGTATTTGGGGCGATGCCGCTTGATGAGGTTCATCTCGAGGATGAGCGCTTCGAGTTCGGACCCGACGACGATCCATTCGATGTGCGCGATCTCGCGGACGAGGCGGCGCGTCTTGTTATCATGGCTGGCGTCTGCATGGAAATACGAGCGGACGCGGTTCTTGAGATTGACCGCCTTGCCGACGTAAATCACATCCCCGGCCGCGCCTTTCATCAGGTAACAGCCGGGTTTGGATGGCAGGGTATCGAGGATTCCTTTGATTTGCTCGGAGATTTCCATCGGCGCAATTGTAGCATACGGACCTGGGGCGGGCGCCGCAGGCCGGATAAAAATTTCCCTCGGCCTTCGCGGGAAGTTTTTATCTATTCTCCACGGTAGTACGGCTCGAGTGTTGGCCCCGGCGTGACCGGCACTGCCGGCATCACTTGGTCTTCCCCCGGCAGGATGGATATATCCGCCATGTAATAAGCGTGTTCATAGACCGTTGCCACGCCGCCTTCTCCAGGCACCGGCGAGATGCGCTCGTCGCCGTTCAGGTCCACGCCGGAGAGCAGTTTATCGGCCAGTCCTACCGCCTCGACAATGGATTGGCGCAGATCGTCGCCCGCCTCGCCGCGCGCAATGGAGCGAACCAGATCGCGCAGTTCCACCGCCCATCCTTCGACGTTGGCAATCGAAATCCTCACGTCCTCACCGTGCACAATGACCGCCTCCGAGGCGTCGCCGCTGAACATGGCGTATTCGGTGTGCGACATCACCCCGCCGGTGTAGCCGGGGCTGTCACCGTTGAGAAGCAGGCCGTAGCCGTCGCCGGGATCGGTCACGCTCCCGTCGCCGTCCAGGTCGCCGTATTCTTCACTTTGACGACCCACCAGCAGATTGAAGACTGCCTCGGCTTTCAGCCGCGCAGCCGCTTCGTCGCCGCTGTCGAAGGCGGCCAGCATTTCGTTGGCGTACTGGTCTATCAACGCGGCATCCTTCCATAGTCCGTGCACCAGGCTGATCCTATTGGGTGTGTTGCCGATGGAGACCAGCACATGACGAACGTGAACGAGGGCGTTGGGCGGAATGGCCGAGGAGAACGCCACTTGCCCGGACGGATTTGGGCTCGGATCGGGACTCGGCTCGAGCGTGATCTCCATGCGGTCGAAAAGCGACAGCAGGTTGCGGCTTTCACCGTCCACAAAAGTGAGCGACGCGTTGCCTGCCCTGTCCAATTCGAGGACGCCCAGACTGCGGCGGGTCTCGCCGCCATCGCCAATCAACCAGACTTCGAGATGGCTTCCCTGCGGCGGGGGCGTCACCCCTTCGACGGAGACCGTCGCGCCATCCAGCGCGGCGGCGACATCCTCGAAGCGTAATCTGCCTACCGGCGCAGGAACGTCCGGCGGAATCGGTCCAGCCGCAACTGTGGATTGTGCTGGAGATGCATGTCCGTGTGAATCTGCGGTTGCGACATCCGCGGGTGGATTTTTCGAAGGCCGCGCAATCCACCATATGCCGGCGATGGCCAGTATGGTCAGGCCGATGCCGATGGAGGCGGGAATCCAGGATGGACGACGCGGTTGGGATTTTGTCTCCGGCTCGAGGGGCGGCGTGAACCGCAGACTCTGCGAAGGCAAAATGGTGGCGGCCTCAGAGGTGATGCCGAGCACGTTCAGGAAGGCCGCGGTCAACTCGCCCGCGCTTTGATATCGCTCTGCGGGATTCTTTTTCAGGGCGCGGTCGAGCACAGCCTGCAACTGAGGCGAGATGCCGCGAATGGGCGGCGGCGGTTCGTTGATGACTTTGTTGATGATCTTAAGGGAGGTGTCGCCGTCGAATGGCGCCTGTCCTGCCAGCAATTCGTACAGGATGACGCCCAGCGAGTAGACGTCAGTGCGATGGTCCACGCGGTCGCCGCGCGCCTGTTCGGGGCTCATGTAGGCCGGGGTGCCGGTGATGACGCCGCTGCTGGTCTGGGTGGCGGCATCCATCACGCGCACCAGGCCGAAGTCCGAGAGCATCGGTTCCGCGTCACGCGGCAGGGCGTCGCCGGGACGGATGGGCTGGGTCCGCGAATACAGGAGCACGTTGCCCGGCTTGATGTCGCGGTGGACGATGGCCTGCGAGTGGGCGTAATCCAGCGCGCTGGAGAGCATCGGCAGAAGGCGCGCGATCTGACCGATGGGCACACGACCCTGGCGCTCGTGCAGGCTACGGAGATATGCCGAAAGCGACGGTCCATTTACATATTCCATGACGATGAACGGTTGACCGTCGAACAAATCGAAATCGAAAACCTGGACGATATTGGGGTGCCGCAGTCCGGCTGCCACGCGCGCCTCGCGCTGGAAGCGCTCGTGCAGATCGGCGTTTTCTTCGAGAAAGCCGTGGAGGATCTTCACCGCCACCGTGCGCTGGAGGGTGGTGTGTGTGCCGCGATAGACCTCCGCCATGCCCCCGCGGCCGAGGCGGCTTTCGATAAGGACCTTTCCAAGCGTTTTTCCGATCCAGTCGGGCATAAAAAAATTATACCTTTTTTCTCTGATTTACTTTGACATTTAAGACGGTTTTGTTATGGCTCTCCTTTCCTGCTGCGCCTGAAACTTGAATGGCTTATAATCGCCGAATTGGAGAATTTCTGTGACGCAACCTCTTGAGTTCGATATCGGCCCGCTCCTGCGGGCGCGTGCTCTCAAACTGGCCACGGCCGAATCCTGCACCGGCGGCCTGATCGCCGACCGTATTACCGACGTGCCGGGCTCGTCCGATTATTTTCTCGGCGGGGTCGTGGCCTATGCCTACGAAGCCAAAGTGGCGTTAATCCACGTCTCATGGGATACGCTGAGGAAGTACGGGGCGGTCAGCCGTGAGACGGTAATCGAGATGGCGCGCGGCGTGCGCACCGCTCTGGGCGCGGACGTTGGCTTGAGCGTCAGTGGAATCGCCGGCCCCGGCGGCGGCCTGCCGGACAAGCCGGTCGGCACCACCTGGATTGGACTTTCCGCCAACGACGGCGATTGGGCGCGCAAGTTCGTCTGGGACGGCGACCGCCGCGCCAACAAAAAAGTATCCGCCGATGCCGCCCTGCAAATGCTGGTGGATTATCTGAAGGGCAGCCTCGAATGAAAGTCACCGTCATCGTCTCTGCCAATGCCGAATGGCGCGTGGTGAGGGAACTTTACCCCGGCCTCAGGTATCAGAAGTCTCCCTTCGGCGAACTGGCCGACCTTCGGCTTTCAACTTTCAACCTTCAACTCTTCCACGGCGGCTGGGGCAAGGTCTCTGCGGCGGCCTCGGCGCAATACGTCATTGACTATTTTCAGCCCGACCTGCTGGTCAACCTGGGTACGTGCGGCGGGTTTGCCGGTCGAATCGAAACGGGGACGGTCATTCTCGTCGAGCGCACACTTGTCTACGACATCATCGAGCAAATGGGTGACGCGGCGGGGGCAATTGCCCATTACACGACCGAGATAGACCTCTCGTGGCTGGACGGCAGACCGCAGACCGTGGACAGGGGTCCGTCACCTGTGGTCCGCGGCCTGTTGGTTTCTGCAGACCGCGACATCCTCGCCGCGGACATCCCCATGTTGGTGGAGAAGTACGGCGCGGTCGCGGCGGATTGGGAGTCGGGCGCCATTGCCTGGGTGGCCAAGCGGAACGGTACGCGCTGTCTCATCCTGCGTGCCGTCAGTGACCTGGTGGGAGGGGAGGGCGGCGAAGCCTACGGCAACCTCGAACTCTTCCACGAACGCACAAAAACCGTGATGAAGAATTTGTTCGAGCAATTGCCCGACTGGTTGAGAGGAGTCTCTTCCCATGCGCCATAAACTGCGGATGAAAACGGGCCGCGAAAACGATCCCCTCCCCGGCCAGTGGAGAGGTTGCGCGGTGATTCTGGCGGCCATCGCCCTGATGGTCCTGGCAGCCGGGCTTGCCGCCGAACTCTATCTTGCCGCGGCAGGGCGGGGTCGGCCTGTCTCCGGTGCGCCGCCTGCCGCGCCTGGCGTGCCCGCTGAACAGCCCGTTACCCGCATCGCGTTGAGCGGTCCGGCGGCCGATCTCTCTGCTGAAATCTCCGGCATGGCTTGGTATGGTGACTATCTCATCATGCTTCCCCAATATCCGCATCAGTTGGCCGAGACGGGAGACGGCTTCGTCTTCGCGCTTCACCGGGCGGACATCCTTGCCTACCTGGACGGCCAATCCAGCCAGCCGCTCGAACCGCTTGCCGTTCCTTTCGAGGCGCCGGGCCTGAAAGATCAGATTCCCGAATATGAGGGTTACGAAGGGATTGCCTTTTCCGGCGACCGCGCCTACCTGACCATCGAGGCCGGCGAAGACGACAAAATGATCGGCTACATCGTATCGGGTTGGATGGCCCCCGACATGGGTAAATTAACCGTTGATACAGGCAGTGTGACGCCAATTGCGGTGCAAACCGGACTGGACAACAAATCCGACGAAGCATTGATTGTGCTGGACGACCGCATTGTCACTTTCTACGAAGTCAATGGCGCGGCGCTCAACCCCCGGCCTGTGGCGCACGTTTTCAGCCCCGACTTGCAACCACAGGGGACTCTCCCCATGGCCGCGCTGGAATATCGCTTGACCGACGCCGCCCTCGTCCCGGGCGGGAATCGCTTCTGGGTCATCAATACCTTCTTTTTCTACAAGGATGAAAATTTGAGGCCCGCCTTCGACCCGCTCGCGGAGACGTTCGGCGAAGGCCCGACTCACGCGAAAATCGACGCGGTCGAACGCCTGGTGGAGTTGGAGTATTCCGAATCGGGCGTGAGGCTCGCGGGTACGCCTCCTATTCAGTTGGAACTGCCCACCTTTATCACGCGCAATTGGGAAGGACTCGTCCTGCTGGACGGCCGCGGCTTCCTTCTGATGACGGATAGATTCCCCGATACCTTTCTCGGATTTGTGCCGATGCCGTAACGCGGCAGGCCGAATCACCTGCCTGTCGCTTCTTTCAGCCGCTCGCACAGCACGCGGATGACGGCCAGGCTCGCGTCCGGGCGGTCGCGTAGGAGCACCTCGAAACTCTTCTGGTCAATACACAGTGTATGCACGTCTCCCGCCGCCGCGAGCGAGGCAATGCGCGGCTCGCGGCTGATCAGTGTCATCTCGCCGACATACTCACCCGCGCCGCGGCGCGCCACTTCCAATTCCTCGCCTCCTTTTGCCGAGATCACCCGCACTTCTCCGGACGTGATAATGTACATCACATCACCCATCTCCCCCTGTTCTGCAATCAGCGCGCCGTCGGTGAACGATTCTTCCTGCGCAATGGCGGCCAGCTGTTTCAAATCGGTCGGTGCAAGATTGGCAAACAACGGCACCCGCTTGAAGAACAGAATGCGCTCCATGATCGAAAGGGTGGCAAGATTTTCCATCTTCGTGACTCCAAGTTTGTGAGCGGCAAAAGCGGCACAATTGCGAATCCACGCGTCTTCGTCGGCCAGCAGGCACGGCCAGTCAGGCTGGCCTCCGTTCGTGCGGTCTTCCTCCCATAAATGCAACAGAGGTTGGACGATCCCGTGCCATTTGGAACTGATTGATTCCAATGCTTCAAGGGCATCGGCGCGGCGGCCGGTATCGCGCGTTTGCAAATTTTCGATGGCGGTATTCATCGCCTCACGATCCCCCAGCAGACCGACGGCACGCAAAGCGCGGATGCCGTATTGACGGGATTTGTCGTGCAGGGACTCGACTAGCAGCCCCACCGCGTCGTCCCTGACCTTTGAATCGATCCCGCGCATCGGTGCGTCGTACTCCACCGCGCGGGATACCGCCGCACGCGCGAAGTCAAGGATGGGTTTCGCGGGCGGTGTTGGCAATCGTTCGAGGGTTAGCAATGCGCCCTCCGCCGATTCCTCTTCCCGCAACGCGGCAAGGACGGAATCCATGACGACCGCGCCGAACCCTCCAAGCAGGATTACAGATGTCTCGCGGACGGCTGGTTTTTTCAACGCGTCGAGCAAAAAGGGAATTGCGCCCTGCGCATGGATTTGCGCCAGCGCGGTAAGGATAGCGCGCTGAAAACTGGATTCCAAGTATTCATCGCGGATTTCATTGGCGAGGAAATCGAAGGCCTCTTTGTCGCCCCACTCGCCCAATGCGGCGATTGCGTGAAGGCGGGCGGATGGCTCTCCGAACACGGCTGTGTAGCGGAGATACTGTTTTGCCTTATCGTGTCCCGCCCTGATGCGCAGTAATGAAACCGCCACGCGGGCCCTGACTCTGGAATCGTCGTCGTCCAACAATGGCTCGATCTGCTTCGTCAGCCTGGATGAATCTCTCGCGAGGGCCGAGAGGGCGGAAACGGCTTCGAAACGGACATCAGGCTCGGGATCCGAGAGAGAAGCGGCGATGTCCAGTAACGCATGAGTTGCCCTGGATTGGGACAAGGCCCTTAAACACGCGGCGCGTACGAGAGCATCCGCATCGCTTAATCCGTCCACGAGGGCATGGGTTGACTCGGGCGGGGAAAGATGACCGAGGATTTCGGCAGAGACGCGGCGAATGACGGGATCAGGATCTCGAAGTCCATTGAGCGCGGTTTGAACCGCGGCAGCATCCTGATGAAATCCACCGAAAGGCTGTTCCTCTGTGAAGAAGAGGTGCGGGCGGCCGGCGCGCAGGGCTTCGATCAACGCCTCGTTGTAGCCGCGGCGGGCCTGGAAAATGGCGTAAGTACACAACGCGGCGGCCAAGAGACCGACCAGATACAGTTGTTGGGGGGCGAGAGTCTGTTCGCCAATGATGAGGATGGCGCCCGCCAGGAAGATGCCCGCCTGCCCGGGCACGCCCTCGATGAACGTGCGTACCTGATCGCGGCGCTCAGGCGGGACGATGTTGAACATGGCTTGATAAGCGGGATCGGCAATGCCCGAAAGCCAGAGCATCTGCACGAAACGAAAGGCAACAACGACGGCAAAGACCGGCAGAAGCGCCAGCCCTCCGAAGCCGACGAGATAGATCACGGGAAAGGCGAGAATGCAGGCCATGATGCCGAAGCGCGAAAAAAAGCGATTGGCGAAGAAGAGCGAGGCGAGAAAGGCCGCGGCCGTACTCAAGCCGTTGAAGAGGCCGAGGAACGCGGCCAGCGAATCTTCGAGAGGAAACTGTTCGGTGACGGCGCGTGAGAAGGGGAGTGAGATGGAGAAATAGAGGATGGAAAAGAGAATGGCGGCGAAGGAAATCCAGCGCATGAGGCGTGAGCCGCGCGCGTACTGGTATCCGCGTTGCATTTCCTGGATCAGAGTCCGTGGTTTGCGTCGAGATATCGGCGCATTGTTGGTGTGCAGGCTGGGCAGAAGTGCGCGGCTGAACAGGAAGGAGAGCAACATCGCCCCCGCCCATGCAAGCAGGAGGTCCTCGGTTCCGATGGAAGCGACCAGCAGGCCGGTGACAAATCCGCCGATGACCTGTCCCAGGATGCGGCTGGCGTTGAAGAGCGGGAAGAGTCGTTTGGCCTGGCGCGTGTCGCAGGTCGCGCCGGCGATGCCCCAGACGAGGATGCCCGTCAGTGAGTTGAGGATTTCTTTCCCGAGCCACAATGCGGGATACAGCCAGTTGAATCCTGTCAGCAGGGCGAAGCGCGCGCCGATGAGGATGGCCGCGACGAGGAGAGGAATGGCAGTGTACACAACCCGGCGGGGGATGCGTCCCAGCGCGGCGGTCATGCCGAAGGACATGAGCATGCTGGTGAAGCCCAATCCTAGGAACATGTAGGGCAGGTATTCCACGCCGAAGCGGGCGAAAAAGAGCGCCTCGATCCCCGTCCCGCCCAAGGATGCGCCCATTGCCGTGAAGAGCATAATGCCGATCACCAGCGAGGCTGTACGACCTTCCCCCTGTTTGATGGACAGGAATTGCGCCAGGCGGGTCATTCGGACTGGTGAAGCGACTTGTATTCCTCCCCCGCCAGCCGCGCGGCTTTTTCCAACATTTGGTTGTACTTTACCTGATAAACCAGCATGATATAAGCGCCAATCCGCCGCAGGAAACGCGGCAAGGGTATGTGCATCTGCATGATATCGTGGACGCGCGTCCCGCCACCCGGCAGCGGCTCGAAGCGGAGCGTCTCGGAAAAGGTCTTCTTTTCGTTTTCGAACGAATCGATGGTCGAATATTCGAAGGGGCGCCAGTCGAGAGTGACTTCGGTGCTAGTAGACTTTCCGTGGGCGCAGTGATTGCTGGCGCCGCGGCCCGCGCGACCCTTTGGCCTGTCACCAATGGACCAGTGTACGTGCTCCACCCAGAGGTTGCGCTTCAGGGGATCCTGGATCCACTCCCAGGTCACGGGCGGAGGCGCGGGGAAGTCAATGCGGAGGATGATGTCGGCATCCTTCTCGTCAATCAGAATGCGCCGCGCCTCCAAGATTTCCCGATAGCGTTTGTGAAGGTCTATGTTAAGAGTCTTCACTTTCCCGAGATGCTCGTAGGATTCTGTTATGGCCTGCGCCTCTTCGAGATTCAGGTTGAGATGTTCGAGGCATTTTTCAGTGAGCATCATGTAGGCGCGCCAGCCCATCACGTCGCTGACGTGGTTCTTGGACAGGCGATGGACGAGATTCACATCCGAGCCGACCATCTCGCGGATGTTGCGCACTTGCTGGAGGATATAATCGCCGTGGTGGACGATGAATTTCAAATCCAGGCTGGGGATATTTTTGCAGGCATTGCAGGTGCAGGTGGTGGCGCGGCGGATCTCCACCTGACGGTCGCGGAAGGCCGCGTAAGTGGACTCGATCAATTCGAGCAGAGTCTCCCCGCGCGTGATCTTGGCTTCGGGCGCGTAGGCGAAGACCGCGTCCCCCTCCAGTTTGTGAATCGTTAGCAGGGTTTCGATCCGTTTGCAGATGGTTTCGAGCAGGTCGCTGAGGATCTCGTGGGAATGTTCGAGTTCCGTCCCCGCGACGAATGAGGTATAACCCGAAAGATCGGCAAGAACGAAGTATCCGTGTTGGGTGGCTATGTCCATGAGACCTGCCAAAGAGGACAAGACTGGTCGTGATTATACCAGTGGGTTGCGCGTGAGCGCGTCTTACAAGACAGGCGGGATTTATCCGTTTAGCGGAGAATATGAATCGACCCATCATTGAGAATTTGCAGTTTATTGAATTAAGGCCCCACACCAGAAACGATTACATTTCCTTGCTCTATTATGACGCTGTTATAGCTATGGGCAGACAGGCGAAGGGTGAGGTCATATTGGCCAGGTATTAATAACCGAATGGTATGCTCGTTCTGAACATCCTTATTTAGAACCAAAATGAAGTAGTCTTCGCCATCTTTCGCGACATATACCTTTACCCTCAAAGAGGAATATGGCAGGGGTCGCTGTACTTGAAGGATGGAACCTTTGAAGTATTGAGCCAACTGCTCGCGGATTGGATAATTCAATCCCCGATTGCCTTGTCTGTCAATGTAGCACTTGGCCTGGTCTGTTTCGTTGGCGAACATCCAGGTGGACACAACATCCAGTCCCTGTTCTGCATACGTACCCACCAGGTCGGCATAGTGGATGACAAAATCAATGTCTTTATATTTGGATGTATCCGATTCGCTGATCTGTACTGGACCAGCAGGCAGGTATTCCGTGATTCCGATATCGAGTTCGCGGCCAAAGATTGTTTCCGTTTGGTCGATCAGGGTTGCAAGATAACCCCTGTCGGTATTCGGATTCTTGTTACCGAAAACATCATATCGTCTGACGGTCCCCTGGCCAGCCAGTGATTCGACATCGTCGAGTATGAGCCAGGAATCCAGCACATTGCCGTCCTCGTCCATATAGATGTAACTTTCCCGAAAGACAAACCCGTCAATCAGGAGGGTGCCTTCCCTGATTTCTGCTTCGCGAATCTGGCGGAGCAGTTCTAAATAGTCTGATACATTTCCCCTGGTTGCGGCGATATAAGAATCAAAAGCATAGATCTTTAGTTCAGGGAAACGCCGTTTCAATGCTGTTGCGTAAGCGATATACCGCGCCACCAGGTCGGAATTCTGCAAAGTTGGTTTTGCACGGCCAAAGCCTGCGTCATCCCCAATTTCATCGCCGAAGGTTACACCTTCAATATGCAGGCCCTGCGCTTGAAGGCTTTCCAAGTAGGAAATGGTATTCGCTATGTTGTCTGCAGCTTGAAGCGCTTCAGGTCCCGATCCGTTTGGCCCCGGAATGTAATCCGAATAATTGATTTCGAGAAACACTGGCAAGTTCAAGTCGTTGGCCTTTTTGATCATCCCCTTTACATCCATGGGAATTTTGCTGGAGCGTCGATCCCAGCCCAGTACCCGATCGCCCGAATAATCGACAAATGACATAAGCGCCGAGCGGATGTATAACCCTCGCAATGTGTGCGCGTGTTCTTCCAGATCATTGGGGCCGATATCCCCGAACTGGAGGAAAAGGTAGCTGGAGACAAGAATGGGCGATATCTTACCGTCCCTGCGGTTTGGGATGGGATCAGGGAGTATTTCGAATGTCGCCTTGGAAGAGCGGCTTGTTTCAGGGAGTGAATCTATGGTCTCGGAAAACCACCCTGACCCATATTCCGACTGATAGTTCACCAGGTCAATGGCGCGGCTAAATTTCGGGGTCGGCGTGATTGCAGGTTCGATGGTTGGGGAAGGGGCGAGGGAGGGTGTCGGCGAGGGAATTGGTACGGGTGTTGCAGGTTGGGACGGGGTCGCTTGCGTTTCTGTCCCAGCACAGCCCGATACGCTAATCAACAGTATCCAAGCCAGGAAAAATCGTATCCTGCGGATTGTTTTTGTTGACATGTTATGCCTTTCTACAAAATGTCAACTTTTGATTTCCTTTCCCCAAGATCAGTTTAGCACTTTTCTGCTGAATTTCAACCCCCGCCCTGTTTGCAACGACCAGACGAATATGCCGAGAGACACTTGTCGACAGCGAGACGCACTCTCAAAGCACATCCCCAATCCGCTGAAAAGCGATCTCGAAAATCCGTCCGTAATTGGAGGTGGCTTCTCCCAGAAAGTCTTTGAAGGATACAACGGCGGAGTGATCCGCCTTATCCGAGATGGCGCGGATGCAAAGCAGTGGAGTCCCGTTGACTTCGCACGCATGGGCAATGGCGGCGGACTCCATGTCTGTACATAGTGCTTGGTGGGTATTCCAGAGGTCTCGGGCTTTTTCGACCTGGCTGATGAACTGGTCACCGCTGAGGAGGCGGCCCGCGTAGGTCTTGGGGGTGCGACTGTTAAGCGGGACGAGTTCGATGCTTTGAGCAATGTCCGTTGCCATTTGGGCAAGTCCCGCGTGCGCGTGGAATATCTGCTGGGATCGGAATTGCATGCGTCCCGTGCTGCCCTCCATGACAATGTCGAAAAGCAATTCGCCAGGTTTCAAGCCCCAATCGGTGACATCGAAATCGTGCTGGATCAGTTCGGTCGCAACGACCAGGTCGCCCACTTCCAGCCGCGGGTCGAGCGCGCCCGAACTGCCCATGTTGAAGATGGCATCTACGGAAAAATAGTCAATCACCTGCTGGGCCGCCAGTGCCGCGTTGACTTTGCCCGGGTCACAGCGGGTCAGGTAGATGTCGTGTCCGTGCGACCTGCCGTGCCAGAAGGCGCGCCTGCCTTTTTCGTGTCGTTCCAGGTTCTGGACGATGCCCCGAATGGGGACGAGTTCCTGGTCCATTGCGCCGATGATGCCGATTTTCATGGGAGGGATCCTGAAGGATTATTGTGTGCAGATCCGAAGCGTGTCTTCGACGTTGTTGAACATCCTGTATCTTGTTTCAACGAGCACGACGAATTCGTTCTCGGCAATGGGTTCATAATCCTGGAACCTGCTTCTTGAGGTGGGATGATTTATAAGCGAATTCCAGGCGGTTGCATCGTATACGGTCCAATCCCTTTTGATTCCACCGGCGACCGCGACAGCCAGGCCGTTTTCGTCGCGCCAGGGAATGCCTTCGTGTACCGTGACTTTATAGGTGATATGTTTGCGGCGTATCGGCCAGAGACAGATCCCGTTCCAGGAATGTTGGCAGGGAAACCAGTACATGTCCTTCCATCGCACGACTGTTTGGTCGGATGGCGCGGGGCATTCCGATTTGGCGCGATGGATCGAGTTGGGTGAAGTAATCATGACAGAAAAGACTGCCGCCAGGACAAAAGATACATATTTGTAAATCAGCCCGTTTGCTTTTACTCGCCGCATTGTTCTCCTTATAAGGTGGAGCGGATTATAGATTAATCTGCGGCGAAAGTGGAGTTTGAATCTTAAACGAAACTAAGTGTTTTGCTTCGGGCACTCTTCAGCGGGCCCGGGCAGGCTTGTAGGATAACAGGAAATCGGATGTCATTTGGACATCCGATTTCCTGTTCACTTACCCAGTCTTGCCCTCTCTTCAGCCGCCACACTCTCCTCCAGCTTCTTAAACAGCGGGCTTGGCTGATTCAGCCTCTGCCCCGGCTTTAATTCGCTGGGCCTCCACGGTGCTTTGACTTCGCCTGCGGCTCCGCTCAGCGCGATGGATTTGTAGCGTAACACTGTATGATCCCCAAGCGAGTCGTTAACGGTCTCGGTGTATTGCTCGCCGAAAAGCGGAGCCTCGTACCCGAGGAAGGCATGCAGTCTCTCGCAGGTGAAGGGCAGGAAGGGGGCGAATATCACCTTGAGCGAGTCGATGGCGCGCAGAGCAGTGTAGATGGTCTTTGCCGCGCCCGCTTTATCTGTCTTTACTGCACTCCACGGTGCGTTGACATCCAGATACACGTTTACCGCGGTGGCGAGTTTCATCGCTTCGCCCAATGCCGAACGCAGGCGCACGGCTTCGAGTTCCGCGCCGACGACATTGAATCCATTTTCGATGGCGTCCAGCAACTGCCTATCGCCCTCGCGCAACGAAGTCGGGTCCACGTCCGGCACGTGTTCCTCCCAGTGTTTGTAGCAGAACGACAGCACGCGGTTGGCAAGATTGCCCCACGTCGCCACCAATTCGTTGTTGTTGCGCGCCACGAACTCGGCCCAGTCCCAGTCGCTGTCCTTGTTCTCGGGCATGTTGACCGTCAAGTAGTATCGCAACGCGTCGGGGTCGTAGCGCGCCAGGGCGTCGCGTCCCCACACGGCCCAATTGCGTGAGCCGCTGATCTTTTGGCTTTCGAGATTCATGAACTGGTTGGCGGGCACGTCATAGGGCAGGGTCAACGGGACTTCCTCTCCCGCGAAGATTTCCATGAACGCGCTGCCTGCGCCCATGAGTTGTGCAGGCCACTGGGAACAGTGGAAGAAGATGTTGTCCTTGCCGATGAAATAGAATTGACGCGCCCTGGGATTTGTCCACCACTCGCGCCACGCGTCCTTCCGACCCGATATCTGCGCCCACTCGATGGCCGCGGAGAGGTAGCCGATGACCGCTTCGAACCACACGTAGAGCTTCTTCGTTTCCCACCCGGCCTCCTCCACAGGGACGGGGATGCCCCATTCGAGGTCGCGCGTGATGGAGCGCGGTTTGAGTCCCTCCGATTCGATCTTCGCCAGCGACTCCCCCAGCACGGTATCGCGCAGATGGTCGGAGCGATCCTGCAGGAACTTCTTGACATCGGGTTCGAGCTTCGAGAGGTCGAGATAAAAATGCTCGGTCTCGTGTAATTCGAGTTTGCCGTCGCCTGTCTTGGCGCGCGGGTTGATCAGCTTCTCCGCCTCGAGCACATTTCCACAGTTGTCGCATTGATCGGAGCGCGCCCCCTCGAAACCGCAGATGTAGCATGTCCCTTCCACGTAACGATCGGGCAGGAAGCGATTCGCGCCAGGGGAATACCACTGTTTGGAAGTTTGCTTGAACACATAGCCGTTTCTCCGCAACGCAAGAAAGATCGCCTGCGACACCTTGAAATGGTTTTCGGTGTGCGTTGACGTGAAGAGATCGTACGCAATGCCATATCCCTTGAATAATTCAAGGAATCCATCGTGATATTTCTTGTATACCTCCTCGACGGGCTTGCCCTCCTTGTCCGCCGCGATGGTGATGGGTGTGCCGTGCGAATCCGTGCCGCTGACCATGAGGACGTTATTCCCTTTGAGACGGTGATAACGCGCGACGATGTCACCGGGCAGATGCGAACCAGTGATATTCCCAACGTGGATTTCGGCGTTGGCATAGGGCCAGGCAATGGCGATGAGAATGTTTTCGGGCATTCGTGCCTCCAGATTCTTTCACTGCAGAGAAAACCATTTTGAAATCTCCGCGATCTCTGTGTCTCCGCGGTCAGATTTGTATTTACAAACGCTCTGGTGCCATCATTTCCAGCACCGCGCCGAGCGGAGGCCCTGAACCTGCCGAAGGGCCGAAGACAAAGCACAGGCGGCTGATCAACCGCCCTTCGTCTCTGCTGCGCTTCGCTCAGGGCGATGGAATGATGAATGTTTGCAACAAAGCAATTTACAAACAAAAAGGCTGTCCGCAAACATGGACAGCCCGTATCGTTCAGGTACAGTATCCTAACGTGCCATCCAGGCGCGGAGAAACATTTCCATAGGCATGGACATGGTCATTCGCACCGTCGTGTTGAAGGGAGTGTTCATGGGCGCAATTTTAGGCCGAGGCGGAGGGTTTGTCAATGGGCTGTTCCCTGCCAGGTTCCGATGAAAGGAAATCCAATAGAAATCCGAATCCGATGACGATCAGTCCCAGACAACCCAGCCCGGCGAAGACGCCAAAATAGGTGGCGATCAGGGTGAGCACGAATAGGGCAAGCCCTTGGTCCAAGTATTGCACGCCGGAGATGATATCCGGCGCAGATTTGATTAGGGTAATGATCGTCCCAACCATCCCGCCGATGAGCATCAGCCCGCCGAGAATTTTGGCAAGAACTGCGAGAATTCGTAATCCTGTGAAAAAACAACCCTCTTTTGGAACCCGCTTGGTTTTGGCGCTTGAGATCGGCATATTCCCTCCCCGTTACAGATATTCCTTCAGCTCCCTTGCCCGCCGCGGGTGACGCAAGCGTCTCAAGGCGCGACCTTCAATTTGGCGGATGCGCTCACGCGTCAACCCGAACTTCTGGCCAACTTCCTCCAACGTGTACATGTTGCCGTCGTCCAGGCCGAAGCGCAGGCGCAGGACGCGTGCCTCGCGCGGCGACAGGGAAGAAAGCACCTCCTCCATTTTTTCCTTGAGCATGGACTGGTAAGCGCTCTGCATCGGCGTGGGACTCAACTCGTCTTCGATAAAGTGACCAAGTTCGGAATCCTCATCGTCCCCAATGGGACTTTCCAGCGAGAGCGGCACCCACGAGACTTTCATGATCCATTGCAATTTGCGGACGGCCATTCCGAGCGCGGCGGCAATCTCCTCCACGGTTGGCTGCCGTCCCAATTTTTGCTCCAGATCGTGGTTGGCTTTATACAACTGGCGGATGCGGTCTGTCATGTGGACGGGGATGCGAATCGTGCGCGCCTGGTCGGCGAGGGCGCGCGTGATCGTCTGGCGGATCCACCACGTAGCGTAGGTGGAGAAGCGGAAGCCGCGTTTGTAATCATATTTCTCGACAGCTTTCATCAAGCCAAGATTTCCCTCTTGAATGAGATCGAGGAAGGCAACGCCGCGTCCCATGTAGCGTTTGGCGATGCTCACCACCAGCCGCGTGTTGGCTTTGATGAGATGTTCGCGCGCCCGTTGCGCGTCTTCGATGAGCGGATCCAGTTTGCGGCGCAGGGCGGAGGACTTGTGCCCCGCAAGGCTCTGATATTTCTTGCGGGCGGCGCGTCCCTTTTCGATGCGAATCGCGATGGCCAGTTCCTCTTCCGTTGAGAGCAAAGGCACGCGCGACATTTCCTTGAGATACAGGCCAATGGGATCGTCACCAACGAGCGTGCTGTCGCGAGGGGAGGGATCGCCATAGAAAATGGGATCGGCCGCGGGGGAGTCCGACGCGGGTTCTTCGTCGGGATCGAGCACATCCACGCCGCGTCGTCGCAGGGCAGACAGCAGAACGGTTAATCGTTCTGCATCGCGCGAAGTGTCTGGGTAGGCTTCCATCAGGTCGTCGGTGGTCAGGTACCCTTGCACGCCGGCTCGTTCGAGCAGCATCTCGAGCGCGACCTGGTGACGTTTCTGGCGGGCGGCAGGAGCCACGGCAGTCTCCGCGGGTTAATTTTTGAGCAAGTCTTTGAGAACAGAGAAGGGGGAATCGCCTTCGTCGGCGCGGTGGCCGCAATCCTTCAGGTTGAGATTTTGGCCGCAGACAGGACACAGGCCTTTGCAATCGGGCCGGCAGATGGGGTTGATGGGGACCTGGAGCAGAGCGTCGTCGCGGACGAGCGGCGCAAGATCGAGCTGCATGCTTTCGGGGAGGAGCAGTTCCGAGTCGGTCTCGGACTTTTTGCTGAACGCGTACACCTCGGTCATTTCCCAGCGGACGGTTTGTTCGAACATGCGCAGACAGCGGGCGCACTCGAGATCGAGTTCGGCTTCGAATTGTGCGGTGACGAGCAATCCCTGCTGGGTGCGGCCGATGTGGGCGGCGCCGCGGAAATGACGTAAATCCAGATCATCCGCGACCTGGATGTTTTCATAGTCGAAGGGGAATTCGTGTGTGTATCCGACTTCCTGACTGACGATAAAGCCGACATTCAGCCGGAGCGGTCTTCGGAGGTTGGTCATGGCGGGAATCCGCCTTGCGAGGGTGTGCCGATTGTAGCACGCGCAAATGGTGGCGTCAAGGATTTTGCGTGTAATCAACCGCGCCTCTGATCCCCACTCCAAGGGAGAGGGCGACAGGGGTTAAACTCTCCGATCCACCACGTACCTTGCCAGCCCCTCCAGCGCCTCGCGCTCGGCGGAGGGATCGAAGGGCGTGAGTAATTCGAGGGCGCGCTTGATAGCCTGGCTGGCCTCCCCGGTGGCCTGCTGGATGGCCAGGCTGGCGCGGATGGATTCGACCAGCCGTTCCATGCGTTCCTGGTTGCCCCAGCCGCCTTCCTTGAGCAGGCGCACGTCGTCGTCTTCGGGATGGGATTCGGCGTAGTAAATGGCGGGCAGGGTGACCAGGCCTTGCAGGAGGTCCGACCCGACGGGCTTGCCGATGGCCGACTGCTCGCCGGTGAAGTCGAGCACATCGTCCAT
>DAOTXP010000187.1:0-2668 GCA_034435275.1 Anaerolineales bacterium | reverse complement strand
AAAAACAGAGGCGGTCAGGGGACCGCCTCTGCTCAACTTATGCTTCGTACTCGCCCGCGTCCTCTTCCACCGCCGCGAGCGGTTCCTCGCTCGGCTTGCGGTCCAGGAATTGCAGGGCCAGGGCAACGACCTTGGTGTAATACTTCGTCTCGCCCTTATCCTCGTACTTGTCGGTCTTGAGACGGCCTTCGATGTAGACGAGGCTCCCCTTGTGCAGGTATTCCTGCGCCACCTCGCCTAGACGACCCCATGCTTCGATGTTAACCCATTCCGTATATTCTTTGGTCTCGCCGCCCGTTTTCCAGCGCTGGGTGACGGCCACACTGAAATGGGCCACCTTCTTGCCGTTAGGCGTGAACTTGCTTTCAGGGTCCTTGCCCAGATAGCCGATCAGTTGAACACGATTGAGAGCAGGCATGAGTTTCCTCCTTGCGAACGAAACAAGAACCGCCGGGCCAGGTTTGTTTCCCAGCATCCGGCGGTTTGGCAGCAAATCGAGTTATACTTTCTTCAAAGTCGGCAGGCCGGTCTTCATCTCGGCCACCTGGTAACCGGCTGGCACTGCGTCCAGCGCCTCTTCCGGCTTGACCTGGCTGGAGAAGTAGAACAGTTTGCCTTCGGCCCCATTGGCACGTTTGACGGTCTTGGCGTGCAGGAAGTAGGTTTTGCCTTTGGAATTGGTAAAAGAATAAGCCATTTTTCGTCTCCTTTTCTCTGATGTAGCATCAGTTTAGCACATCTTTTCTAAATGTCAACGAGGAATTTAGCCTATGGGCAAGCCAATGATGATAGCCGTCCGTCTCGACGAACTGCGCTCGGCCCGCCGCCTGCTGGACGAACCGGTCGGGTTCGTGCCGACGATGGGCTATCTCCACGAGGGACACGTCTCGCTCGTCCGCCGCGCACGTGAGGAATGCAGGAGCGTCGTCGTGAGCATCTTCGTCAACCCGACACAGTTCGGGCCGAACGAGGACCTCTCGAAATATCCGCGCGACCTGGAACGCGACCTGCGCCTGCTCGAACCGGTCGGCGCGGACCTGGTGTGGACGCCCACGCCCGAGGTGATGTACCCGCCCGGGTTCCAGACCTGGGTCGAGGTCGAGGGGCTGACGCGGCCGCTGGAAGGTGCGGCCCGCCCGGGTCACTTCCGCGGCGTGACAACGGTGGTCGCCAAATTGTTCAATGCGGTCCAGCCGCAGGTCGCCTACTTCGGCCAGAAGGATGCACAGCAGGCGGCTGTCATCCGCCGCATGACCCGCGATCTGGACTTTCCCATCGAAGTGGTCGTCTGCCCAACCGTGCGTGAGGCGGACGGGCTGGCAATGTCGAGCCGCAACGCGTACTTGAACGCGGAGGAACGCCGGGCCGCAACGGTTTTGTTCCGTGCGTTGAGCGCCGCGAAAGTTGCATTCGAACAAGGCGAACGCGGCGCGGACAGGTTACGGCAGATCGTGACCGAGACGGTCAACGCCGAGCCGCTGGCGAAATTGCAATATGTCTCCTGCGCGGATTACGACACGCTGGAGGAATTGGAGAAAGTATCGGGGAAGTTCCTGCTTTCGATGGCCGTTTTTATGGGCAAGACGCGGCTGATTGATAATTTCGTATTGGAATAAGACCATCGTCCTGAGCGGACGCTGAGCAAAGCGAAGCGGCAGACGAAGGACGATTGAGCAGCCACGTTCCATCTGCATAAAAGCGCCAATTGATCCAGGAAGGGGGCACAGTCACGGTCCCCATTTCATGTTCAGCGCGAACGCGGTCAGTACCACGTTCGGGTGGCCGTCCAGATAGACGATCTCGGCGCGCCCGCCCTGATACACGTCTTCAATCGGGGCATAGGCCACGATGACAAAGCTGGCGTCCGGCGACCAGAGAGATTCGTTCATCAAGTTGAAGAGTTCCGAGCGGAGCACCGTGCGGCCGCTCGCGCCATCGGGCGCGGAGCGCACCAGCTGAAGCGGCGTGCGGCTGATGAACTCGGCAGTGGCCGGCGCGTTGGCGAAGAAGAAATACAATTGACCGTCCGGGCCCAGATACGGATCATCGGCGTAGTTGTAGGTGCCGTTGCCGGGATCGCCGGGCAGGAGGGTGGTCACCGCGCCGCTGGCGGCATCCACGCGCCACAATCCCGAAGTGAACATGCCCATGGTGGGGCTACCCGAGAACAGGGCGGCGCCGTCGGCGGTCCATTCGGCCTCGCCGCAACAGATCATGGCCCCCTCCCCGCCGCTTAAGCGCACCAGGGCGCTGCCAGCCGGATAATAGATGGCCGAGGACGCGCCTTCGTAATAACCGAGTGTGATAAGCAGTTTGCTCCCGTCAGGCGAATACTTGTCAGGCGAATATAGTTCGCGCGGGAATTGGAAGCCGCCGCCGGCATCTTCAATGATGTTTTCGATCACACGATTTGAAACGCCGCTATCCAGAGCGTAAAAGTTAAGACCCTTGAAACCATATGCAATGGTCTTGCCGTTCGGGGAGAACACGGGCGACGAGACCGCATTCAGAAAGGGATTGTTCACATCCTGCGAGCCGCCGTCCAACAGCACGCGGCGGTTCGAGCCGTCGGCGTTGACGAGCAGGAGTTGGTTATTGGAGACGTACGCGACACTGCCATCTACAGGCGAGGGATCGAAATCCCGCACCTCGACCGGTTCGAAGGTAA
>DAOTXP010000186.1:0-16952 GCA_034435275.1 Anaerolineales bacterium | reverse complement strand
CCTCCCCCCCCTCCCCCATTTTCGCCTGACGCGGCTAAAATGGGGGAGGCGCCGAAGGCAGGTGGGGCAAAAAAGCCCCGCGCAACGCGTTGCGCGGGGCGAGGACTTCTCGCGGCGCCTGTTTACTTCACCTTGATGATCTTGACCTTGAACGAACCGCCCGGGGCCTCCACCTGAAGCATGTCGCCGGCGCGATGGCCGAGGATGGCTTTGCCGATGGGCGACTCGTTGGAGATCTTTCCCTCGCGCGGGTTGGCCTCCGCCGCACCCACGATGGTATAGGTCTCAGCCGGAGAGCCTTCCTCCTCGATGGTCACGGTCGAGCCTACCTGGATCACACCGGCCTTGCCTTTTTCGTTCCCTTCAATGATTCGCGCCGAAGCCAGGAGCACTTCCAATTCCTGGATGCGCCCTTCCACGAAGGCCTGCTCGTTCTTGGCCGCCTCGTATTCCGCATTTTCGATCAGTTCGCCGCCCTCCATCGCCTCGTGCAGGCGCTCGGCGACTTCCTGACGCTTGGCGGTGCGCAGGTAATCCAGTTCTTCCTGTAATTTCTGGAAACCTTCCTTTGTCAGGAATGTGGTTGGCATGGTTCGTTCCTGGAATAGAATTTTGCATCTCCGTCCAGAGATGCAATCGCCCTTCCCGTATGGTGTTTCTTCCTAAAAGCGGGCATACTATATCACGATTTCAATCGCAAATCAAGGACGACTTGTCTGTTCCATTTCCCAGAGGCGAATCCCGCCCAATCCGGCCCAATAACCGCGCATCGCGGCCCGCATGGCCGCGTCATCTTCGAACAAGGTGCCGAGTTGCGACACATACGTCGCGATTCCCTCCTGCCAGGCCTGCAATCCCTCCTCCGAAACGGGATGGACGCTTGGTCTGAGTCCCATGGATTTTGCCGCCAGTTGTTCCCGATAATTCATCAAGTAGGGAATATCGGCATAATACAACAGCGGACGATTCAGACCCTCGACCGCGGTGCGCGTGACGACGTGATCCACGTGACCGCCGATACCCAACGGGCAGACGACCACATCGCCTCGTTCCAGGACCCGGGCCAGGGCCGCCGTTATTTGGGCGGGGTACCCCGCCTCGGCCGCGTGGATCAGCGTGAAGACTCCTTCAGGGTAAAGTACCTCCCCGTCCGGCCCGCGGCGATAGATGCAATCCAGGAAGTCAAAATGGACAGCCTTCGCTCCGATAGTCGCGGCGGCGCGCAGGTCCTCGGCGCGGCGCAAGCGGATGGTCTCTTCGGCAGAGGAGAATCCCCACTGGAAATGCAGGGCTTGCGCAAAAGGTGTCAGGCCGCCCTCGGGCGGGAATCCGCATGCCAAAGTCCAGATTTCGACCGGGATGCCCATCATGGCCTGGTCGTGAATCAATCCGCCGGTCGAAAGTACGGCATCGTCAAGATGCGGGGAAATGTAAATCCAACGCATGGGTCAATTATACCGGTTGAATTTGCGGCGCAATTGTTATACACTAGGGGCAAGGATTCGCCAATGGAAGACCGCCGTAAACTGGAACGCAAGTACCTTCTGATGTATTCGCGCGTCTACGACGTGAAAAGCGGAAAATTGCTGGGATATCTGGCCGACCTCAGCCCCGGCGGGGCCATGATCATTGGGGATGGTGCGCTTCCGGCCGGCGTTACCTTTGAACTGCAACTCGACCTGCCGGAGTATCCATCCTTCCCGCTCAAGGTTTTGAAGTTGAGCGCCCGCGTGGCTCACTGCGAGCCGGACCTCGACCCGCGTTTTCATGACATCGGTTTTGAATTTCAGAGAGTGAAGCCGGAACAGGTGAAGGTCATCGAACAGATGATGGAAGCCTACGAATTCCGCCGCAAAAACAAATGAGGCCGCCTGCACAGGTCTCCGCATGCCGAGGGCGGGACTTGCAATCCTGAATGGGGGGGGACCGCGCCAAAACAAAAACCGCCTCGCGGCGGTTGGGTGTGCCGAGGGCGAGGTTTGCGACGTCTCCTGAATGGGGAAACCGTGCCAAACAAAAACCCGCCACAATGGGCGGGGGTGTGCCGAGGGCGAGATTTGCGACGTCTCTTGAATGGGGAAACCGCGCCAAACAAAAACCCGCCACAATGGGCGGGGGTGTGCCGAGGGCGAGATTTGAACTCGCGACCAAGGGCTTATGAGTCCCCTGCTCTACCACTGAGCTACCTCGGCTAAGCGGGCAAATGTTACTACGCTCCGATTTATTTGTCAACAAATCATACTCCGAGTAGTTGCAGAACGATCAAAGCGGCCATTCCAATTACTATGGTGAGAAAGGTGTTCTTCGTCCACCAGGCAACCAGCACCGCGACCAGCGCGGCCAGCAGGCGCGCGTTTCCAAGTGATAGATCAAGGTTATCCGATTGCATGAGAACTTCGGGAAAGATGATGGCCGTCAATACTGCCGGGGGGACGAAACGCAGGGCGCGGCGCAGTGCTTCGGGAATCTCGATCTGCCCAAACAAATAGATGAATGAATGGCGGATTCCATAAGTGACCAATCCGCCCAGAATCATCACCAGCCAGATATTCATTTCCGCCCCTCCAACCATGTGCCGAGGGAAATGCCCACGAGTGCAGCCAGGATCAAGCCAAGTTTGTACGGGAATCCATATGCGAGGATGGCAACGATCCCTGCTGAGAGCGCGGCAGCCACGGCGGGACGGTCTTTCAAAACAGGAACAACGATGGCAATAAACGTAAGCGGCAGGGCAAAATCAAGCGGCCACGAGGAGGGAATGGCTGTACCGAGCAAGATGCCCGCGGCAGTGCTTACCTGCCACGTGGTCCACAACGCCAACCCCGCGCCGAAGAAATACCAGTGCGCGGCAGTCACGCCGCCGACCTTTTCATAATGGAGAACTGCCACTGCATAGGCCTCGTCTGTCAGCAGATACGAAAGCAGGGACTTCCAGCGATGAGGCAGACTCTTCAAGTATGGCGCGAGCGAGGCGCTATACAGCATATGCCGCAGGTTGACCACTGCAATGGTCAACAAGATGACCAGCCCTGGCGTCGAGTCGCGGATCAGTTGCGCGGCCACAAACTGGGACGAACCCGCGAACACAATCGCGGACATGGCCTGCGCGGCCGGCACGGACAACCCAGTGTCAAGCGCCAGCGTGCCGTAGATCAGGCCGAAGGGAAATACGGCCACCAGAAGGGGGAGTTCGGCTCGAACGCCCGCCCCAAAAGAGCGAATATCGGTTTTCACGAAGTCCTAATTGGTCAACGGGAGTTTCAGCGCGCCGCCAAACTCAGCCTCCAGCACCATATTGCGGATGCAATGCTCCAGAACACTCTTGATGCGGATCCGCTCACCGACGGGATTGGTATATGGATTGAACTGGATCGGCTGTCCCACGCGGACCGTCCGCGAACGCGCGTGGACTGCAAGCGGGTAAAAACCCAGAACGCGGCGCGTACGCTCGAAGTATAACTCACCCAACCGTGCAAAACCTTTTTTGAATGGGGTCATTTTCGTCAGAGGATCGGGTGGCTGGGCAGGGTCTTCAGGGAAGATGATGACGCAATTGCCCCCCTCGAGCACATCAATGGTTATGCGATACGTTTCAAGCAAGCCTTCTGTTGTATGGTAAACGGCTATCCCACCGATGGAGCGAAGCAACGGGATGGATATTTTCGTGATCGCCTTTGCAAGATAGCGGCTGAACGGCGGCGGGATATGCAACTGCGGCTCGACAAAGTCCTTGTTGAGGTAATCGGGCGCGAGCTCCTCATCGAGCATATCCGCGATCACCCAGGAGTATAAACAAAAAGGGATCGAAGCGCCGACCGCAATCGGTCCCAGCGCGCCGAGGTGATTGGAGATGAAAACAGCCGGGCCGCGCTCAGGCAGAAACTCCTCCCCCGTCAGTTCGCCGCCCCAGACCATCACATCCAGGCCGCGTGCAACAAAGCGGTAAAGGCGTTTGTTCATGGATGCCTCGAATCATAAAGACGAAACGGCTCTCTGTAAAGTATATACGAGATTCGTGCTGGGACTTTTCGACCGACGGCCTTTTGAGGCGATCCACCGATTGAAATTGGATGCAGAAAACGAGGCCTCTCCCCCAATGCCCGCCGCATCAGAGTCCCGCCTCAAAGCACATTCTGTCGGTCGGGCAAATCGGCCCCTGAGCGTGCTATTGTGCCTGCGAGGTGGCCGTCAACAACAGAACGAGAACGCCCGCGAATGCCATCAGGTTGGCATACAAGCGCATGAGACCGAAGGCACGCGCGGCCCCGGTGTTCGAGGCCAGAAGCGGCCCAACGCGAAGGATCGCATTGAACCAGAATCCCATCGCGATCATCGCAAGGATGAGGATATGTTTGACCAGCATTAGAATGCCCCAAAGATTGCTAAAATTCATGAACCCCAGATAGCCTGCGTCAATCAGCATGAGATAAGTCCCGGTGACGATGAAAATAAGCAAGGACGCGTACAGCCACGGCCGGCTTCGTTTCGAGATTTCACTGAGCGCCGTTCCATTCTGTGCAAGTGCGGGCAAATAGATTGTCGCGAGCAGAAGGTAATGTCCGACAAAAACAACCGTGGCAAGTGCGTGAAGCCAGACAGACAGGAAAATCAGAATTTGTGACATGGTCGGTTCCTTTTGACGACAGAAGCGACGAGGGCGCCGTTGGTTAAACCCGCAGGTCGTCCGCGATTCGTTGCGCCGCGAGGCGGCCGGAGACCATAGCAGTGGGTATGCCTGTACCGGGGTGTGTGCTGGCACCCGCGAAATACAAATTGTGATAATGGGAATGTCGGTTGCGCGGGCGGAAATAACCTAACTGGGTCAGGTTGTGGCAGAGCCCGTGCGTGGAGCCTTTCATCAAGTTGTAGCGCTTGCGCCACGATAGAGGAGTGAACGTGGTCTCGAATTTGATATGTGACTCGAGATCGGTTATGCCCAATATCGCCAGGCGGCGGAAGACCTGCTCACGCGCCTTGTCGCGCAGTTCACCCCAATCCTGTTCGCCGTTTTCGCTCATGTGTCCGACGGGGACAATCGCCGTCAGCGTATCCTCCCCCGCCGGGGCCATGGACGAGTCGAGCCGCGCCGGGGCATGGACGTAAAGACTGGGGTTGGCGGGCAGGTCCAGGTCCCGAATGATGCTCGCGAAATTCTCGCGATAATCGCTGGCGAGAAAGAGTGTGTGCGGGCCGAGCGTCGCGTACTGCTTATCCACGCCCCAGAAGAAACTGATGACCGAGCAGGAGAAGCGCTTGCGACTCAATCGCTTGGCCTGACCGTCCTGGGGCAACAGATCGTTGTAAACGTAAGGCAGGTCGGCGTTGGCAAGGACCGCGTCTGCCTTCGGACGACGACCATCGGTCAGGATCACGCCGCGGGCCCGGGTTCCGTTTATGTCGATTCGTTCCACGGACGCGTCGAACTCGAACTCCACGCCCGCGCGCAAGGCGATCTCCATCAGCGCATTCACAATGCGGAGCATGCCGCCTCGCGGATACCAGACTCCATGCGCCAGTTCGGTGTATGGCATCATCGAGAACGTGGCAGGTGCTTCGAAGGGACTCAAGCCCATGTACACATCCTGGAATGTGAAGGCCGCTTTCAGGCGCGGGTCGTCGAAGTAGGCCGACATGTTGCGATAATGATTTACAAACGGCTTCAACTGAAAAAGGAGAGGGATATTGCTGACGGTAAAGAACTCGGAGACTGTTCGAAAATCACGGTTGACCAGTTTCTGAATGCCGAGATGATAGTGACGATGGCCCTCATCCATATAACGCAAAAGACCCCGAAAGCTTTCTCTTTCGAAAGATTCCAGTTGCTCCTGCATGGATTTCATATCCGAAGTGAGCGCCAGTTGGCTGCCATCGTCGAAGACCAGGTGATAGGTCGGGTCAACGCGCTGGAGGTCCAGCATGTCGCGCATGGAAACACCCAAAGCGCTGAATTCCGACTCGTACAACAACGGCATGACCAGCAGGGTCGGGCCTGTGTCAAAATGATGACCTTCGCGGCTGATGCGGTCACAGCGGCCGCCTGCATGCGCGTTCTTCTCGAGGACCAGTACCCTCAACCCGCGTTGGGCAAGGTGAGTCGCGGCAACGATCCCGCCGATGCCCGCGCCGATGACGATGACCAAACGCGGCCTCATTGTTCACCTCTCACTTGATTCGGCAACACGCGCGGCAATTTTTCCTGGCGCGGGGAGGTAAACGCTCTCGCAAGCACCGACCAGCCCATTCGCAGACCGGAGACAAGGCTTTTCCTTTCGGGGTACGCGCGTCGAAGGGAATAGCCGTCACGTTCGATCAAATTGAGCACGGTCTCGAAGCGGGCCATATACGCAAGACTGGCCAGCCTGCAACGAGCGTTAACAACCTGCGCCAGAGATTCCCGCCCCGCATCGAAATAAACCCGCGCCAACTGAACCCTGCGCCGCACCCAGGCGCGATAGGCTTCACTGTTTACATCCCAGGGCTGGATTCCCTGAGAATCGAGAAATTCGCGCGGGATGTTGAAATAGCCAGCCTCGATATCTTCGAGCGTATCCCGCAGCATATGCGTGATGTGCGCGGCGCTGACGGCCAGATAACGCGTGTTCCCGCGCGGGGACGGGCAATTGTGACCTATAAAGTAGTGGATGGCCTCCGTCACGGCCACGGCCAGCCAGTGTGTGTAATTTGCCAGTTCCTCGCGCGAGATCAATCTTCCTCTTCGCTCGGCATCGAAGGCCATCACGGACATCATATTGCGAATATAAGACTGCAGTCCACTCATCTTCCCGCGATCACCGCGGATCAAGTCCACCAGCATGTACTCCTCCTCAGCAAGGCCGTGCACGTGCCCGCCACGATAGCATTGGTCAACGAGCGCGCGCTGGCGATTCACAAAAGCGAGACATTCCGATGGATCGCGGCCAGTCCCGTCAAGCCAATCATCCACCCAGCGGAAGTAGGCATAGGCGCGATAGGCATCGCCGACCAGATCTCGGTCGACCAGGAAGCGGACGGTGTAATAGGTCTGCATACTGGCCGCGCGTGCGATCAATGAAGCCATTGCGTCATTCGAAGAAGTAAGATTCCATGATGTCATTCTTGCTCCAGATGGATCGTGTTTTCTGCACCACATGGATTTACGCAATGTCCACTACTTCGTTGCCGAAAAAGTAAATCAACCATACAAGGAGACAAAAGCGGTGTGATTACTGATGAATCAAAGTCTGGCTCATGAAGACGCCGCCGTCATTGGCGGAATCTTTGTCATGCTGGGAACCCACTCTCCAACTTGCTCAATTAAGCGTGTGCCAGTGATTGCAAATCATTCCGATATTGCGGGCAATCGTACTCAGACGAACAAACATCTTGAATCTGAACAATGGAAATGGTCTCGAAGACTGACATGCAATTTTCCTGCAAATCCAGCCGAATGGAGAATCTGGAATTTGGTGATGGTCCATGCAAAAGAACACTATAGCGATATGGTCAAACGAGTTTCCAGAAAACAGTTGACGCGCGCCCAAAAACCATATATAATGCAAGTGAATGAGAGCGCTCTCAAACAACCGCCATATATAGACTACTATGAGTATTACGAATGATTATTTCCTTATTTTGGCATAACAGATAAGAGCGCTACCAATACGCCGGAGGCGTGCAGTGCCCGACCTGACCCTGGAAGACATCGCCAAACAAGCCGGGGTTTCCCGTTCGACTGTTTCGCGTGTGGTCAACGGCTATCCCAACGTACGCGAGGACGTCCGAAAACGGGTGCTGGAAGTGATCCAGAACACGGGATACCATCCGAACGCCGCCGCCCGCACTCTCGCCTCGCAGCGTTCCTGGACCCTCGGGCTGGTCCTCCCCCACAGCGTCAGTTTCTTCTTCACCGATCCCTATTACCCCCATCTGACAAAAGGTATTGCCCAAGCCTGCAATCAATATAACTATACGTTGGCACTTTTCCTCGTCGGCACGAAAGAAGACGAGGAAAAAATTTTCCCGCGCGTGGCGCGCAAGGGCCTCCTCGACGGGGTCTTGGTCCAGGCCGGACACCATGGGGACCAGCAAATCATCGGCCTGCTGGTGGACTCGAAAATGCCGCTGGTAGTCGCGGGACGTCCGTTCCGATCCGACAATGTAAGTTATATTGACATTGACAATGTCAATGCCGCGCACAATGCTGTGAGACACCTGATCCAAATCGGATACCGCCGCATCGGGACCATTGCCGGCCCGGCGCACAGCACAGTGGGACTCGACCGCAAAGAAGGCTATCTAAAGGCCCTCAAAGAGCGCGGGCGCGATGTAGACGAAGCCCTGATTGTCGAGGGCGACTTTACAGAGGCGGGTGGATATTACGCGATGCAAAAACTATTGTTCGCTAAACCCGATGCGGTCTTTGCCGCCTCAGATATCATGGCAATTGGCGCCATGCGCGCCGCGCGCGAAGCCGGCCTGAGCATTCCAAAGGATGTGGCCTTTGTCGGTTTCGACGATCTCCCCATTGCGACACTTTCAGACATCCAACTGACCACTGTCCGCCAGCCTGTGATCCAGTTTGGAATTAAAGCCGTTGAACTTCTACTCGACTTGATCGAGAACGGCCTGCACCCCCCGCGCCGCATCATCATGGACACCGAACTGATCATCCGCGATTCTTGTGGTGCGGCATGAATACAACCGGGAGAGATCTCATGTCACAGAACTTCGCCCAGTTATCGCCCCGGGAATCATCTTACAAGGAGGTGAAAAGTTAAATTAGCGTAATCTGTTGCCCACGAGAAGGACGTCCGGCATCCAACATGGACACCGGACGCCAGGAAAAATGGAAGCCTGTCATCCATAGCAGGGTCTGTCAGGCCTCCAAATCTGAATATACCACAATCATCAATCATGAAAGGAGTATGAAGATGAGACGCTTGACCATCATCGTATCCATCCTGGTGGCGTTGAGCATAATGCTTGCCGCATGCCAACCGGCGGCGACACAGCCTCCGGCCACCGAACCCCCGGCGGTCGAGCCCGCCGTCACCGAGCCACCGGCCGCCGAGCCCGCCGCCCCCACGGAGTTCCCGCGCAGTGAAACGTTGTACGTGAGTGGCGCGGCATGGGGCCCGGCCTCCACTTGGAATCCCTTCCAGCCGGGCAGCCTGGCGAACACTACGGGCACGATCGGATATGTGTATGAGTTCCTGTTCTCGTTCGATCCGTTGACCGGCGAGTTCATCCCCTGGCTGGCGGAGAGCGGGGACTGGGCCGATGCCACCACCTACGAAGTGACTCTGCGGGAGGGCCTCACGTGGAGCGACGGCGAACCGCTGACAGCCGAGGATGTCAAGTTCACCTTCGAACTTGGCCAGCAGTATGCCGCGCTTTGGTTTTCTCCGCTGTGGAGATATTTGACCAGCGTGGAAGCGGTTGACGATACCCACCTGAAATTCACCTTCACCGATCCCCTGTACCAGGAATGGGGCAACTACCTCTACAACCTCCCCATCGTCCCCAAGCATCTGTGGGAGAACCGTACGGAAGAGGAAATCACCACCGGCGCGAACGAGAAGCCTGTTGGCTCCGGCGCCTATCTGTACCTGGCAAACGCTGAAGATCGCAACATCTGGGAACGGAATGAGGATTGGTGGGGCATCGACGTGTTCGGCAAGCCCGCCCCCAAGTACATCGTGGACATCCGCTTCTCGAGCAACAACGTCGCACTGGGGTCGGTGCTCAAGGGTGAGGTGGACTTGAGCAACAACTTCCTACCCGGTGTTGCAACCCTCGTGGACAAAGGCTACGTCAAGACCTACTTCGCCGGCGCCCCTTACATGCTCTCCGCAAACACTGCCGTGTTATTCCTGAACACCACCAAGAAACCGATGGACGACGCGGCCTTCCGACGCGCGCTGGCCTTTGCCATTGATGTGCCCTCCATTGTGAACGTCGCCTATGCCAATCTGGTCAAGGCCGCCAGCCCGACTGGTCTGCTTCCGTCCCTGAGCAGGTTCGATGACCAGGCTGTGCTGGCCGAGCTGGGCTACACCTTCGACACGGAAAAAGCAAAGCAGATGCTTGCCGCCGCCGGGTACGTTGACGTGGACGGTGACGGCTTCGTCGAGGCGCCCGATGGTTCCACGATCGCGCTGGAAGTCACCTGCCCGAACGGGTGGACGGACTGGATGGCCGCCATTGACATCATCGCCTCCAGCGCCCAGGCCGCGGGAATCAACATCAAATCTGCCTACCCCGATTACGGCGCCTGGAACACCGCCCTGCAGGGCGGCACGTTCGACATGACGCTGAATAACTGGGCGGGCATGAGCAACACCCCGTGGACCCTGTACAACCTCCTGTTCAGGCACCCGATCCAGGAGCAAATGCAGAGCGGTAACTTCGGCCGCTACGACAACCAGGAACTCTTCGATCTGGTTGATGCGCTTGCCAAAGTGCCCGTGACCGACGAAGAAGGAATGAAAGCCGCCTGCAGTGCGATCCAGGAACTCATGCTGACCGACATGCCCATGATCCCGCTGTGGTACAACGGCCTGTGGTCGCAGTACAGCACCTCGTCCTGGACGAATTGGCCCGATGAAAACTCGGCTTCACCGACTCTTCCCACCACCTGGTCGGGATACTGGCAGATGGGCGGCTTGATGACGCTCATCAACCTGAAGCCCGTGACACCGTAACGAGTAAGTCAGTTCTTACGCCGCCCCTCCCCTTCAGGTTGGGAGGGGCGGTAAGTATCCGTCCTCGGAATGAAGAGGTGCATGTGAAAAAGTATTTCGGCAGGAAGATCCTTATCTACCTGCTCACCTTTTTCCTCGCAGTGACCATTGACTGGATGATCCCGCGTTTCATGCCGGGCGATCCCGTCCGCAACATGCTGACGAGGGTCTCGGTGAACACGAATGCCTCGGCCATCCAGATGATGTATGACTACTACTCGCATCTGTTCGGATTGGATCTTCCTCTGTGGCAACAGTATCTCAACTTCTGGAATTCCCTCCTCCGCGGCGACCTCGGAATAAGCACCTACCTGTTTCCAACACCCGTGACAAAGGTGTTGTTGCGCGCGGTTCCCTACGACGTTTTTCTCCTCGTGCCATCGGTTCTGCTCAGCTGGTACGCCGGGAATAAATTCGGCGCGTTCGCGGCGCGCTCCAAATGGCTCGACAACACCATGTCACCGCTCAGCTACATCCTGACCGCGACACCGTACATGTGGCTGGGAATCCTGCTGGCATGGTTCTTCGGAATTGTCCTGGGTATTTTTCCAATCGCAGGCGCGTATAGTTTCTCGATGCGGCCCAATCTTTCCTGGACTTTCATCGGGAGTGTTTTGCACCATTGGTTTTTGCCCTTTATCTCGATCTTTCTCGTGGAGTTTGGGGGACAGGCGATTGGAATGCGGAATATGATCATCTACGAACTCGAAGCGGATTATTCCCACTACCTGGGGGCGCTGGGGGCGCCGCGAAATCTGATCAGAAATTATGCGTTCAGAAATGCCATCCTCCCGCAAATCACGGGACTGGCGCTCAAGTTAGGCGTCATCGTTGCAGGCGCGCTCGTGACCGAGGTCGTGTTTTCGTACCCCGGGATCGGTTACCTGCTTCTGGCCGCCATCCAAAATCAGGATTACTTCTTAATCCAGGGATGCTTCCTCTTCATCATCATCGGCGTTCTGCTCGCCAATTTCATCATTGACATCATTTACATTCTGATTGATCCGCGCACGCGCAGGGGTATGACAGGGGAGACGGCATGAACGGGCAAAAGAAGAAAAACGAACTCCTCTACTTTGCATTGAGGAATAAAAAACTGCTGATCGGATTGTCCATCATACTCTTCTTTCTCGTCCTGGGGCTCGTTGGCCCCCTGCTCGCGCAGAACAAACCCTTCGATTATGTGAATCCGCTCGGTGCTGTGCCGCCATCCTCCGAATACTGGTTCGGGACCACATTCTTCGGACAGGACGTTTTCTCGCAATTCGTTCACGGCTTGAGGGCTACCTTCCTCGTGGGTGCCATCGGCGGAGGGATCGGCACCCTCATTGGCATGTTAATCGGTTTTACCGCTGGCTATCGAGGGGGCATCGTGGACGAAATCCTCAATGCAATGACGAACATCGTACTCGTCATCCCAACTTTGGCGGTGCTTCTCATCATCGCTGCCTATCTCGAAGTGCGCAGCATTCTCACGGAGTGCATCTTCATCGGCCTTACGGCCTGGCCGTGGACGGCGCGAGCCATCCGCGCCCAGACCTTTTCCCTGCGCACCAGGGATTTCGTTGACCTCGCCCGCATGAGCGGAATGAAATCGTTGAGAATCGTCTTCTCCGAAATCGCGCCGAACATGATGTCCTATCTGCTGCTGGTCTTCATCCTTCAATTCGGCGGGGCGATCCTCAACGCCGCCACGCTGGATTTCATCGGACTCGGCCCGACGAACGCGATCTCGCTCGGGCTGATGATGCAGTACGCGGTCCTGTGGGGAGCGCTTCAACTCGGGACCTGGTGGTGGTTCGTCCCGCCTGGGCTGGCCATCACCTCCATCGTTGGCGCCCTCTATAGCATGAATGTCGGCCTCGACGAAGTCTTCAATCCCAAACTCAGGGAGATGTGACAATGGGTTTACAAGTCGAGAACCTGACGGTCTATTATCAAACCCTGAGAGGCAACGTGCACGCGCTGGAAAACGCCACGTTCAAAATAGACGGCGGCGAGATCATGGGGCTGGCGGGCGAATCGGGCTGCGGCAAGACCACCCTCGGTCACAGCCTGATCTTCCTCGCGCCGCCGATGAAATACGTGAGCGGACGCGTCACGCTTCACGGCGCGGAAGTTCCCATCTGGGACATGGAAAAAATGAATGAGTTCAGGTTCAGGGAAATTTCCATCATCCCGCAGTACGCCATGAACGCCATGAACCCGATTCGCAAGATCGGCAAAATGACCGAGGAATTACTGCGCGCGAAAAGGGTGGATTTCAAAGCCATCCTGCCCGAACTAAAGCGGCGGCTCGATCTCGTCAAACTGCCGCATGAAGTTCTCGACATGTACCCCATCGAACTTTCGGGCGGCATGAAACAGAGGATGGTCATGGTGCTGTCCACCTTGTTGAATCCCTCGCTGCTCATCGCGGACGAGATCACCTCCGCCCTCGACGTGGCCAGCCAGAAGGCGGTCGCGGAAATGCTCGTCGAGTTCCGAGACCAGGAATGCTGCAACAGCGCCCTCGTCATCACGCACGATATTTCGATCCTTTATCAGATCGCCGACAGCATCCTCATCATGTACGCGGGACAACTGGCCGAGAAGGCCCCCACCGAGACGATCATCCGCCGACCGCTCCATCCCTACACCAAACTGCTGATCTCCTCTCTCCCGTCGGTCGGCGTGAAATATTCCGAGAAGCGGCTGGCGGGAATCCCGGGCAAACCCCCGCTCCTGCTCGACCCTCCGACTGGCTGCCGTTTTCGAGACCGCTGTCCCATCGCGTTCGACAAATGCGCGGAGGTCCCTCCCTTCGTCGAGATCGAAAGAGATCACTTCGTTGCCTGCTGGAAGGAGTCTGGGATCCATGCTTAAACTCGACGAAGCGACAAAAATTTATCGAGTCGGAACGTTCGGAGGGAGGGAACTGCACGCCGTCAGCGGTGTCAGTTTCGAGGTCAAGGAGGGAGAGGTCGTTTCCCTGATCGGCGAAAGCGGAAGCGGGAAAAGCACCATCGGCAAGATGATCCTGCGCCTCGTTTCCATCACATCGGGCAGGATTTCATTGGATGGGACGGACGTCTCCACTCTCGAAGGAGACACTCTCAAAGAGTATTACCGCAAAGTCCAGGGCGTCTTCCAGGATCCGTTCAGTTCATACAATCCGATTTTCAAAGCCGACCGCATTTTCCAGATCATCCACGATGAATTCTATCCCGACGTAGACGCGCAGGCATGGAATCAAAAGTTGGAAAAAACGCTGAGGGATGTCGGCCTGAACCCCGAACACGTCCTGAACAAATTCCCCCACCAACTCAGCGGCGGCCAACTCCAGCGCTTCCTCATCGCCCGCGCCCTCCTGCTGGACATCAAATTCCTTGTAGCGGACGAGATCATCAGCATGTTGGACGCCTCCACCCGCATTGACGTCCTCAACCTCCTGGCCAACCTCAAGAAGCGCGGCCTTTCCATCCTGTTCATCACACATGATCTCTCCCTCGCCAACTACATCAGCGAGCGCGCCGTCATCCTTTATCGCGGCTGTGTTGCGGAAATGGGCATCACGGAAAAAATCTTTCAGGCGCCGCGCCATCCGTACACGCAAATGCTCACAGCCTCCGTCCCGCGCCTCGACCAAAAATGGGACAAGGAGGTCAATGTGGAAAGCCAGAGCGCCCAAACAGGTCCTATTGGCGGCTGTGTATATTTCGACCGCTGCCCGCTCGCGTTCGAAAAGTGCAAACAGCGGCCTGCTCCCGTCGAAATCGAGTCCGATCATTTCGTCGCGTGTTGGAAAGTGACCGAAACGCGCGTCTGATCTCGAGCCGTTTAAATGCGGAACAACAACATGGCGGACGTACAACCCTTTGCTCTCGGAGTGAACTACTGGCCGCGCCGAAAAGCCATGTACTGGTGGAGTCAGTTCGATGCGGGTGAAGTCAGGGATGAGTTTGCCCTGATCGCCTCGTTAGGTTTACGGGTTGTGCGCCTCTTCCTGCTGTGGGATGACTTTCAACCCACGCCAGATGCAGTGGACAAGACCTGCCTGAAAAATCTCGGAAAAGTCTGCGACATCGCCGCCGATAACAACCTTAAACTGGACGTGACCTTCTTCACGGGTCACATGAGCGGACCGAACTGGGCGCCGCGCTGGCTGCTGGGCGGGCCGCGCCCAGGCCGACGTCAGGGGAAGCCGCGGCAGGTTGTCAGCGGCGGGCGTCCCACCCCAAAGGGATATCGGAACTTCTATCACGATCCTCTCGCGCTGGCCGCCGAAAAATTGAAGTTACAGGCGGTGGTGGGCCATTACAAAGACCATCCAGCCGTCGGGATGTGGAATCTCGGCAACGAGCCAGACCTGTTCGATTGGCCTCACACTCCGCAGGCTGGCCGCCAGTGGGTGAAGGAGATGATCGCAACGATCCGCGCGCTCGACGCGGAGCACCCAATCACCTGCGGACTGCACGCGGCCAGCCTCATGGAACACAACAACCTGCGGGTTGATCAGGTCTTCGGAGAGACGGACGCGGCCGTGATGCACGCGTATCCCATGTACTCGCCCGTCGCGCGTCATCCGCTCGACCCCGATTTTGTCCCCTTCACCTGCGCGCTGACCGCGTCGCTGTGCGGCAAGCCCGTGTTGATGGAAGAGTTCGGCGGCTGTACCGCACCGCCTGGTGAACCCTCCCAAACCTGGAAATGGCGCGCCTACGGCCAGCCGCGCGCGCAGTTCATGGCCTCGGAGGAAGACCTCGCGGAATACCTGCATCGGTGCCTGCCCCGCCTCGTGGAAATCGGCGCGGCAGGCGCGTTCATCTGGTGCTTTGCCGATTACGTCCCCGAACTCTGGGATCGTCCGCCCTGCGACCATTCCCGTCACGAACGCTTCTTCGGGCTGGTGCGTCCCGACGGTTCGCTGAAACCGCACGCGCAAACGCTCAAAGAATTTGCGGCGACGCGCCCCACCGTTCAACCCGTCCCCGAATTCGCGCGCCTGCCGATCCGCGCGGACGAGTTCTACGATATCGCCTCCCAGCCATATCGGCGACTGCCCGAGTTGTATGAAACCTATCTCTCCAGAAAAGGAGACTGACGACCCCCATGCGTTACGGTCTCTTCGACGACGAACATCGCGAATATGTGATCGCGCGGCCCGATACGCCGCTTCCCTGGATCAACTATCTGGGATGCGAGGAATACTTCGGAATCATCTCCAACACCGCCGGCGGATATTCCTTTTACAAGGATGCGCGCCTGCGAAGGCTCACCCGCTACCGCTACAACAACGCGCCGCTGGACATGGGCGGGCGATACATTTACCTGCGAGACGACGATCCGCATCTTTCTGGACCCTTGTTCTGGTCGCCGTCATGGATGCCGACGCGCACCCCGCTGGATTTCTACGAATGCCGCCACGGGATGGGATACACCGTCATCACCTCGCGATTCGCGGACATCGAATCGCAGACGCGTTACTTCGTCCCGCTCGGCAGCAGCCTCGAAATCTGGGAACTGACCCTCACCAATCACCGCGAGAAAACCACCGACCTTTCGGTTTTCTCCGCGATTGAATTTTGTCTGTGGGATGCGCTGGACGACGCCACCAACTTCCAGCGAAATTATTCCATTGGGCAGGTCGAGGTTTGGACAGACCTCGCCTCTTCTCCTTTGCCCCTCTCCCCCCCGGGGAGAGGGGCCCCTCTGGGGAATATCATCATCCACAAGAGCGAATACCGCGAACGGCGGAATCACTTCGCCTACTTTGCCTGCTCCGAAAAGACGGCGGGTTTCGATACAGACCGTGAAGCCTTCCTCGGGCCCTATCGCGGCTGGGATTCGCCCCGGGCGGTGGAAGCAGGCCGAACGTCCAATTCAGAGGCGCACGGCTGGCAGCCCATCGGCGCGCATCACGTCAAAGTCCGCTTGAAGGCGGGGGGGCGGAAAAAAGTCATTTTCATTCTCGGTTATCACGAAAATCCCAAAGACGAAAAGTTCGACCCGCCCGAGTCGCAGAACGTCAATCGAAAGACTGTCCTGCCCATCATCGCGCGATATCTCAATGAGGACGAAGTGCAAAACGCGTTTGTGAATCTGAAAGAATATTGGGACGAACTGTTGAGCAGGTTCACGGTGAACACACCCGATGTTCACACCAATCGCATGGTGAATATCTGGAACGCCTATCAGGTAATGATTACGTTTAACATGTCGCGGTCGGCATCCTACTTCGAGAGCGGCGTG
>DAOTXP010000185.1:0-8343 GCA_034435275.1 Anaerolineales bacterium | reverse complement strand
CGCCGCGAGACCGAGTCTCAGCGGCGCACCTTCTCCGGGCTGTCGGTGGGAATCGTGGCCCTCGTGCTGGTCATGCTGATTTCGGCGTACCAGCGCCTGGTCCTGTACGAAACGGCCTACGGCTTCTCAGGATTGCGGACCTATACCCATGTCTTCCTCCTCTGGCTGGCGGCACTGCTCGTGGCGGTCGTCGTGCTGGAAATTCTGCGCCGCGAACGGTTCTTCGCTATTGCCGCGTTGATCGCCTCGATGGGCTTCGCAGCCTCGCTTTCATTGCTGAACGTGGACGACTTCATCGTCCGACAGAACGTGCAGAGGGCGGTGGACGGCGGGGAACTGGATGTGTCCTATCTGGCGGACCTTTCTGCGGATGCAACCCCCGCGCTGGCCGCGGCGTTTCGTTCCCCAACCCTGCCTGATTCCGTCAAAGAGGGCGTGGGCGCGGCCCTGGTTTGTATCGCCCATGAACGCGCGAACAGGGATGTGGACACCTCGTGGCAATCCTTCCACCTCTCGCGCTGGAATGAGACGCTGATCTTGAAATCGCTCGAAAAGGAATTGCAGGTTTACAGCGTGGACGATGAGGACTGGCGGCTGCTCGTCACTGCGCCGGGCGGCGAGGAATATCCCTGTTACGGCTATTGGTTCGATTGATGCAATTCAGAGACACCAGGTTTCTCGCAGAAACCTGGTGTCTCTATAGTAAGAATCATTTCCTCTTGGTCATCTTATTTGGCAAAGGAAGGATTGAATTATGGCCGAGAGTCCCATTCTTGTTTACAGCACGGTCTGGTGCCCCGATTGCAAGCGCGCCAAGAAATTCTTCGGCGAGCATCGCATCCAATACGAAAACATCGACATCGAGCAGAGGCCCGAGGCCGTGGCTTTTGTGGAGAAGGTCAACAACGGGATGCGCGTCATCCCGACCATCGTCTTCCCCGATGGGACGATTCTAAGCGAGCCGAGCGACGCACAACTGGCTGAGAAGTTGGGCATTCGCACCAAGGCCGAGCGCGCTTTCTATGATGTGATTGTCATCGGCGGCGGACCGGCGGGATTGACCGCCTCGCTGTATCTGGCGCGCGAGGGCATCGATACGCTGGTCATCGAGAAGGCGGGACTGGGCGGGCAGGCGGGCATCACGCAAACATTGGACAACTTCCCCGGTTTCGACGAGGGCATCTCCGGCGGCGAGTTCGCCGAACGGCTGGGGCGGCAGGCCAAACGCTTCGGCGTGGAAATCCTGCAGGCGCAGGAAGTGACCGAGGTCTCGCGCGAGGGGCGTTATTTCTGCGCCACCACTGGCGACGGCACGTCGTATGGCGCAAAAGCAATCCTGCTCACGACCGGGGCGCGCTATCGCCGCCTGGACATCCCCGGCGAAGAGGAACTCATTGGCATCAACGTACATTTCTGTGCCACCTGTGACGGCGCGTTCTATAAGGATAAAAAGGTGCTGGTCATCGGCGGCGGCAACAGCGGCTTCGAGGAGGGCCTGTTCCTGACGCGCTTCGCCTCGCAGGTGGATATCGCCGTCAACGGGCCGAAGCCCAGGGCCAGCCAGATTTTGCAGGATAAAGTGGCGGAGAAAAAGAATATGTCGGTATGGTTGAACCATGCCGTGAAGGAACTGCGAGGTGAAAAGAAACTGGAGGCCATCGTCGTCGAGGACCGCGACACGGGCGAGGTCAAGGAATGGAAATACGACGGCGTGTTCGTCTTCATCGGCGTCTCGCCCAACAGCGACCTGGTGCGCGACCTGGCCGACCTGGACGCCAACGGATTCGTCCGCACCGAGGGGATGATGAGCAGTCTGCCCGGTCTGTTCGCGGCAGGAGACGTTCGCTCCGGCTCGACCAAGCAGGCGGCTTCCGCGACGGGAGAGGGCGCCAGCGCCGCGCTGGCTATCCGCGAGTACCTGAAAGAGGCGGGATAAAACCCCCTCTTCCAGCCGCCGGGAATTCGGCGGTTTTTTCTTTAAACGATCCTTAACCTGTCCATAACTGTTCGATAACGGCCGCTTGCTAGAATTGCGTCAGGAAAAGTTATGGACATTCCGACGCTGAGTCTTGCCGAAGAACTATTCCTCCTGGCAATCAACGAGGAGAACGGACGGCTCGCTTCCACCTACCTGCACTATGGCCTCGCCGGGGCGATGCTGGCCGACCTCACTCTGTTGGGAAAAGTGCGCCTCGGTGAAAAGCGCAAGCTGGCGGTCATTGATGAGACGCCTACAGCAGATCCTTTGCTCGACCTGGTGTTTACGGAAATCCTCGAGGCCAAACGCCCGGCCAAACTGCTGGACTGGGTGAACACGCTGGCGGAGAAACGGTTTTGGAAGCGCGTCCCGGAGAGCCTGATCGCCAGAGGGGTTTTATACAAAGAGGACAAACAATTCCTCTGGGTCTTTCCCTACGCCGCCTATCCCCAGAAGGATGCAACGGCGAAATACTGGATCAAGGAGAACCTGCGCTCCATCGCCCTGACCAGTCAAACGGGCGAGACGCGCCGTGTGATCCTGCTCAGCCTGTGCAAGGCCTGCCAGATGCTCAATCTAATCTTTACGAAGGATGAGCGTAAGATGGCCGCAAAACGCATCAACGAACTCTCGCGGGGTGAAACGTTCGGCGAAGCGGTCGCAAAAACGCTCGAGGAGATCCAATCTGCCGCGGCCGCGGCTGTTATAATTGCGGTGGCTAGTTAACTGGGTTTGTTCTGAATTCCCCCGCCAATTTTAGAGGTGCTCATGCCTTCGCCGCAGGATTCACCGGCAGACATGCACGATCTGAATGATCCGAAGTATTACATCAACCGGGAATTGAGCCTGCTCGAGTTCCAGAACCGGGTGCTCGAAGAGGCCAGGGATAAGCGTTGGCCGTTGCTGGAACGCGCCAAGTTCCTTTCGATTCTCAGTACGAATCTGGACGAGTTTTTCATGGTGCGCGTCGGTGGGTTGCAGATGCAGGCGCAGGCGGGCGTGATCGAGTTTTCCCCGGACGGCCTGACGCCTGCGGAACAATTGGCCGCCACCCGCAGGATCATTTCCGGGCTGATGGCGGAGAGCCGCCGCCTCTGGCACAAAGACCTTCTACCCCGATTGGCCGAGGCGGGAATCCACGTTCTTGAAATCGGCCAGATGGACGAGAAACATCTCGAGGCCGCACAGGCTTATTTCGACGAAGTGGCCTTTCCCGTGCTCACGCCTCTTGCCTTCGACCCCGGCCACCCCTTCCCGCATATTTCGAATCTCAGCCTGAACCTCGCCGTGCTCATCCGCGACGACAAGGGCGAGGAACGGTTTGCGCGCATCAAAGTGCCCGACTCATTGCCGCGGTTGATCCCGCTCAAACGCTCCTCGGGAGCCACGCGCCGCGATGGGACCGTCCCTTACCATCACTACTTTGTCTGGCTCGAGCAGGTGATCGTTGCCAACCTTGCCGCACTCTTCCCGGGCATGGAAATCGTGCAGGCTTACCCATTTCGCATCATCCGCAACGCCGATATGATCCTGCAGGAACTCGAGGGCGGCGACCTTCTGGAGATGATGCAGGAGAGCGTGCGTGAACGCCGCTTCGGATCGGTCATCTGTCTCGAAGTCAATCCTGATATGCCTGCCATGATTCGCGCCATGCTGGTGGAACAACTCGAGATGGACGAGAAGGACGTTTACTCGCTGGAGACGCCGTTGGGGATAGGCGACATCCGCGAATTGCTGACAATCGACCGCGGCGACCTGAAGGACATGCCGTTCCTCCCGTCCGTCCCGGCCGAACTGCAGTCGAAAAACGGGAGCGAGCCGAGCGTCCTGGAAGCGATCCGCAACGGCGACATGCTCCTGCATCATCCGTACAATTCGTTCGTGCCGGTCGTCAATTTCCTGCGCGAAGCGGCCAGCGACCCGTCGGTGCTGGCCATCAAACAGACTCTCTACCGCGTAGGGCAGAACGCTCCGGTCGTCCAGGCGCTGCTCGAAGCCCGCCGTGATTACGGCAAGCAGGTCTCGGCGCTGGTTGAGCTGAAGGCGCGCTTCGATGAGGAAAGCAATATCGGCTGGGCCAAACTGCTCGAGCAGGAAGGCCTGCACGTGGTTTACGGCTTGCTCGGCTTGAAGACACATGCCAAGGTGGTGATGGTGGTCCGCAAGGAGGGGGAGCACATTCGCCGTTATATCCATCTCGGCACAGGCAATTACAACCTGGGGACCTCTCACGTATACGAGGATCTCGGCCTGTTCACGTGCGACCCACAGATCGGATCAGACGTGACTGACCTGTTCAACTATTTGACGGGTTATTCGGCCAAGAAGGATTATCGCAAGTTGCTGGTTGCGCCACTTAATTTGCGTGAACGATTCGAGGCGCTGATCGAGCGCGAGATCGAGCATAAATTGGCGGGCAAACCCGCCCATCTGGTCTTCAAACTCAACTCGCTGGTGGACAAATCCATCATTCAGAAATTGTATCGGGCGTCCCAGGCGGGTGTGAGGGTGGATCTGATTGTGCGCGGGATGTGCTGTCTGCGCCCCGGCATAAGCGGCGTGAGCGACCACATCCGCGTGGTCAGCATATTGGGCCGTTTCCTCGAACACAGCCGCGTGTACTACTTCGAAAACGCTGGCGAACCGCAGGTCTATCTCGGCAGCGCCGACCTGATGCCGCGCAACCTCGACCGCCGCGTGGAGGTCCTGTTTCCAATCGAGGACCAGAGGCTCATCCGCCGCATCCGCAAGCAGATTTTGGATCTCTATTTCAAGGATAACCTGAGCGCCCGCCGCATGAAGTCCGACGGGACGTACGAACGGTTGGAGCCTGATAAGGGTAAGGGCAGGAAGACGGCTTTTAGCGTCCAGGCGGCGTTGCTGAAGCGCGCGAGCGGGGAATCGTAAGATCAGGGGTGAAATCCGGTCCGCAACGCGGATTCGGGCTAATCGTCGGGTGTGATCGCCCGCACTTCGAGTCGCCGGCCGAAGGCCTTGCGGAAGGCCTTTTTTTGATTCTGCACGCCCCACACTTCCATCTGGCAATCCTGGGTGGCCTGTATCTTCAAGAGCGCGCTCTCGCGGTTGGGCATCCTCAGGCTGACATTTTGCACGACACCCGTGTGGCGGCGGTCGAGACTTTCGGCCAGTTGCAGGAAGATCGCCAGCGTGCGCACGGTCTCGCGGGACTTGCGGCCGAGCGCGGCAAATTCGGGATGGCCCTTATCGGGATAGATCTTGCGATGGAAGAATCCCACAGTTGCCATGATGTTGATCTCTTCTTCATCGAAACCCAGCAGGTCGGCGTTTCTTATCAGGTAGTACGTATGGGCGTTGTGGTTGATGTGGTTGAGAAACGTGCCGATGTCGTGCAGGAGCGCGGCGTAGTGGAAGAGTTCACGCTCGCGCGCTCCCAGGCTGTGGAGTTTGGCGCGCCCCGCGCTGTCGAACAGTTGCAGGGCCAGGCGCGCCACGTGGCGGGCGTGGGCCTCTTCGAAGCGGCAGGCGCGTCCCAGTTGCAGGACACTTCGTTCGCGGACCGAGAGGCCGCTGACCAGGGCGGCGTCCTCGCTCTTCAGCAGGCTGTCGATCAGCAGGCCGTCGCGCAGACCGCGGTCGGTCACCGCGACCTCGTTCAGGTTCAGGTCGTGCATCAGCGTTTGCAGGATGACCGCGCCGCCAATGATGATGTCGGCGCGGGCGGGGTTGATGCCGGGTAACTGGCGTCGCTTCTCGAGGGGAAGTGAGCGGAGCATGTCTACCACTTCATCCAACTGCGCGCGTGTCAGGCGGTCGTCGCGTTCGCGCTTTCGCCCGTGGAAATGCTGCATGGCGATATCCGCCAGGTTTTCGATTGTCCCGGAACTGCCATAAACCTGCTCGATGTGGAACTGCTCGATCTGCTGCACGGCGCGCACCGACGTACTGCGCACGAAACGCTGGATCAATGCATAACGCTCGTCCGATACCGGGCTGCTTTCCTGCGGCAGGAAAAACTGTGTGGTCAGGCGGATGGCGCCGAGTTTGAGCGAATCGAGGTACTCGTACTCCGTCTGCCCGCCCACGATCAACTCCGTACTGCCGCCGCCGATGTCTATAAAAAGCGTTCGTCTGCCTTTCAGGTTGATACCGTTGGAGACGCCCAGATAGATCAGGCGCGCCTCCTCCTTGCCCGAGACCGTGTGCACGTCGAGCCCCGCCTGCTGTTTGACCAGGTCGAGAAATTCCTCCTTGTTCCTGGCCTCGCGGGTGGCCGAGGTGGCCACCGCCAGGATTTCCCTGGCATCGTATGCGCGCGCCATCTCCACGAAGTGGCGGCAGACGGTGGCGGCGCGTTGCATCGCTTCCGGTTGCAGGACCCCGCCCTCGAATTCATTTTCTCCCAGGCGCACGGTCTCCTTCTCATCGTTCAGGATCGCGTACGAATGGTTTGGCGTGATCCGCACCACCAGAATGCGGATGGAGTTTGTGCCAATATCAATGAACGCTTTTACCCGGCCTTCGGGAATCGGATTGTTTGGCATGCGTGGATTATCCCATAGATTGCAACGTGCGTTATGGACAATGTCCGTGTCCTCCCGGACCCGGGCCCGACTCCGTTTACGTTTAACAAATCTTAACCGGGTGTTGCAGTGAGGTTAACAGTCGCAGGCTAGAATTTCTGAAGTTCGCATTCCACTTCGAGGCGTCTCCATGCGGGAAAATATCCTGTTCATCTGCGGCTCGCTCAACCAGACGACGATGATGCACAAGATCGCGCGTCATCTTACCGACTATAACTGCTTCTTCACGCCGTATTATGCCGACGGCCTGCTTGGCTGGCTCGCCGCCCATACGCGTTGGCTCGACTTCACCGTCCTTAGCGGACGTCATCGCCGGGAGACGGAGGAATACCTTGCCCAGAACAGCCTGCCCGTGGACTGGCGCGGCGAGGGCCGCGAGTACGACCTGGTCATCACGGGCAGTGATCTGCTGGTCCAGCAGAATATCAAGGGCAGGCGGCTGGTCTTGGTGCAGGAGGGGATCACTGAACCTGAAGGCCTCGTGTACCGGCTTGTAAAGGCGTTGCGCCTGCCGCGCTATCTGGCGAACACGGCAACCAGCGGGCTTTCTGACGCCTACGATATCTTCTGCGTGGCGTCGCACGGCTACCGCGACCTGTTCGTTCGCAAAGGGGTCAAGCCCGATAAGGTGGCTGTAACGGGCATCCCGAACTTCGATTTCGCGGACGAGGCGCGGGACAATGACTTCCCCTACCGCGACTTCGTGCTGGCGGCCACATCTCCTTTGCGCGAAACCTTCCGCTACGACGATCGCCGCGCGTTCATCAAAAAATGCGTGCGGATCGCCGGGCGCCGCCTGCTGATTTTCAAACTACATCCCACCGAGAATGTCGATCGGGCCGCGCGCGAAATCCATCGTTACGCGCCGGGCGCGTTGGTATTCGCGCACGGCGACGTGAATCAGATGATCGCCAACGCGCGCGTGGTGGTCACCCAGCAATCCACCTGCACGTTCGTCGGTCTGGCGCTGGGGAAGGAAGTCCACACGAATCTGAACGCGAAAGAATTACTGCGTCTTATGCCGATTCAGAATGGCGGCGCATCCTCCCAGCGGATCGCCAATATCTGCCGCCGTGTCCTGTACACCCCCATGCCTGAACTGGCCCAGGTGCGGGCCGGCTTCCGCCGCCGTCCGCGCTGGGAGCAGGCGGATGCGTATTGAGATAACAAAAACGGTGTCTCGACTGGGACACCGTTTTGCGCCGGGTTGTTTTACGTCGTACTGCGGTCCACGATGCCGCGCTGCCACGCGTAGACGGCCACCTGCGTGCGGTCGGCCAGGTGCAGTTTGCTGAGGATGTTGCTGACGTGTCCCTTGACCGTGTTCTCGCTGATGACCAGTTTCTCGGCGATCTGGCTGTTCGAGAGACCGCTGGCGATGAGTTTCAACACGTCCAGTTCGCGCTCGGTCAGGTCGGCCAGCAGTTGCGGTTCTTCGTCGCTTTCGCCGCGGAGGTTTTGCAGCACGCGCGCCGCCACGCGCGGGTGCAGGGTCACTTCGCCCTGCAGGGCGCGGTGCAGCGCCTCGACCAGTTTTTCCATCTTCATGTCTTTCAGGATGTAAGAAATCGCGCCGGCCTTGAGCGCGGGGAAGATGTGCGCGTCCTCGTGATAGGATGTGAGCACCACCACCTGCGTGCGCGGGCTGACCTGCTTGATGCGCCGCGTGGTCTCGATGCCGTCCAGGCCGGGCATGATCAGGTCCATCAGCACGATGTCAGGGATGAGTTCCGAAACCAGTTCGATGGCCTCCTCGCCCGAGGCGGCTTCGCCCACAACGTGAAAATCGGACAGGGTCTCGAG
>DAOTXP010000184.1:0-3267 GCA_034435275.1 Anaerolineales bacterium | reverse complement strand
AATTCAACGATCTCTTCAACACCTTTGCCAACAATCTCCTGCCCATCCTCACTCTGTGCGGGGCAGGATTTTTGCTTGGCCGCGCCCTGACGATTGATTCGCGCAGTCTCGGCCGCGTGGTGTTCTACGTCTTTACCCCGGTGCTGGTCTTCAACCAACTCCTGCACAATGACCTTCCTTTCAATGACATCCTGCGCACGGTCGGCTTTACCGCCTCGGTGATCGCGGTGATGGTCACGCTGGCGTGGCTGTTCGGGCGGTTGATGCGTTTCGACCGCCCCACGCTGATGGCGGTGCTCATCACGGTCGGCTTCGGCAACACGGGCAATTACGGACTACCGCTGGTGAACTTCGCATTTGGCGAGGACGCGCTGTCTCATGCCACGTTGTTTTTCGTCACCACTTCGATTCTGTTCAATACGGTCGGCGTCCTGCTGGCCTCCCTCGGCCATACGGGCTTTCGAAACGCGGCCCTCGGCCTGCTTAAGGTGCCGACGGTCTACGCCGTGATTCTGGGCGTGGCGCTCAACCAGTTCCGCGTGACCCTGCCCCTGCCCATCGAACGGACCGTCCAACTGGCCGCGGACGGCAGTATCCCGCTCATGCTGGTCCTGCTGGGTGTGGAACTCTCGCGCCTGCAATGGTCCGACAGCCGCCGGGCGATCGGCCTGAGCACCGGGCTGAGACTGCTGGCCGGGCCGCTGGTGGGCCTGTTGCTGGCTATTCCTTTTGGATTGCGGGGCGCGGCGTGGCAGGGCGATGTGATTCAAGCATCCATGCCGGCCGCGGTCAACAACACCGTGCTGGCGGCGGAATACAAGTTGAATTCGTCGCTGGTGACCGGCATCGTCTTTCTCGGCACACTTCTCAGTCCGATTACGCTCACGTTCCTGTTGGTCTATCTCGGAGGCGGTGGTTAAGCGGTAAGCCCGTGAACACAAATGTGGAGTCCAACGACGGGAGTCGTCGGATGCCCAAAGTCTGGAGACTTTGGAGTCCACTTTCGACCAATGACGAAATCAACGCGTTATAGACAGTTTTGATTTACAATTCGATACAGCCATGAAATATCGCTTTGTCCTCCTGCTTGGGGTGATGATCCTTCTGCTCGGTTCCGCCGCGCCGGCCGCGGCCCAGTCCGGGGTCGAGGTGAGTGACGTTCAGGTGCAGTACACGTTCGGGATGGAGATCAACTTCATCGCCCGCGTTCAGTCGGCCGTTCCCATCCAATCCGCGACGATTATGTTCCGCGCCCGCGAGGGAACCACACAGGTCCAGCCGCTCACGGTCAACCCGGACGGGATCGCGCTGTATCGCCTCGACACGAGCGACCGGGTCCTGCGTCCCTTCACGGAAATCACGTTTTCTTTTCAATTTATTCTGTCGAATGGCACGACCTATGCCAGCCCGTCGTATAACGTGATCTACGCCGACAATCGTTTTGCCTGGCAGGCCGCCGACGGCGGCATGGTGCGCGTGCACTGGTATAACGGCGATGCCGCCCTCGGTCAGGCCGCGCTGGACGCGGCGCGCACCGGCCTGCAGGCCGTGCAAAGCCTGATCCCATTTTCGATGACCCAGCCGATTGACGTCTATGTTTACGCCACCGCCGATGATCTGCGGGGTGCGCTTTATTTGGGCGGATCCGACTGGGTGGCGGGACATGCCAGCCCCGACCTGGGCGTGGTCATGGTCTCGGTTCCGCCCGGAGCTTCACAGGGTATCGCCTTCGAGAGGCAGATTCCTCACGAGCTGGCACACGTTCTGCTCTACCGGCAGATCGGTCCGAACGCGGCGCGCCTGCCCAGCTGGCTGGACGAAGGCATCGCGAGTCTCGTCGAGCAGTATCCCAATCCGGACTACGGTTCGGCACTGGCACAAGCCGCAAACAGCGGCACGCTTCTTCCGCTTTCCGAATTGTGCACCTCCTTCCCGCCAGATGCGGCGCGCGCCTTTCTGGCCTACGCCGAATCCGAATCGTTCACCCGGTACCTCTTCGACCAATATGGAACCAGCGGCTTGGCCGCTCTGGTCAGCGCCTACGCCGATGGTTTGGACTGCGAGCAGGGTGCGCGCCGCGCGCTGGGCATTTCGTTGAGTCAATTGGAAGTGCGCTGGCGCGAAGCCTCGCTCGGCGAGAACCGGGCCGGCGTGGCCGCGCGCAATCTGCTGCCCTACATCATTTTGCTGGGACTGGTGCTGATGGTGCCGATCTGGGGCGCGCTGGGACGTCTGCGCGAACGGAGGCGGAATGGATCCAAATGAGGTTGTCCGCCTGCATGTCTGGGTGAAGGGACGCGTGCAGGGTGTGGGCTTCCGCGCCTTCGTGATGGAGAGCGCGCTGGCACTCGGCGTGACAGGCTGGACGCGCAACGTCGGTTACGATACGGTCGAATCGGTGGCCGAGGGACCGCGTATCAGGGTGGAACGGTTTTTGCAGGCGGTGAAGACCGGTCCGCCCGCCTCGCGCGTGGATCGGACGCTCGAAGAGTGGGAGGATTCAACAGGGGAGTTTCCCTCCTTCACGGTGCGGCGGAGCATGTAGGTTTCCCATGCTTGATTCGGAACAATTCAATCTGCTTGTCCGTTCCCTGCCGTTCCTCCAACGCGCCGATGAGCCGCTGGTGCGCGAACTCAAACAAGCCGCATCCTTTGCGCGCATCCCGGCCGGGCGGGATGTCTTTGTTGAAGGCGACCGCGTGGACGGGATCGCCCTGCTCCTGTCGGGCGTCGTTCGTGTCTACAAAATCGGGGAGACCGGCCGCGAGATCACCTTGTATCGCTTCGGACTCGGTCAGAGTTGTATCCTCACCGCCAATGCCATCCTCAGCCGTCAGTCTTTTCCCGCCATCGCCACCGTGGAGCAGGACGCCGAGGCGGTCGTAATTCCCTCCGACGCGTTTCGCAATTGGATACGCCGTTACGACCTGTGGCGCGAGTTTGTCTTCGATCTGCTCTCTCAGCGTCTTTCAACGGTCATGGCGGTTGTAGAGGAGGTGGCCTTCCGCCGCATGGATGCGCGTCTCGCCTCGTTCTTATCGAATCAGGCCCGGGTCCAGAACCCGATGCGGATCACTCATCAGAAGATCGCGGCCGAACTGGGCAGTTCGCGCGAGGTCATCAGCCGCCTGCTGGAGGATTTCGCGGAAGAAGGGCTGCTTCGCGCCGGGCGCGGGAGCATCGAAGTACTGGATTTCGAGGGGCTGGAATCCCGCGCCGCCGTGTGACTTTGTCACCGACGGAATCCGCCTCCTCTCCTATACTGGG
>DAOTXP010000183.1:0-12420 GCA_034435275.1 Anaerolineales bacterium | reverse complement strand
GTCCCAGCCCGTAGGCGGTCGGCAGGATGTGTCCGCTGGACCAGGTCTCGAGTTCGTCCACGCCCTTCACCTGTCGCCTGCGGATGACTGCAAACACCTGCGCCAGTTCGTGCATGGCCGGGTCGAGGTCTTCGGTTTCGAGCGAAGGGCGGATGTTCGGGCTGAAATGCAGGGCCGGTGTCAGCTTACCCAACAGGGTTTGCACCTCGTCGGTCATGTTCTGGTTCCCGGCGAAGAGCACGGCTGGACGTTTATCGGATGGCAAAAGATAGCAGGCCAGCCCCACCGTTTCTAGAATTTTTTGCACAGCACGCGAGGCACCGCCGTCCGTCCCGCCGGTCAAAATGACCAGGTCCGGGCGGACGCGCAGCAGGCTGTCTATCTGCTCTTCGGGCTTGCGGTGGTCGTGCAGGCCGAAGGTTTCGACGACGCGGGCATAGGTCGTCTCGGCCAGCCGCCGGGCGGACTGGACGGAAACATCGGAGAGCAGGCCTGCGATGGCGGTCTTCAGTGTTGGGCCCGCGGAGAGCGTAGCGGCAAACATGTCCACGCCGTTGCCGTTGGCCTGCGTGGGCGTGATCAGGTTGTGTTCCGGGCCAAGGAAGATTCGCCCGGTCACGGTTTGCAGATGTTCGATGGCGGCGCGCACGCCCAAGCCGATATCCTTGAACGGCGCCTCGGCCGTGGACGGCGCCTGCCCGACCGCGATGAAGCGATATTTGCCCTCCACCACGTCGAAAAGCACGGCGCGAGTCGCGGACGCGCCGACATTCACAGCCAGGAGGGAGTTGGTTTCAACCAGCGAAGTAGGCATTGGTTCTTGTCATCGCGGCCTCGCTAGAACAGGCCGAAAAAATTCAGGAGCGCGTGGACGCGTTCGATCAACGCGGTCAGCGCGGCGGAGTAGACCCCGGCGAATAACACGCCGAAAGTGATGGCAATAAAAATCTGACCGACGCGGGCCAGCAATTCGAACAATCCGTTGCGGCGTACTGTCCCATCGGCGGCGCGGCGTGCCCCAAAGTTGAAATAGATCAGGGTGGTGATGGTCGCAGTCAACGTGACGACGCCGACGACAATCCGTCCCAGCGGGTTCAGACCGCGGGCGGCCGCGTCAGCCAGATCGAAAGGCTGGGCGGCCGCGGCGATCTGCGGTGTGAGCGTGCCGAGCACTGCGCCGCCTACTGCCACTGCCGCGGCCACGCCGGCCAGATAGCCCATGGTCGGCGAGCTCAACCGCGCCAGTTGGGGCGAGATGCGCGCGAGCAGAAGCAGTCCCAGCAGGAGCGGGACGACCAGCAGGACGCGCTCGGCCATGGTGGCGGTGGCAAGCGGGCCGATCAGATTCGGCCAGATCACCTGGTAAACGACCACCGAAACCGCGTACCCCGCCGCCGCGCCCACAAAGACATAAATCGCCAGGCGGAACAGCGGATTATCGCCGATCAAATAACTCAATACCATCACGGTCAGGATGAAGCCGATAAAGGCGGAGGCAATCTGTTGCATGGCTACGCCTCACCCCTCGAACGATCCCGCATCCCGACGACCAGACTCCAGGCCGAGCCGATAAAGATCATCAAAACGACGATCAACATCGTCAGGCCGAAGGCATCCCAGTATTGGCGGCTCAGTCCCGGACGAACGGCTGCTTGCTCCACCGAGGCGCCACCGGCCAGTCCGGAAACCATTCCCGCCAACTGACCGGAGAGCACGTAGGGTTGGAGCATCGGACCGGCCTGCGCGCTGGTCACCATCAACATGGGCCTGCCGTTCATGAGCGGCCCGGCCTGCTCGATCCAAACGCGGGCGGTCTCGGCCTGATCGGTCAATACGATGACCGCGGCGTAATCCGCGATGGTCTTGATATTCAGCCCGGGCGGCAGACTCCAGACCGATGTTCCATTGATGGAACGCGGCATGATGACACGCGGGGCTTCTGCAAAGCCGAGCACACCGGCCGTGCCTCCGGGCAGGTAACCCAGATTCACATAATTTGTCCCAGCCAGGTAGGCGTGTTGGGATTGCGTGGTTGCCATGAAATGCTCGGCGAGCGCTGGTCCGTTCAGCGAAGTGGAGAGCAGGGTCAGGCGCGGGTGGCGGAGCAGGATCAGGTTGTCCACCAGCGAAGCGGCCGCCGCCTCCACTTCTCCGGAGAGAGAAGGCTCGTAGTCGAAGACGATCAGAATCGGCGAGTCGTTGGGAATCCCATTGACCGCGTTGATGGCGGCAAACGTCTCAGCGGGCAGGATGGGCAGGGGGGTGACCTGACTGCCGGATAGAGAGATCACTATCACGAGCAGGAGCAGGATGATCGTGATGGTCCAGCGCAGGACGCGTTGCGAAAGCAGAGTGGAGGATGAAGAGGCCAGCGGTTCAGGCTCGGTTTCCGATGCGAGTAACTTTTCCAGCAGGGCGGCGTTGGATTGCTGGTCCTCACTGGCCTGCAACATGTTCGAATAAGCAGTCGGCCGCCTGGAAGGACCGAGGCCGGGCAGGATGGGCAGGACGCCGCTCAGTCCGGCCAGAGGCCCCTGTTGCTCAGCCGGACCCGCGGGTGTGGTCGGCGCGGCCTGTGCCTCCGGCAGGACCGACTCGACCGGGCGCATGGCCTGCACCCAGGAAGGCAGGTCGCCCGGCGAAATGGACGCATCCGCGGCTTGCGGCTCGCGTTTCGGCTCGGCCGGAGCCACGTTCGCGAGCCATTCCGGCAACTCGGCGGCGAAGAGTTCACTGACCTCGTCCTCGCTCACCGGCTCCATGCCGGGGAAGAACGCGGGTGAACTCGAGATGGGGGGAGGCTGGGATATTTCTTCGGACGGGGGTAGGGGCGAGAGAAACGCGCCCCGCTCTTCCTGGACAGGTTTACTTTCGTCTGCGCCGCCCGCGGATTTCATCCAATCCGGCAGGTCGGCGGGCAGTTTAAATGCGTCTGGTTTACTTGGGGACTCCGGCGCGGGTTCTGACGACGCGAAGGCCGAGTCGAGGTTGGCCATCCAATCGGGCAGGTCTCCCGTCGGCTTGGGGCCCAAGTCAAGCGAGCCGGTATCCACCAATGCAGGAGTCCCGCCGCCGGGTTGGTCGGAGATGGGAGGTAGGTTGGAAAGCCAATCCGGCAGGTTGCTGCCGGGAGCGGCGGACGGGGCGGGCGCGGAGGGTGGTGCGATGTCCTCCGGCAGAAAGTCAGCCAGCTCGCCGGTGTTCGGGCGGAAGGAGCCGGTGTCGAATGGAGAGACCGGCTCCTCATCTGGAGCGGGAGCGGGTGCTTCCTCTTTTTCGGCCGGGCCGCCGGTGATCCATGATGGCAAGCCGCTTTCGTCGAAGGTGACCTCGTTTTGAGGAGCGTTGACCAACCCGCCCATTTCTTCTTCGGGTTCCGCTTCGGCAGTCTCTTCTTCCCAGCGAATCTCCTGGCGGCGCGGATAGGTCTCTATCCGTTCAGAGGCCCTGGGCGAACCGCCCTGCATTCCGGCCAGCCAGTCGGGAACTTCATCTTCCTCGTCGCCGCGCGACTGGGCTTCCAGTCCGGCCAATAGATCGGGAGGCTGTTCGCGGTCGGCGGCCTGCGCGGCCTCCGCGGCCTGGCGAGCGGCCTCCTCTTCGGCGGCCTTGCGGGATTTCTCGCGCGCCTCGCGCAGCCACTGAGGCAGGATCGGCTCGAGTTCCGCGGTAACTCTTTTGGTCGGGATCTGGCCGGGGCGGATGGTCTCGTCTTCATCGTCCATGGCCTGAAGCGGCAGTTGGCAGAACTGGCACTTAATCAGTTCGGGCGGGTTGAGTTTGCCGCAGTTGCGGCACTGGATCTCGGCCATCACTTACCCCCGTATGGACGGTCCATGCCGAAGAGGACCCGCAGGCCGGTGACCAGCGCGCCGAGCGCGACGCCCAGCAGGATACCGCGCGCCCCGCCCGCGGCCGGTATGCTGACCACGGAACGCGCCAAATCCGCGAGACCGGATAGACTGCCGGCAGGAATCGGCGTTGACAGAAACAGGATCAATAACAAGGTGAGCAGGAATACGATTGTCATCAGGTCAGCGCGGCGGCGGAAGAGGCGAATGCTGGCATAGACGAGCGTGACGGCCAGCAGGGCCATGAGCGATGCTTCCACCGGGATGACGACCGATTCCACAAGGGCTTGCATCAGTGAATGCGTTGGACCGAGCAGAAGACCAAGGGCCAGTGTGACAAACATCGTCAACAGCAGCACCGCGCTGTAGAAACTGCCTTTCTCGCGGCGGCGAATTTTCTGCCAATGGACGGAGATCAAATTAAATATGCCGACCAGCGCGGCAATCCCTGCCAGGAGGATGGCCCACTGAACCAGTTCCAGCCGCAGAACCGAAAGAACCGGGATCGGCAGGAAGTAGCCGAGTAGTACAATCGAACCAACAGCAATGGCAATGGCGGTGGCGAACGGGCGGTTCACAGCAGACCTGCCAGTTTTATGGCCGCGCCGGCCAATAGAGCCAGAATGATCAACCAGCGCAGAATGTCCTGCGTTTGCAGGCCGGCGGCGTGGGCCGCGTCGCCGGCGTAGGCCGCGGCCGCGTAAAGTTCCTCGCCAATCAACGGGTCCTGGACCGAGGCGAACAGAATGGACTGCGTAGCGGGTTCATCGGCGGCGGCCAGGACGAATGCGTTTTCGCGCTCGGCGGATTCGGTCAATAAAGCGGCCTCGGGACCGAAGTGGCCGATCAGGACGCTGGCCGAGACATTTTCATCGCGCACCACCGGTATTACCCCGGCCGCGTAGGAAAACGCGGTCAAGCCGGACAACCGGCCGGTCTCCGCCCGAAAGAGTTCCACCGCGCCTGCGGCCTTATAGGCCGATTCGAGGGTATCTTGTGATAGATATGCAAGAGTCGCGTCCCCGCTTGTGACCACCGGTGGACGGTCACTGCCGGAGGCCTGTTCCGCCAGGCGACGCAGGAGAGCCAGCCCGGCCAGCGCCGAAGCGCCGCGCGCCGATTGCAGTCCGCCGCGGCCAAGCGAGATGTGCAGGCGCGTCCCATCCTCCACTGCGAGTCCCGCGGCGCGGCGCAGGCGTGTGAACGCCGCGATTTCGCGGAAGACTGGCGGCGATTTGCGCCGAATGAGAGTCATGGCCAGCATGAGGAGCGCCGCCAGCAGGACAATGCCGAACCCGGCCAGCGCGCTCATGCGTCTCTTCCTCCGCGCAGGAAAGTGGTAAAGGCGCGCGTTTCGTTTTCATCTTCCAGCAAGCGCGCGAGAGATTCGCTTCGTTCCATCCCCAGGAAGGGCGCGCCAAAATAAAGCGCCTGTGCCCCCAGCACGGTCAAAGGTGACCCTGCCTCGAGCAGCCAGGCGGCGAATGTATCCAATCCAAGGCGGCGGAGTCGCTCGGCCCATTCAGACCATTGTGGTCGCGGCGATTGCATGGACAAAGTATAGCATAATTCTTTAAGGAGAACTTGCTCGAAGGCTGCGATGCAAGTGGGATTAATTACAGTCTCATTGCGGAAGATTTTTCCTGGGTCTCTTGAGGCTACCAAAACGCTTTCGATTCTCCCCATAGTATAATGAGGAAGATTTTACATTCGGAGGCAACATGACCGAGCGAAAGACTCGTCCCGAGCAAAGCGCTGCCCCGCGCCAGTCGAAGAGTCGAAAGATCCGTGTTCTGGTGGCCAAACCCGGCCTGGATGGTCACGACCGCGGCGCGAAGGTGGTGGCGCGCGCCCTGCGCGACGCGGGCATGGAAGTAATCTACACCGGCCTGCGCCAGACCCCGGAGATGATCGCCGAGGCGGCCCTGCAGGAAGATGTGGACGTGGTGGGATTGTCCGTCCTTTCAGGCGCGCACATGGCGCTGGTCCCGCGCGTCATGGAATTGCTCAAGGCCAATGGACAGGAGGATGTGCGCGTGTTTGTCGGCGGTATCATCCCGGACGAGGATGTCCCGCAGTTGAAGCAGATGGGCGTCTCCGGCATTTATGGGCCAGGCGCCTCCACCGAGGATATCATCCGCGATGTTCGTCAAAGTGCGATGGAAAAATGAATCAATGAACGCGGGCAAGAATCGCTATTCTCCGCGGCCATTTATTTTGTCATTCTATGTCTCTCGTTAAACAAGTCCTTTCCGGTGACCGCCTGGCGCTGGCGCGCCTGTTGACTCAGGTGGAAAACGATACACCCGAGGGCCGCGCCGCGCTGGTCGAATTGTTCCCTCACACCGGCAGGGCACACCTGGTCGGTGTGACCGGCGCGCCGGGCACCGGCAAATCCTCGCTGGTCAATCAACTGGTGCTCCATTATCGCAGGCAACACAGGAAACGCGTGGCGGTGGTGGCGGTGGATCCGTCCAGTCCGTTCACGGGCGGCGCAGTGCTGGGCGACCGCGTGCGCATGCGCGACCTGAGCGGCGACGCGGATGTGTTCATCCGCTCGATGGCCTCGCGCGGTTCACTGGGCGGACTGGCGCAGACCACTGCAGGCGTCGTGCAGGTGTTCGACGCGGCGGGCTTCGACTTGATCCTGATCGAGACCGTCGGTGCGGGACAGGGCGAGGTGGACATCGCCCGCCTCGCGCATACGACGCTCGTCGTCGAAGCGCCCGGCCTGGGGGATGACATCCAGGCCATCAAGGCGGGCATCCTCGAAATTGCCGATATACTGGTCATCAACAAGGCTGACCGGCCCGGCGTGGAGAATGCCGAGAAGGCGCTCAAGTCCATGTTGGAACTGGCGCATCCGACCCGCCGCGTGTTCAGTCATCATGGTCGTTCCATGTCGGTGGATGTACCTGTCGAGAAGGCGGACACGCCGTTCTGGCTTCCGCCCATCCAGCGGACGATTGCCACCGACGGCACCGGCGTCCCTGAACTGGAACAGGCCATCACGCGGCATGCCGAGCATCTGCGCCTCAGCGGGGACTGGGCCGCTCGTGAGCGCGCCAGGCTCGAGTCCGAGTTGGAGGCGTTGTTGCGCGAGACGTTGATGGCGCGCTTCCGCGAGTCCGTTCCCGACGGACGGTACCGGTCCGTTCTTGAGCAGGTCTTTGCGCGCAATTTATCCCCATGGGAGGCGGTAAAGATGTTGGCGAATGGGAGGTCCAAATGAGCATCATTTACGGCGAACGCATTCGCTTGCGCGCAGTGGAGCGCGAGGACGTGAAGAAGTTCCACGAGTGGGTCAACGATCCCGAAGTGACGGAGGGACTCTCGCTGTACCTGCCGATGTCCATGGTGGACGAGGAGGCGTGGTTCGAGACCATGATCACGCGCCCGCCTCAACAGAAGGCCATGGCCATCGATGTCCACGAGGGAGAGGGTTGGAGATTGATTGGCAACTGCGCCTTTTTCGATATTGACACGGTCGCGCATTCGGCCGAATTCGGGATCATGATTGGCGAGAAGGCGTTTTGGAACAAGGGCTACGGCACCGAGACGGTGACTCTGCTCCTGCGCCACGGTTTCGAGACCCTCAACCTGAACCGCGTGTCCCTGCGCGTCTACGCCGACAACCCGCGCGCCCGCCGTTCGTACGAGAAGGCGGGCTTTGTATTGGAGGGGACGATGCGCCAGGCGGTATATAAACGCGGCCGCTTTGGCGATATTCACATTATGAGTGTCCTGCGGTCGGAATGGGACGCACACCGGGAGTCTGCATGAATCGTCATTTGCGTCATGATGAAATGAGAGTGTATGGGGAGATCAAATTGTTTGCCGGCACGGCCTCGCCTGAACTTTCGCAGAAGATCGCCGAGTATCTCGGCGTGACGCCTTGCGGCCGCGATATGATCGAATTTCCAAACGAGAATCTGTTCGTCAAACTGCACGGCAGTGTGCGCGGCCAGGATGTATACGTGATTCAGACCACCTCCTCGCCTGTTCACAATAACCTGATGGAACTGCTTATCACCATCCAGACCCTGCGGCTGGATTCCGCGGCGCGCATTACAGCGGTGGTGCCGTACCTGTGTTACGGGCGCTCTGACAAGAAGGACCAGCCGCGCGTGCCGATCACCGCCCGCCTCGTAGCGGACATGATCGAAATTGCCGGAGCGGATCGTTACATGACCCTCGACCCGCACGCCGGGCAGATCCAGGGTTTTTTCTCCATCCCCGGCGATGTGCTGACGGCCTCACACATGTTGACCGATTACATCAACGCCAACCTGCGCGCGGAAATGAAAGATCCTGTGGTAGTGGCCGTGGACCTGGGCTTTGCAAAAAAGGGCCGCAACTATGCCGCCGACTTGGATATCCCGATTGCGTTTATCGAGAAGCGCCGCGCCGGGAATGACGCCAAAGCCGAAGCGCTGACCCTGATCGGTGATGTTAAGGATCGCGATGTCATCATTGTGGACGACGAGGTGGATACGGGCGGGTCCATTGCCCAGGCGGTAAATCTGGTCAAGGGCAAGGGCGCACGGGATGTGTATTTGGTTTTTGTCCATCCAGTCTTATCCTCTGACGGAGCAAGCCGCCTGGCCTCCCTGCCTCTTAAACAAATCATTACCACCGATACTGTGCCGATCCCGTCAGACAAGATGGAAAAGCTAAAAGATAAGATTACCATCCTTTCTGTAGCGGACCTGCTGGGTGAGGTCATCCGCCGCGCACATGAAGGTCGAAGTGTAGGTGAGATGTTCAACGAATAGATAACATGCCCGAACTCCCTGAAGTCGAAACCATTGTCCGCAGTCTGCGCCCCGAATTGGCAGGGAAGACCATTCTTGACGCCGATGTCCGCTGGGCGCGCACCATCGCCACGCCTTCGGCGCGGAAGTTCAAAGAGCGGATCCGCGGACAGAGAATTGAATGCGTTGACCGCCGGGCGAAATTTTTTCGCCTTACACTTTCGAAAGATAGCCTGTTTGTCCACTTGCGGATGAGTGGCGATTTGTTTATAAAAGAGAAAACCGAAGCGCCGCAGAAGCATGACCGCCTGTCGCTGACCCTTTCGAGCGGCAGGAAACTTGTTTTCAATGATGCGCGCAAGTTCGGCCGCGTCTGGTTGACGGATGACCCTGCCTGCGTCGTCGGCGACCTCGGCCCGGAGCCGCTCGATGCCGCCTTCACGGCGGAACTGTTTTACGAGATGTTGCAGAGCCGCCGCCGCCGCTTGAAACCGCTGTTGCTGGATCAAACTTTTCTGGCGGGCCTCGGCAACATCTACACGGACGAGGCCCTGCACATGGCGAAATTGCATCCCCTCGCCGCGTCCGACGCGGTGAAACGGGAGCAGGCCGATGTCCTGCACGAAGCGATCCGCGTTGTGCTCAACGAGGGCATCCGCCGCAACGGTGCCAGCATTGACTGGGTTTATCGCGGTGGCGAATATCAGAATCAATTCCGAGTCTACGGGCGCGAGGGACAACCCTGTCCCGTCTGTGGAACGAAAATCAGGAGGCTGGTGGTCGGCCAGCGCGGGACACACATTTGTCCGCGATGCCAACCGTTGAGGAGGTCTGTATGACTCTAAATGTAAACTGGGGTTATCTTGCCTATATCGGCGTCGCCATAATCGGCGTGCTGATCGGCTGGGCGATCGGCTTTTTCGATTCCAATGCACGCACGGCTAAGAAAATCCGCGAGGCCGAGGAGACCGCCAAGGATGCCCAGACGAAACTGGACGAAGTGCAGAAAGCCGCCGAGGCGCAGATTGCCAACGCGTCCGCGGCCGCCGCCCCGGGCATCACGTTGATGCGCATGTGGATGGACAATTCCGAGTTCGTCCGCCTCGACCTGGACGGGCGCACAGTGGACCATTCCAACCTCGACGAGCATCAGCGCAAGCGGCTGATCAACCTGATGGTCACGATGCGGCCATGGGTCGAGGGACGCGGCGAAGGCGCCTCTGCCCCGCCTCCTGCGTCGGTCCCGGCACAGCCTGCCGCGCCCGCGCCGGAGATTCCCCCGGTCTCGTTTGTGCAAGAGCCGCGGGTCAAGCCTCAGCCGGTCACCCTGCAAGCCATCTTCGCACCCAAGCCGGTTCCACAGGAGGAGCCGAGCGGCCCGCGGACGATGGTCGAGCAAATTGACGCCATCCTGCAGGAGAGGCTGGCAAAAAGCTCGCTGGCCGGGCGCAGGGTCAAGATACTCGAATCAGTGGATAAAGGGGTCATTGTGCAAGTGGACGGTAAGGAGTACCTCGGCGTGGGCGAGGTGCCCGACCCGGATGTGCAATCCATGTTGCGAGCCGCGACGGCCGAGTGGGAGAAGAAGTTTACCCCTGGTCGTTAGCTAACTAAATCGAACGGCGCAAGGTTCCCTTTGCGCCGTTTTTGTTTAGACAGAGGAAGCGACCTCGAGCGTGCGGCGCGCGGTCAGCACCGGGCAATGCGCCGCCTCCGCCACCTCGGCCGTCACATTGGGGGAATACAACTGCCGCAGAGCATTTGCGCTGTACGGCGATCCCATGCAGACGAGGTCGTAATCCCCCTCTTTTAACTCACTCAGGATCTCTTCGACGACATGCCCGTTTCGCACGCGGACCGAGGCCGGCACCCCGGCTCGACTGGCGATCTCCAGTCCCTGGCGCAGACTGCGCCCGGCGGGCGTGTCGGTCGTCTCCAACCTCTGCCAGTGTTCGCGTACTTCGCGTGCTGCGGGATAATCCAGGTCAATCGGCGGGACGACAGTCAACAGCACAAGTTCCGCGCCGGCCAACGCGGCCATTTGCACCGCCAGATTCTCGGCGGTCACCTCATAGCCCAGTCCGCCCAGGCACACGACGGCCTTTTTCAGCGGCAGGCGCGCTGCCGGCACATACAAAATCGGCCCGCTGACCTCCGCCATGATATGCCGGAACGAACGGCCGTGCAGGAGCCGCTGCAGGGGCGGGCGTCCGAGCGGGGCGACGATGGTCAGCGCGTCCAGGCCGCGCACGCGTCGGGGGATGACCTCCTCGGCATGTCCCTGCAGGACTTCGAGGCGGTACTCCACATTGTTCTTTTGAAAGATTTGGATCGCGTCTGTAAAGATTCCTTCGAGGGGATGCACCTCTTCGTCAATCTGCGCGGGGGAGGGCGCCTCGTTGATACCGACGAGCGTGACCGGGGTCCGCATGGATGCGCCCAGCCAGGCGCCATACTCGATGGCGGGCCAGGTGGTCTCGCGTCCGTTGGTGAAGATTAACAGATCAGGTTTCATTCTACAGGTCCTACTTTCTACCGAAACAGGATGACGCCCAAAATCCCCGCGCCCAGCAACACCAGCGGCGAAGGGATGCCGAACAACAGGGCGATCAATGCAAGCGCGCCGATCAACAGCGCGCGGCGGGTGATCTTTTTCGTGCGCGAGGCGCGGAACAATTCCCAGGCTACAGTCACCATCAGCGCGGCCACTGCGGGGCTCATTCCGCCCACGAATGCAGTAAGCCAGTTCTCGTGCTGGAAGTGTCCGAGAACGGCCGCCAGAATCAACATCATGATGGTTGGGGGCAGGATCGCGCCCAGCAGGGCGGTCAGCACGCCGGGGATCCCGCCTGCGGCGTAGCCGACAAACATGGCCAGTTTGAGCGCCTCACTGCCGGGCAGGACGTTGGAGAATCCCACCGCCTCGACGAAGCGTTCCTCGCTCATGACCTTGCCCACGGCTTCCTTATACAGCAGGCCAATCGAAGCGGGCCCGGAAGGCGAAAGCAGATTCACCTTGAGGAACATCCACAGCAGTTTGAGCCAGATGGAAAAATTCGATGGCTTCATCGAAAGAGAAATATCCCCAATAATCCCGCGGCCACCACAATGATACGGGCCGGAGCGTTCAGGAACAATGCGATCAAACTGACAATTCCGATGGTCCAGCCCTCCCAGCCGGTCTCGCCGCCCTTTTCAAAAATCTTCCATGCCGTGAACAGGATCAACACGGAAATGGCGGGTGTCAGTCCCTCCACGAAACTGCTCACCCATGCTTCGCGGCGGATGCGATGCAGAATCATCACCACCCCCAGAATAATGACCGTCGGTGGAAGGATCGAACCGAGCAGCGCGATCAGCCCACCGGGAATCCCCCCGGCCGCGTAACCGACGTACATCGCCAGTTGCAGGGCGTCTGAGCCGGGCAGAACGGACGAAAATCCGACCGCCTGCACGAATTGCCCCTCGGTGACGAAATGACCGACGGCCTCGTGATACAGCAGTCCCACCGAGGCCGGCCCGGAGGTGCTGAGCAGGTTGACTTTGAGAAAGGTCCAGAAGAGTTCGAAATATAGATTCATGATCGAAGATGATTCACCGTGAAGAAAGGAAGACCACGAAGATTTTTTAACTGCGCGAAGTTATTCCCCTTCGCGCCCTTTCCGCCTTCGCGGTAAAGGCTTAGAACCTGTTATGCACTTTCATAGAACCTGAGCAATGGTTTTGACAAAATTCTGTAGCATCAGGATGGCAAAAGCCAGAAAGTGAAGACTGCGAAAGGTCTCCGGTGTTCTCTCGAAGTCACGTGCCAGTCT
>DAOTXP010000182.1:0-9782 GCA_034435275.1 Anaerolineales bacterium | reverse complement strand
CAGTGGCCGCCGATCTGGCAGCCATGCCGCACTTGCTGATCGCCGGCGCCACCGGCACAGGCAAATCGGTCTGCGTCAACTCCCTGATCACCTGCCTGCTCCTGCACAATACCCCCGCCGATCTGCGCCTGATCATGGTAGACCCCAAGCGGGTCGAACTGACCGGCTACAACGGCATTCCCCACCTGCTGGCGCCGGTCGTGGTAGAGCTGGAGCGGGTGACAGCCGTCCTGCAATGGGTGGCGCGCGAAATGGACCTGCGCTACCGCAAGCTGGCCGAAGCCGGCTGCCGCAATATCCATGAATACAACGCCCGGCAAGTCGAACATCCGGAAAACCGGCTGCCATTCCTGGTGGTGATTATTGACGAACTGGCGGACCTGATGATGCTGGCGCCGGAAGAAACCGAACGCACACTGACGCGGCTGGCGCAGCTGGCGCGCGCCACCGGCATCCACCTGGTGATTTCCACCCAGCGTCCCTCAGTTGATGTGGTCACCGGCCTGATCAAAGCCAACTTCCCGGCGCGCATCGCCTTTGCCGTCGCCTCCGGCGTGGACAGTCGCGTGATCCTCGATCAGCCCGGTGCGGAACGCCTGCTCGGCCGTGGCGACATGCTCTACCAAGCGCCCGAATCTCCCACTCCAGTCCGTTTGCAGGGCGTGTTCGTGTCCGATCACGAAATCCATGGTTTGGTCGAATACTGGAAGATGCAAAGCGGACAGACCAGCGCGTATGCCGTGCCTGGCGGCCCGGTGGATGCGCCAGCGGCGGGCGTGCCGCTCAAACAGGCCCCGCTCTGGGAGGATATGGTCCCGGCGTCGAATGAAGACCCGCTCCTCAAAGATGCGACAGACATCATCCGCCGCGAGGGCAAGTGCTCGGTCTCGATGCTTCAACGTAAACTGCGCATCGGCTATACGCGCGCCGCCCGTCTCGTGGATGTGCTGGAGGAGAAGGGAATCGTCGGCCCGCCGGAGGGGATGTCGCAGGTACGCCGCGTGCTGGAGGCCGAGACGGTCATCCCGCCGAAGGAGCCGAATTCTTAGACGCGCTTTTCGTTGCTTTGCGGTTCGAAAGTCCATGCTATAATTTCCCCCGCGCCCCGGTAGTTCAATGGACAGAACAGGGCACTCCTAAGGCTCTGATGTGGGTTCGATTCCCGCCTGGGGCATTCCATTTATTATTGCTCCCGCAAGGGAGCTTTTTCGTTCATTGATTCTGACGATGTTTGATGATATCGTATATGAGGCGGCCCAGCACAAGCGATGCGACGATGATTACAAAGATGAGAAACAGCGACCTCGCAATGAGGGCCACGCTGGCGTTACATAGAAAGGGAATGAATTGACAAATCCATGCGAACATCTTTCCTCACTGGCAGTATTGTAACGGAGGACTTAACAAAATACTAATCTTTAAAGCCTTGTATTTTGGAAAAAGATGTAGTAATATAACAGCGGCAAACGCTTGGGTGCCCCCCTCACCCAGGCGTTTGCCATTTTAATTTCCGGGCGGAGAGCAATTCGGACGCCTGAGGAGTCAACTCGCGGCGATTTTCTTCAGCGTTTCGGCAAAGCGATCCACTTCCTCCAGCGTGTTGTAGTGCACCGCGCCGACGCGCACCATGCCGCCCCGTGACTCGATGCCGAGCCGTTCAGTGACGGCCAGCGCGTAATAATTCCCATCCCAAACGTAGATGCCGGCCTCCCCCAGCTCTTCAGCCACAACCTTCGGATGTTTCCCGGCCAGCGTGAACGAGACGGTCGGCACGCGTTCGTCAAGCCGCTTGCGGTCCGTGATGCCGTAGATGCGTGTTCCCGGTACGGACTCGATTGCCTCGATCAGGGCGCGGCTGAGTTCGAATTCATGGGCGCGGACCATGTTCATCGCCTGCTTCAAAGTCAGACGGCGGCCGGTGAATCCGTTCTCACGCAGACCGTCGGCCTGGGTGCCGGTGTACTGGTCTCCCAGCCACTCGAAGTACTCTATCGCTCCCAGCACCCCGGCAATGCCCTCGTGATTCTGCGTGCCGGTCTCGAATTTGCCGGGCGGCAGGTCACTGGCCGGGCGGACTTTGTAGGCTTTCAATTCATCCAGCAATTCATAACGTCCGTACAACGCGCCGGCGTGCGGACCGAAAAACTTATAGGCGGAACAGACCAGGAAGTCACAGCCGACCGCCTGCACGTCAATCGGCCCGTGAGGAGCGTATTGCACCGCGTCGATGTAAACCAGCGCGCCCGCGGACTTTGCCATCTGCGTGACCTTTCGCACCGGATTGATGCTTCCGGTGGCGTTCGAGGCGTAACCGAAGGCCACGATTTTCGGCTTGCGTTCCAGCGCTTTTTCAAACTCCTCTAAACGGAGGGTACAGTCCTCGACATCGAAGTCAATCCATGTGACCTTGCAGCCTTTATCCTCGGCGACCAGCAGCCAGGGCGAAATGTTGGCGTCGTGGTCGAGGCGCGTGACCACGATCTCATCGCCGGGACCGAGCGTCCGCGCCAGCGAACGGCTGATGTGCAGGGTGAGCGTCGTCATGTTGTTGCCGAACACGATCTCGTCCGGGGAGGAGACGTTCAAAAAATCGGCCATGGCTGTATGTGCCTCATGCAGGATGGCGTCCGATTTGCGGCTGGTCTCGAAGGCGCCCTCGTGATTTGCGTTGCATTCCAGCAGATACCGATTGATCCGATCCAGGCTGTGACGCGCGATCTGCGTCCCGCCGGGATTGTCGAAGAAAACGGCTGGGCGGTCGAGCGAGGGGAACTGCTGACGAACGGCTTGCGGGTTGAGGGACATGCACGACTCCTTAATGTAAATCAAACATTCTGATTGTATACTTGGATTGTACCCCACGGAAAGGAGGCTCGATGTTCAAAAAGATTCTGCTTGCAGTGGATGGTTCGGAGCATGCCCTGCACGCCGCCCGCATGGCTGGCGACCTTGCGCGGGCCATGAATTCCGACGGACTGCGCATCGTGGTTGCTTTTGACCGCATCCCTCCCTATCTGGGTGAGCCGAACTTACAGCACATCATTGACGCGCGTATGAAGGAGGCCCAGGCCATCCTACAGGCCGCGCAGGAGGCTGTTGGCGATGTGCCCGGTGAAGTGCACACTGAACTGATCGAGGGCTCTGCGGCCGAGGCCATCATTGATGTGGCCACGACGCGTGAAAGCGATGTGATCGTCATCGGGTCGCGCGGGCTGGGGCGCATTGCCGGCGCTGTATTGGGCAGTACCAGCCACAAGGTACTTGCTCACGCGCCGTGCCCGGTATTGATTGTCCGATAGTCGCTAGCCGGATCGTTGGGCGAGCCGCTCGGCCTCGGCAAATTCCTCCGGGGTGTTGACGTTCCAAAAGGCCCGGCCGGACGGATCGAGGCGCGTGATTTCATCCGCTGTCAGTTCCCGCACTTTCACCTGCGGGAACCAGGCGATGACTTTCCACTGGTCGGCCGCGATGGCCGACTCGATCGCGGGCAGGCAGGCGGTGCGGCGATAGACGGCGTGCAGGGGTTCGTAACCCTCGGCGGCTTTTCTCCCCGGCTCCGACGGGAGTGTTACGCGAGGGATGACAATATCCGCTTCTTCCTCGACCAGCAACCGGGCCGCCGTTTCAAGCAGGGACGCGCTGGCGAAGGGCATGTCGCAGGCCGCGACCGCCACCACCGGCGCGTTGGCGGAGGCGATGGCAGTGTAGAGTCCGCCCAGGGCGCCGCGGCCCGGCTTGAGGTCCGGGACGAGGCGCCACCCGAGGAAGGCGTAATCCTCCGGGCGGTTGGTGGTCACGATTAGTTCGTCGGCGATGGGCGCGAGACGATCCACCACGCGCTGGATGAGCGGACGTCCGAGAAACGGCTTGAGGGCCTTGTCCTCGCCCATGCGCGTGGACTGTCCCCCGGCCTGAATGACGACGGTCAACATAGTGGTATTATACGAGAGATGGATACGATTGGAAATGTGCTCGACCAATTGACTGCGAAGGGGGAACTCTGCGAAAAACTGGCGGATGGCTCGGTGCGCTGTTTTGCCTGCGGGCATCGCTGCCTGATCCGACCCGGCAAGCGCGGCATCTGCCAGGTGAGGTTCAACGAGGCAGGGGAGTTGCGTGTGCCGTGGGGCTACGTGGCTGCGCTGCAATCCGATCCCATTGAGAAGAAACCATTCTTTCACGTTCTGCCCGGCTCGAATGCGCTGACCTTTGGGATGCTGGGCTGCGATTTTCACTGCGGTTACTGCCAGAATTGGTTCACCTCGCAGGCCATGCGCGACCCGGATTCCAACGCGGCGATTGAACTGGTACGGCGCGTCTCGCCGCGGCAGATGGTGGACCTGGCGCGGCGCGCGGAGGCGTCGGTGGTGGTCTCGTCGTACAACGAACCGTTGATCACCAGCGAGTGGGCGGCGGCAATCTTCAAAGAGGCGAAGGCCGCGGGGTTCAAGTGCGCCTACGTCTCGAATGGTAATAATACGCCCGAGGTGATGGAATATCTCCGTCCATACCTGGATGCCTACAAAGTTGACTTGAAATGCATGACCGATAAGAACTATCGCAAATTGGGCGGGGTGCTTCAAAACACGCTCGACGGAATCAAGCGGGCGCGCGACCTCGGTCTTTGGGTGGAAGTGGTCACGCTGGTGATTCCCGATTTCAACGACAGCAACGAGGAATTATGGGACGCGGCGCGCTTCCTGGCGGGAGTCTCGCCGGATATTCCCTGGCATGTGACCGCGTTCCACAAAGATTACAAGATGACCGACCACGACAACACCGACACGCGCACGTTACTGCGCGCCGCGGATATTGGACGCGAGGCCGGACTCCGTTATGTCTACGCGGGCAACCTGCCCGGCCGCGTGAACGACTACGAAGATACCTTCTGCGCGAATTGCAATCACCGCTTGATCCGGCGCATGGGGTATGTCATTATGGAATACCGTCTGACGGGTGAGGGAGCATGTCCGAACTGCGGGACGAAGATCCCCGGCGTGTGGCCTGCCCACCCCTCCGAGGTCCGCTTGAACGGCTTTGGCATTCCACTTCCGGTGCGTTAATTTTGCTGTATAATTTAGCGGCGTGTTAACATCGTCAATGTCGAAGGAGGTGCCCTGTCCTGATGATTTTCCATTGCCCCCGTCCAATCGTCCCCATTTACCAAAACTCTAGGAGAAGAGAACGTGAAAAATAAACTGTTTGCTTTGCTCTCGGTGTTGGTGCTGGCCAGCCTGATGCTCGCCGCCTGCGGCCCGGCCGAGACCACCGAAGCGCCCATGACCGAGCCTCCGGACACCGAAGCCCCGGCCACTGAGGCGCCCACCGCCGCGCCTGAGCCCACCCCCATCCCGGATGTGCCGATCGCAACCTTTGACGGCACTTCGCTCTCCGTGCCGGCGGAAGAGTGCAATGGCGACTACGCTGGTCTGATCCAGTCCGTCGTCGCGACCGATGCGAACACCGTGACGTTTACGTTGTGCCGCCCCGATCCCGCCTTCCTCTCGAAGGTCGCCTTCAGCCCGTTCGCGATCTATCCCTCGGAATGGCTGGAAGCCACTGCGGCAGATGGCGCCCGCACCAGCGAAGGCCTCGAACACCCGGTTGGAACCGGCCCGTACATGGTCAGTGAATGGAAACGCGGCGAGAGCATCACCTTCGTTGCCAATCCTGATTACTGGGGCGAACCGCCTGCGGCTGAGACCCTGGTCTATCGCTGGTCGTCCGAATCGGCCGCCCGCCTGCTGGAACTCCAGTCTGGCACGGTGGACGGCATCGACAATGTCGGCCCTGAGGACTTCGAGACCGTCCAGAACAATCCCAATCTTCACCTGCAGGTCCGCCCGGCCCTGAATGTCTTCTACATCGCTATGACCAACACCTTCGAGCCGTTCGATGACGTCAAGGTGCGCCAGGCTGTTGCGATGGGCATTGACCGCCAGCGCATCGTGGACAATTTCTACCCGCCCGGCTCCGAAGTTGCCTCGCACTTCACCCCCTGCGCCATTCCGAACGGCTGCGTGGGTGATCCCTGGTACGACTTCGATGTCGACGCGGCCAAGGCCCTGCTGGCCGAAGCCGGCTTCCCGGATGGCTTCTCGACCAAGTTGTACTATCGCGATGTCGTGCGCGGCTATCTGCCGCAGGTCAGCAACGTGGCCCAGGACATCCAGGCCCAGTTGAAGGAAAACCTGAACATTGATGCCGAGATCGTCGTCATGGAATCGGGTGCCTTCATTGAAGCATCCACGTCCGGTAGTCTCGATGGCTTCTATCTGCTCGGCTGGGGCGCGGACTATCCGCACATTACCAACTTCCTGGACTTCCACTTTGGCGCAGCCAACCCACAGTTCGGTAATCAGTCCCCAACCTACACCGATTTGTTGGTTCAGGGTGCCCAGATTGCGGACCCGGCTGAGGCCGAACCCATCTACGTGCAAGCCAACAATGCCATTCGTGAGTTCGTTCCGATGATTCCGGTGGCCCACGGCGGCTCCGCCGCGGCTTACAAAGCGGATGTGACCACCCCGCAGGCCAGCCCGCTGACCAATGAGCAGTTCGCCTTCTCTGACCCGGGCGGCCGCGACACCTTTGTGTGGATGCAGAACGCCGAACCCATCAGCATGTTCTGCGCTGACGAGTCCGATGGCGAGTCCCTGCGCGCCTGCGACCAGGTCATGGAAGCCCTCTACGGGTACGCGATCAACGGCACAGCCACCGAACCCCTGCTGGCTGAATCCTGCGACCCGAACGAAGATCTGACCGTTTGGACCTGCACCCTGCGCCAGGGCGTCAAGTTCCACGACGGCTCGGACTTCGATGCGACGGATGTTGTGGCCACTTTCAACATGGGCCTCAATATTGCCTCGCCGACCCACGCCGGCAACACCAACCTGTGGGAGTACTACGATTACCTGTGGGGCTTGATGAAGAAGCCCGGCGGTTAATCGTTCACTTCCGCCCTGTACGTCAATACGGGATGGCGGGGCCTCCGCCATCCCGTATTCACAAGTGAGAAGCTGCCCATGATGATTCAATACATTATCCGCCGCGTGCTGGCTGCTATCCCGGTATTGTTTGGAATATTATTTATTACTTTTACACTGGCGCGTCTGATCCCCGGCGACCCGTGCCGTGCCATCCTGGGGGAAAAAGCCACACAGGCAATATGTGAACGCTTTATTCAGGAAAAAGGATTGGACAAGCCCATTCTCATACAGTTTGGCATCTATCTGAGCGATATAGCCCGTGGAGATTTTGGCGAGTCCATCCGTTACAGCCTGCCAGTCACGCGCCTGCTGGCGGAACGGCTTCCCACCACCGTTGAACTCAGCTTTTCGGCCTTACTGATTGCCATGCTCGTCGGAATTCCTCTCGGCGTGATTTCGGCGGTTAAGCACAACTCGTGGATTGATGTGAGCACCATGGTATGGGCGAATATTGGTGTCTCCATGCCGGTCTTTTGGCTGGGACTCATGCTGGCCTATGTTTTCTCTCTTTTACTGAAAGATACTCCCTTCTGGTTACCGCCCTCCGGGCGTATCAGCCCCGGCGTGCCGGATGATCCATTTTATGAAGTTTGGGGACTCGTGCTGCCGGAGGCCGGGTTCCTGGCCGGATTGGCGGCCTTCCTCAGCCGCATGAATATTCTTAATGCGCTGCTCAGCGCCAACTGGGAATTGCTGAAGGACGCGACAGAACATCTGATCCTTCCCGCCCTGGCGCTCGGCACCATCCCGATGGCGCTGATCGCCCGCATGGCGCGTTCGGCCATGCTCGATGTGCTCGGTCAGGATTATATCCGTACGGCGCGCGCCAAGGGACTTACGCGCTACGTGGTCATCTCGAAACATGCCTTTCGGAATTCGCTTCTGCCGCTGGTGACGGTCATCGGCCTCTCGCTTGGCAGTCTGCTTGGCGGGGCGGTGCTGACTGAGACGGTGTTTGGTCTCTCCGGCGTGGGACGCATCCTATACGACGCCATCACCGCCCGCGACTATGGCATCGTTCAAGCGTTTACGGTGGTGATTGCGATCTTCTTTGTTGCCCTCAATTTGATCGTTGACATCTCCTACGCATACCTCGATCCTCGTATCCGCCTCGATTAGGACTCCGATATGACAAACGCGAACACCCAAGCCGCTGTTCTGGACGCCGAGGGCCTGTCCCTCAAATCCGTCAGCCTGTGGCAGATCACCTGGCGGCGTCTTTTCCGCCGACGGTCCGCCATGGTCGGCCTCTTCATTCTGTTGATGCTCGTTCTGGTCGCATTGACCGCGCATTGGATCGCTCCGTATGATCCAACCCTGTCCATGCTGGATGCCGATCCGCCTCAGCGCATCAAAGCCCGCAGCGCGCCCTGCATCCATCTGTTTGGCTGCCCTGAAGACCAACCCCAACACATTCTCGGCATCGATGGCAATGTACGCGACCAGTTTAGCCGCCTGCTGTACGGCTCGCGCATCAGTCTGTGGATCGGTTTCTCCACCGTCACCTTCGCCATTGTTATCGGCACGGTGTTGGGCGCGGTCAGCGGATACTTTGGCGGCTTCTTGGATAACGCCATCATGCGCGTCATGGACGTTTTGCTGGCATTTCCCTCGCTCTTGTTGGCGATTGCCATCGTGACTGTGCTCGGCCCCGGCCTGACGAACGCCCTCCTGGCGATTGGCATTGTTTCGATTCCCGCCTACGCGCGCGTGGTGCGCGCCTCGGTCCTTTCGGTCCGCGAGATGGACTATGTGTCTGCCACCCGTGCCCTGGGCGGATCCAACCTCCAGATTTTATTCAAGCGCATTCTGCCCAACGCGTTGACTCCGCTCATCGTGCAGGGCACACTGGGTATCGCCACCGCCATTCTGGATGCGGCCGCGCTTTCATTCCTTGGCCTGGGTGCACAGCCGCCCATGCCCGAATGGGGCTCCATGCTTGGAGCGGAACGCAACCAGGTTTTCACTGCGCCGCATCTGGTGTTCTTTCCCGGCCTCGCCATCATGCTGACGGTGCTCTCCTTCAACCTGCTCGGCGACGGCCTGCGCGACGCGCTCGACCCGCGGCTGGCGCACGTGAGTTGATCTGACGAAACGATGAAATTGTGCAACGTCCCGATGGTTTTGAAACCTTCGGGACGTTCTGTGTGAAACGAGAAATTATCCTAACGAATGATTGGCGCAATCAATCCCAACACGGCCAGTCCCCCGAAAAGCAGCAATACCATTCCCGCGCCCAACAACAGGTCAGAGTTGCCGCGCCGGTCCACGAGGCGGAGCAGGGGATAGATACCCTCCACCTCCCAAAGCGGACCGCCGAACCAGGTGAAGATCAACCCGCCCAGCAGGCCGCCGATGTGCCCCCAGTTGTCAATGTAGCCGCCGCTGGAAAAGCCAATGAACAGGTTGATGGCCGCCACCGAAACGACATTCCCAATCGCCTGCCGCGCCTCCTCGCCAAACAACTTTCGATTCTGGTAGAGGAAAACCCCCTCTGCCGCGATCAGGCCGAAGATCGAAGTCGAAGCGCCGATGGAATTCCCGGAAGTGATCAGGAAGGATAGCACGTTCCCGGCAAACCCTGCCAGCAGATAGAGCAGCAGGAATCGCACATGCCCGAAGCGCCGTTCCAGGCCGGAGCCGAGCGAGAACAGCGCGTACATGTTGAAGCCAATGTGCCAGACCGGGCCGTGTAAAAGAACGGGTGTAATCAGGCGCCAGAGTTGTCCGTCTCGAATGAGGCTGTTGTTCTTATCCCCCAGATAGATGATTTGAGGAAAGATAAATTGGAGG
>DAOTXP010000181.1:0-29827 GCA_034435275.1 Anaerolineales bacterium | reverse complement strand
TCGGGGCATAGTCCATGCGATGGTTTGAGCGATTATCGCTGCCAGATCCGCATGACGAAGATGGAGGAGGCCTGGCTGACGGAGGAAGCAGATACACCTCCTCCGCCTCCTCCAACCCCAACGTTTTGTGTTGGTCCAGTGTGGGGAAACCCATCATCTTGTATTGATCTAGCGGAACTTGCCAGGGCTGCACTGAGTTCGGGTCTGGAGTGGGTGAAGGAAACAATCTCAGGAGATGGTATGGATTTGCTTTCCGGTGGACTTGATCTAGGGGATAATATGAACTGGTGGCATGTTCCAACCCCTATCGGCGTTGCAATTGACTTTACAAAGTCATTCGTGGCGGACATGGATGATCCATCGATATTCATCTGTGAAAATTCCGCACGGGCATCTGTCGTCGCGGGTGAAGGTCAGCTTATTTCAGTGTATTCAGCTTTTGTCGCAGGCCTCGACGGGGTCGAAGGCACCGTAACTGGCCCTGCTGACATTATCATCATGGGAGGAGCGTATCTATTGGCGAATGCAACAGGGTCGTATCTAGCGGATGGTTTAAATCAATCAACCATTTTTCCAATGATAGAGCAATATATCCCGTAATCCTTTGATGGAATGGAGACAGAATGTTGAAAGACCTTAAAAGATTGATTTCGGGAATGAAAACATCCCAATTGATTTTGCTTCCAGGCGCAATTAGTCTATTCCCTCTTCTGGCATATTTAATCGTACCATCTGGGCACTATTCCGGTAATACGTTGGAAGTATTTCTACTTATGCTCACGTTGGTGTCTCTAGGGTTTACTGGCCTCCCAATGGTATTGCGGAAAGAAGCGCCTGGGCTGATATCAGTAAAGGGTATCTTGGCAATCTTGCAAGGCTTATTAATCATGATTGCGTTCTGGTTCCCTGTTGTATTGATTATGATGTCACTAATAGGGAAGATAATTGGTAATCCCTAATGGTCGCCCATCATAACATCGAAGACAGGCTTGCTCGGCGCGGGACTTCACGAAGCGGCCCCACCGAGAGATGACCGCCAAGTCTCCCAAGCAGGCGCGCACTACCAGGTGGACAACGGCGTGGTCACCAAGTATTACACTTCGACTGCGCTCAGTGCAAGTTTAGCCGGAGCGACTCGTATCGCCATGTGCGAAGGTGGTACACTTTATTATATGCTCTCCGATCATCCGGGAAGCACGAGTCTCACCTTGAACTCCAGCGGAAGCAAGATCGCCGAGTTGAGATACAAAGCCTGCCCCCTTCGCTTCGCTGCGGGGGTGCTTCGCGAGGGTGAAACGCGCTTCTCCAGCGGCACCGCACCCACGTTGACCGGCCCCGCGAATGGAGGCACGCCCCCCGATACCACGCCTACCTTCACGTGGAGCGCGGTACCGGGCGCGACGAACTACACCCTGCAAGTTTCGAAGAACGACACCTTCACGCAACTGGTCTTGCACAAGACCTCAACGACCGCCTCCTACACGCCCACCACGACCCTGCCCGCCAACCTCCCCCTCTTCTGGCACGTCAAGGCCAACGGAACCAACGGCCCCAGCCTGTGGTCTTCCCCGACCTGGACTTTCACGATCATACCGTAAAGTGCGCCAAACAACCCAGAGGCACTCTTGGTTTGAGGGCTTCCGGGCATGCGCCCTGACACTTTCCCGCAAACCCGTGCACCGAGAGAAGTTTACATTGTGAAAAAGAGACTTGTTTGCTACAATGACGTGAACCAACCGGGCAAAACCGAAATGACGAGGACAAATGAACTGGCATAATCCGCTTAGGATGCTGTGGGTATATTCTGGCCTGATCGTGATCCTGTTCGCGGGAGTCCTGGGCATGTCCCCTCCGCCAAGCGCGTCAGAGTCAATCCATTTTGCAGTGATCGGCGATTACGGCGAATCGGGGTCGGACGAACTGGATGTTGCCAACCTCGTCAAAGGCTGGAACCCGGATTTCATCATCACCACCGGCGACAACAACTATCCTGACGGAAGTGCCGCAACCATAGACCAGAACATCGGCCAGTATTATCACGAATTCATATTTCCATACACGGGCTCGTACGGCGCGGGGGCCGCGACGAATCGCTTCTTCCCTTCATTGGGCAATCACGACTGGAACACCCCCAACGCACAACCTTATCTCGATTATTTCACCCTGCCCGGCAATGAGCGTTATTATGATTTCATCCGTGGCCCGGTGCATTTCTTTGTGGTTGACAGTGACAGCGACGAGCCAAGTGGAAATACAAGTACTTCCACGCAGGCCGCCTGGCTGCAAAACGCGCTGGCGGCATCCACCTCACCCTGGAATCTGGTCTACCTGCATCATGCTCCTTACTCGTCCGGGGCACACGGTTCAAACACGACCCTGCAATGGCCCTATGCCGCCTGGGGCGCGGACGCAGTGCTAGCGGGACACGATCACACCTACGAACGCATCTTCCTCAACGGGATCGTTTATTTTGTGAACGGACTGGGGGGCCGCAGTATCTATTCCTTCGGCACGCCGGTGACCGGCAGTCAGTTTCGATACAACGCAGACTACGGCGCAATGCTGGTTGACGCGAGCGAGGCGCAGATTACGTTCCAATTCATCAATCGCACAGGCGCGGTCATCGATTCGTATGTTTTAGACAGCGGTCCCGCCATCCCCTCCGTCCCGGTCCTGTCCTTCCCGGCCAACAACGCCCTGACCACCGACTACACTCCGCGCCTGGACTGGAAAGATTCCACCCCCGACCTGGACCACTACCAACTGCAAGTGGACGACAACAGCGACTTCAGCAGTCCCGTCCTCGATCAGAACGACATCACCCTCTCCGAATTCACACCTGTGAGCAATCTCGCCCCCAACACCAAATACTACTGGCGCGTGCGCGCCTACAACGCCGTCGGCGACGACTCACCCTGGTCTGCCTCGCGCACCTTCCGCACCGCCATCCTGCCGCCCACCCTGCTCGGTCCAAGCGGCGCGCTGCTCAACAAACATCCCCCCTTCACCTGGGAGGGCGTGCCCGGCGCCGCTTCCTACGTGCTCGAAGTCTCCACGACCGACACCTTCGCCTCCAAAGCCATCAACAAGACCGTCTCGGCTCTCTCCTACACCCATACCGCCGACCTGCTTCCCAACACTCACTACTTCTGGCGCGTCAAGGCCAACGCCGCCGCGGGCAGTCACGGTCCCAGCGCCTACTCCGAGGTCTGGGAGTTCACCACCGCCAACCCGCCTTCCGTGCCCGTTCTCTCCGCACCCGCCAACAACGCCCTCACCACCGACTACACGCCCCCGCTGGACTGGAAGGATTCCGCCCTCCCCTCCGGCACGGTCTTCGGTCACTATGAAGTTCAGATTGACAACAACAGCGACTTCTCCTCTCCCGAAGCGACCGGCTCGACCGCCGCGGGAGACATCACCGACTCAAAGTTCACGCCGCTCTCCGACCTGGCCTCCAACACGAAGTTCTACTGGCGCGTGCGCTCGCTCAACGACGCGGGCGAGTCTTCCGCCTGGTCGGCCTCCCGCACCTTCCGCACCGCACTCACGCCGCCCGTCCTGAATGCGCCCGCCGACGCGGCCAACCTGCTCGAACTGCGTCCGCCCTTCGACTGGTCCGATGTGCCCGGCGCCACCGGCTACACCATCCAGATCGCCAACAATCCGAACTTCAAGCCCGTCCTGCGCACCGGCAACCCGGCCGCATCCACCTACCTCCCCACGACTGACCTGACGAAGAACGCGACCCTCTACTGGCGCGTGCAGACCAGGGGCACCAACGGACCCTCGGCCTGGTCCGCGTACCGCACCTTCCACACGCCGCTCAACCCGCCTGCCGCGCCCACCCTGACCGCCCCGGCCAACAACGCCCTGACCACCGATTACACACCGACGTTCACCTGGTCCATGCCGTCCACCAGTCCGCCTTTCGATCACTTCATCGTCCAAGTGGACAACAACAACGATTTCAGCAGTCCAGAGGTGAACGAGACCAGCGTGTCTGCCTCTCCCTTCACGCCGACATCCGACCTGGCCTCCAACACCAAGTTCTACTGGCGCGTGCGCGCCGTGAACCTGGCGGGTGAGATGGGCAACTGGTCCGCTTCGCGCACCTTCCGCACCGCGCTCACCCCGCCCGCGCTGCTTACACCAATGGACGCCTCAACCGTCTCCGATACCACGCCCACTTTCACCTGGAGCGCGGTACCGGGCGCGACCGGTTACACCCTGCAGGTTTCGAAGAACGATACCTTCACGCAGCTGGTGCTGAACAAAACGGTAACGACAAACACGTATACCCCCACCACTGCATTACCAACCAACCTCCCCCTCTTCTGGCGCGTCAAGGCCAACGGAACCAACGGCCCCAGCCTGTGGTCGTCGCCATTCTGGTCGTTCACCATCACTATCACGCCGTAACCAGACCCCACCTTATACATCAATAACGCCAAGACCTCCGAAGTCCGGCAGACCTCGGAGGTCTTGGCTTGATGTTCAGCGCGAAACCGAACCAGCCTACTGCTCCAAATACTGAACGAACACCTCTTCCAATTGCTCCTGGGTCACGTAACCCACCCACTTCTTCAGCACCTCCCCATTCGCATCCAGCAGGTACAGTTCGGGCTGATAGTAAAAACCGAGCGCGCGCTGGAAGCCTTTCGTACGAGAATCATCGGCATCCAGGTAGGTGAATTTGATGTGGGGGAAATATTTCGCTTCCAGCCCATGAACCATGGGCGCCAGGGCGCGGCAGGTACCTCAGGTGAAGCGGAAGAATTCCACCAGTTGCAACTGCCCCGCGGCGAGATGGACTGTAGTCGGGTCGGTGGCTTCGAGGTCTGGTCCGCGCGAGGTGGCGGCGGGCAACGGCATCTCGGTGGGAAGCGGAGCCGCGGCGAGCGTCGGTACGGCGGGCGCGCCCGTGGACGTGACGGACGCGGCGGTCGGGGTTTGGACGCTTCGACTGGGCTCAGCGCGAACTTCGGCCTGGGTCGCCGCGGCGGGAGGCGGAGTGGACGCCGGGGCGCAGGCCGCGACCGCAAGGACGGTCACCAGACTCAAGGTCAAGAAGAGGCGTTTTCTCATCGTTTCTCCTATTTGTATCCGTTGACGGGCTGGGAGGGCCGCGCGTTACCTGTTGAAATTAATAATCCGCCGAAAAAAAAAACGCGGGAGAATCGTCACGTCAAAATCAAGACGCCGCGCTTTGACGATTGTGAAGTCCTACGCTATACTCTGCTTAGTTCAATGGTTACGAAGTTCGGTAGTGTGATTCTCGCATCGAACTGTCCAACTACCGAACTACAAAACTGCCAAACTACAAAACTACCCCAGGAGGCTTTGGTATGGCTGATTTCAAACTCACATACGCGACCATGTTCAACCCGCCGGAGGAACTGCACACCAAGTACGATGAAGCATTGGTGAAGGTCAAGGCGAAACTCGGCACAGAGTATGCCATGATCATCAACGGTAAGGACGTGAAGGCCGACGAAAAATTCGAGGACCATTCGCCGATCAACACGGACTGGGTGCTGGCCGTGATGCAGAAAGGCAACGAGAAACACGCCCAGATGGCGATGGAAGCCGCCCGCAAGGCCTTCCCCGGCTGGAGCCATACCCCGTGGCAGAAGCGCGTGGAACTCCTGCGCAAGGCGGCTTCTTTGATCGAAGAGCGTATCTTCGAACTGGGCGCGGCCATGTCGCTGGAGGTGGGCAAGAACCGCATGGAAGCGCTGGGCGATGTGCAGGAAACCGCCGACCTGATCTATTATTCCTGCTACCAGATGGAGAAAAATAACGGCTACATTGTGGAGATGGGCAAGGATCCGCTGGTGGGCTACGAAGCCACGAACATTTCCGTGTTGCGGCCCTACGGTGTGTGGCTGGTGGTTTCTCCATTCAACTTCCCCTTCGCGTTGACCGGCGGCCCGTCCGGCGCGGCACTCGCGGCCGGCAACTGTATCGTTATCAAGCCCGCCACCGACACGCCCTGGATCGTGCGCCTGCTGGCCGATTGCTTCCGCGATGCCGGCCTGCCCGACGGCGTGGTGAACTTCGTCACCGGCCCGGGCCGCACGCTCGGACAGGCACTGGTGGACAGCCCCGAAGTGGACGGCGCCACCTTTACCGGCTCGTTCGACGTGGGCATGAAGATGTACCAGGACTTTGCCAAAGGCAAGTACGTGCGCCCGGTCATCCTCGAGCTCGGCGGCAAGAATCCCGCCATCGTCTCGCGTCACGCGGACCTCGAACGCGCCGCCATCGGAATCGTCCGCTCGGCCTTCGGTCTGCAGGGACAGAAATGCTCGGCGGCCTCGCGCGTGATCGTCGAGGAGCCCGTCTACGACGACCTGCTCGGCCGCCTCAAGGACCTGACCGAGAAACTGGTCATCGGCGACCCAACCGAACGCGCCACTTATCTCGGCCCCGTCATCAACGCCTCCTCGTATCAGGACTTCAAGAACTTCACCGAGGAACTCAGCCAGGCCGGCAAATTCCTGACCGGCGGCAAAGTAATGAGCGGCGGCATGTACGACAAGGGCTACTTCTGCGCCCCGACGTTCGTCACGGATGTCCCGTTCTCGCACCGTCTGTGGCAGTATGAGATGTTCCTGCCCATCACCACCATCGGCAAGGTCAAGAACCTCGACGAAGCCATGACCATCGCCAACAGCGTCAACTACGGGCTCACCGCTGGCTTCTACGGCTCGGATGAGGAAGTGGAATGGTTCTTCGATAACATCCAGGCCGGCGTGACCTACGCCAACCGTCCGCAGGGCGCCACCACCGGCGCGTGGCCGGGCTTCCAGCCGTTCGGCGGCTGGAAAGGCTCCGGCTCCAGCGGCAAGAACGCCGGCGGGCACTATTACGTCCCGCTCTACATGCACGAGCAGATCCGCACGCGCATCAAGTAAGCGCCCAGGCCCCTTCCCTGAAATCGGGGAAGGGGCTTTTTCCCTCACCCCCGGCCCCTCTCCCGCTGGGAGAGGGGTAAGGGGTGAGGGCTCAAACGCATGAGTGATTTTATCGCCCGCATCGGGACATTCTTTTTGCTGGTCGGCGTCGTCTTCGTGATCATGTTCGCCGCCACCGAGTCGGCCGCCCAGCCCGTCTTCGACTACCTGTTCGTCGCCATCATTCTGCTCACCACCGGCGTGCTCTTCCGCCGCCGCGGCGCGGCGCCTTCTGCAAGCGGGCGGTTTTCCTGGCTGAGGAATATGCGCGAGGAACAACAGAAACGGAAAGAAGCGGCCAAACAAAAACCGAAGAAATAATATGACCAAACGAATCCCTCTCTCCGAGGCCATTTCCAAATTCGTGAACGACGGCGACCTGGTCTATGCGGCCGGGTTCACGCATTTGATCCCCTTCGCGGCCGGGCACGAAATCATCCGCCAGCGCAAACGGGACCTCACGCTTGCGCGCGCCACCCCGGACCTGATCTACGACCAGATGGTCGCGGCGGGCTGCGCGCGCAAGGTCATCTTTTCGTACATGGGCAATCCCGGCGTGGGCAGTCTGCGCATCGTGCGCGCCGCGCTCGAAAAGGGACAGATCGAATGGGAGGAATACTCCCACTTCGGCATGATCACGCGCCTGCAGGCCGGGGCCTCGGGCCTGCCCTTCCTGCCCATGAACCAGACCGGCGCGCACGACCTCGAACGCGCCAACCCAAACATCAAGCGGATTCCCGATCCGTACGGCGGCCCGGACGTGATCGTTGTCCCCGCGCTTCACCCGGACGTGGCCATCGTCCACGTCCAGCGCGCGGACGCGGAGGGCAATGCGCATTTGTGGGGCATCATCGGCGAGCAGAAGGAGGCCGCGTTTGCCGCGAAGAAAGTCATCCTCACCGCCGAGGAGATCGTCGAGCCCGAAGTCATCCGCTCCGACCCAAATCGCACGATGATTCCGTCCATCATCGTCAGCGCGGTGTGCCACGTACCGTTTGCCTGCCATCCGTCCTATGCGCAGGGTTACTATGACCGTGACAATGAGTTCTACCTGCAATGGGACAAGATCAGCGAATCGCCCGATTCCGTAAAGCAATATCTGGATGAATGGGTCTACGGCGTGAAAGACCGCGAGGCATACTGGAAGAAACTCGGCGCGAAGACGCACAAGCGATTGAAGATCGCGCGGCGCATGAGCGCGCCGATCAATTACGGGAAGTACTAGGGAATAGCCCCTTGCCCCTTGCTCCATCCCCTATCCCCTTCACTACCTACGGCGACCGCGGCACTCCGCTCTACTTCCTCCACGCCAATGGCTATCCGTCTGCGTGTTATAAGCCTTTCCTTCAGCGATTCACCGGCTATCATGTATGCGCCATGCAACTGCGCCCACTCTGGCCGGGACAAAGCCCCGACGGCCTGCGCGACTGGAATCCACTTGCAGAAGACTTCCTGCAATTCCTCGATCAGCAGAATGCGGACCGCGTGCTTGCGGTCGGACATTCACTGGGCGCGATCACCATCCTGCGCGCCGCGCTGAAACATCCCGAGCGATTTCGCGCCATCGTTTTGATGGACCCCGTTCTCTTCCCGCCGCGCAGGATCATCGCCTGGAACATCGTCCGCGCGCTGGGACTGGGCTACCAAACACATCCGCTCATCCGCGGGACGCTGAAACGACGCCGTCAATTCGACGATCTGGATCAGGTCTTCCGCGCCTATCGCCGCCGCGAAGTCTTCCGCTTCTTCTCGGACGAGAGCCTGCGCGCCTACATCGAGGGGATCCTCCGCCCGCGCGCGGACGGCGGCTACGAACTGGCCTACTCGCCGGAGTGGGAAGCGCGCATCTACTACACCGGCATCTGGCGCGATTTGGAACTCTGGCGCGGACTGAAGCCCCTGCGCATGCCGGCCCTCTTCGTCCGCGGCGCGGAAACGGACACCTTTTGGGCGTCCGCGGCCGACCTCGTGAAAAGGAAACAGCCCGCGGCGCGGGTGGAAACGGTGGAACGGTCCACTCACCTCCTGCCGCTGGAACGTCCGCAGGAAGTTGCGAATATTGTCCTGTCGTTCTTGAAGGAGATTCCATGAGCGAATATTCGTCTGCCGAACTGATGATTGTCAACGCCGCGCGGCTGCTGCGCGACGGTGACGTTGTGTTCGTCGGCGTGGGTCAGCCCAACCTGGCTTGCAACCTGGCGAAGCGCACACATGCCCCCAACCTGACCATGATCTACGAAGCGGGCGTGATCGGCGCGGAGCCGGCGCGCCTGCCGCTTTCCATCGGCGACCCGACGCTCGTCAGCGGTGCGCTTTCGGTGTGCAGTATGTATGATATTTTCACGCTGTATCTCCAGCGCGGCAACGTGGACGTGGGCTTCATGGGCGGCGCGCAAATTGATAAATACGGCAACATCAACGCCACCGTGATCGGCGATTACGCACATCCGAAGGTGCGACTGCCCGGCTCCGGCGGCTCGCAGGAGATCGCGGCCTGGGCTAACCGCTGTTACATTATGACGCCTCACCAGAAACGCCGCTTCCCGGAGAAATGCGACTTCCGCACCTCGGTCGGCGAACTGGACGGACGCGGCGAGCGCAAGCGCATCGGCCTGCGCGGCGGCGGGATGCAGGCCGTGGTCACTGACCTGGGCATGCTCGAACCCGACGAGACCGGCGAATTGGTCTTGACCGCCCTGCATCCCGGCAAGACCGTGGAACAGGCAAAGGAAAACACGGGCTGGGACTTGAAGACCGCCGCGCAGATGCGCACGACCGAACTCCTCACCGAGCGCGAACTAAAAATCCTGCGCGAGGAATTGGATCCGACCGGTATTTACTTGAAGGGCACGGGTTAGATCTGCTCGGCGTCCGAAAGCTGCCAGACGACGTCCTCCCAGTCACCGAGCGGGTCAACCAGGGCATTGAAATCGTCGGCGACGCCGCTGTCGCCCGATTTTTCGAACGCGGCGTGACTCTCCCATTCCATCAGGAAGAGCACATCGTTCGGGTCCTTCTCGGCGCGGTAGACCTTGCTCCAATGACAGCCCGCGGCCTTCATATGGGCGTTGTGTTTCGCAACCGCTTTTCTGACCCCTTCAAAGTCCTTGACCTTGACGCGCATGGTAACCAATATGGACATGGTATTCTCCTTCCGGCAACCGATAAAATGTATCTGAATTATATGCGGTCAGTGAATGAAATACAATCTCTCTTTATTACGATCTCGCATGGCCACAACCAAACGTCGGCGGCCACGTAGATTGGATTGAATAATCATCCATTCGGAGAAATAAAATGAATTCACAACGAAATCCATTACGCCGCTCGCGACACAACTGCATGATCGCGGGCGTGTGCGGCGGCCTGGCCGAGTTCTTTGGCGTGAGCGTCTTCTGGTTCCGCCTGGCCTCTCTCATCGCATTGATTCCCGGCGGCGTGCCCGGCATCGCCGTGTACCTGCTACTCTGGTTGATCGTCCCGAAAGCGGGCAACTAGGTGGAAACCGATCCGCCCGTTCGAGAACGGTCCATTCTGGCAAAGATTCTCCTCTCACCTGATGAGCCGCGTTTGCGCGCCGGCTGGCGCCTGCTGGCACAGACGCTTCTGCTTTTCGGCCTCATCCTGGTTCTCGCCATCCCGCTCGGGCTTCTGACACTCTTTACCACCACTGATCGAGGTTTTCTAATCGTCCTCCAGGCCGCCGAACTACTGGCGGTGACCGGCTCGATCCTCCTTGCCCGCATCTTCCTCGACCGTCGTTCCATCTCCAGCCTCGGCCTGAAATGGGACCGCATAGCCCTCATCGATTTGACGGTCGGCACAGCCATTCCACTTGTGATGATGGGCATGATCTACTGGCTCGAATGGTCGTTGGGCTGGCTGACATTCGAAGGCTTCGCGTGGGACGTAGAAAATCCTGGCACTGTCGCGGTCAACATGGCAGGCATGTTCTTGTTCTTCATCCTCGTCGGCTGGAACGAGGAACTGCTCAGCCGCGGATACCATCTACAGACCATCGCCAGCGGCACCAACCGATTCTGGGGCGTAATACTCTCTTCCTTGATTTTCGGCCTGCTCCATATCGGCAACCCAAACGCCACCTGGATTTCGGCAGCAGGCATCTTCCTCGCCGGGTTGTTCATGGCTTATGCCTATCTGCGCACCGGGCAATTGTGGCTGTCCATCGGTTTGCACATCGGCTGGAATTTCTTCGAGGGCCCGGTCTTTGGATTCCCGGTCAGCGGACTGAACACGTTCCATTCGATGCACATCACGGTCACCGGCCCCGAATTTTGGACCGGCGGTGCGTTTGGCCCGGAGGCGGGACTGATTGTCCTGCCCGCGTTGCTGGTCGGCACAATATTGGTCTGGGCCTGCACGCACAACCGCAGGTTCGAGTAGAACTTCTTTCCCCTTTACCGACACACGCGCCCGCAGTAGATTGAGGCCATGCCCTTGCGTATTCTCCGCGCAGTCATCTTCGACCTGGGCGGCACGCTCATGTATCCGCGCCATCCGTGGCCGCCCATCATGGAGCGCGCTTATGCGGCCCTTGCCAATTCTCTGTGCGAGCAAGGCTTTAACCTGAATCGGGATACCATCCAAAGGGATTTGAAATATCACCTCGAACATTACTTCACCCAGCGTGACGTGGACCTGTTCGAGAAGACTTACCTCGCGGTCATTCGCGGACTTCTGGCCGCGTCCGGTCACCCGGATGTTCCTGACGCTCCCATCCGCCGCGCGCTGGACGCAATGTACTCTCACACCCAGCCAAACTGGATCCTGGAAGAAGACGCAATGCTCGCCCTGCGCACGCTCGAGGCAGGCGGCTATCGCCTCGGCGTGGTCTCGAACGCGGGCGACAATCAGGACGTGTTTCAACTCGTCAATCGTTTCGGCATCGAGCCGTACTTCGACTTCATCCTGACTTCCGCCGCGTGTTCATATCGCAAGCCTCATCCGCGTATCTTTGAGTTGGCGCTGACACACTGGGGCATCCCCGCGCAGGAGGTCGCCATGGTCGGCGACAGCCTCGAAGCAGACATCCAGGGCGCGAAGGCGGCGGGGCTGTACAGCATCTGGATCACGCGCCGCGTCATGAAACCGCTGGCCCGGCCTGAGGTCCGGCCGGACGCGAGAATCCGCACGTTGTCCGAGTTGCCCGTACTGTTCAGCAATCTCCTTCGCCAGGCGGCGTGATACAATCGCCCGCATGGCTTCCCCCGGACCAAACAAAAAATCCAGCGCACTGGCGTACCCGGCATTGGCAACGGGCATCCTCTCTTTGAGCCTGTCGGCCATGTTCGTGCGCTGGGCGGGCGCGCCCGGCCCGATAACCGGCTTGTATCGGCTGGGCATCGCCGCATTAATTACATTTCCATTTTTCGTAAATCGCGCACACAAACAACCCATCCGCCGCGCGGACTTGATCTTTCCAATACTGGGCGGGCTTTTCACCGCGGGCGATTTGGCGTTGTGGAATACCTCGGTGCTTTTCACGACCGCATCCAACGCGACCCTGCTGGGCAACACCGCGCCGCTGTGGGTCGCAATCGGCGCGTGGATGATCTTCCGCGAGCGCCTCAGGCGGGACTTCTGGCTGGGTCTGGGGCTCGCGCTGGCCGGCGCAACTCTCATCCTCGGCGGTGATTTTCTCCTGCACCCGCGCCTCGGCCTAGGCGATTTGATGGCCTGCGGGGCAGGAATCTTCTACGCATCGTATATGCTGGTGACACAACGCGGCCGTGAGCGGGTGGACGCGTTCAGCCATTGGTGGATCGTGAGTCTCACCGCGGCGTCCGGCCTGCTGGGCGTGAACCTCGCCCTCGGCAATCCACTGACGAACTATCCGCCGCAGAGTTGGCTGATCTTCGCCGCGACCGCGCTCGTTTCCCAGATCATTGGCTATCTGTCCATCTCCTACGCGCTGGGACACCTGCCCGCCGCGGTCGTATCTCCCTCCATGATCGGTCAGCCCGTGGTAACCGCTATCCTTGCGATTCCCCTGTTGGGCGAAGTCCCCGCGCAAACTCAATTGATTGGAGGTCTGATTGCATTGATTGGAATCTTCCTCGTCAACCAGGCGCACAACCGCGCACAAGTGGAATTGCACAGATGAAAAAATCTCCGCGGACCTCTAAAATAAACTCCCGCTTGCGCCGAAGCCTAATCGCCTCTATACTTGGTATAACCAACCAAAGGAGGAACTCATGCAACTTGATGCCATCCTCGAAGTCGCCATCGGACTGGTCTTCGCCTGGCTGGTGCTCAGCATTGGAACCATGCAGGTGCAGGACTGGGTCAGCCAACTCTTCAGTTGGCGCTCCAAGTCTCTGGAACAAGCCATCCTGGATATGTTCCGCAACGAAAAGCCATTGGTGGACCAATTCTACGATCACCCATTCATCAAGGAACTGTGCAAATTTGACAAGAACGGCAAACTCATCAAGAAGCCCGATTACATCCCCAACGAGGTCTTTGGGCAGGTCGCGTTCGAGGTCTTGATGAACGCCGGCAAACCCGCCGACGCGCCGTCTCCCGCCCCGGGTGCCATGTCCTTCGACGTGATGGCCGCCGAAGTGGATTCCGCCAAGAAGAGCGTCAATCCTGAACTGGCGCGCACCATGGATCGCCTCTTCCCCGGCATGGGCCAGCCCACCGACAGCGGCGCGGTCTCCTTCGGCCTCGGCGAGACCTTCCAGGATATCGGCCAGAAGGCCCAAGAGTACCGCAAGAACGTGGAAAACTGGTTCGACAAGGTGATGAATCAGTCCTCCAGCTGGTACAAGGAGAACGCGAAAAAATGGGCTCTAGGCATCGGTATTGCCCTGGCTCTTCTCTTCAACGTGGACACGATCAACATCGCCAACGCGCTTTGGAGGGAGCCGACCCTGCGCGACACGATTGTGGCGCAGGCTAGTGCGTCCCAGCCGGGCGTCAACACGCCCACCCTCGGCGAAACATCCGAATACCTCGAAGCGCTGGCCCTGCCGGTGGGCTGGACGTCCGTCCCGGCGGAAGACGCCGCAGCCTGCAATTCGTTCATTACCAGCGAAGGCCGCTTTGCGTTCAAGTCCGCGGGCGAATGCCGCCTGTTGACCAACGTACCGAAGGCGAACGACATCTGGGGCTGGCTGGTCAAATTGCTCGGACTCGTCATCAGCGGCGGGGCGGCCATGCAGGGCGCACCCTTCTGGTTTGACATCCTCAAGAAACTGGTCAACATACGGCCGCAGCCAAAACAGCAGACCCAGGCCCAGAGCTAATCAGCCTCGAAACCCATTTTCAAGAAGGGCTGTGCCTTACAGCCCTTCTTCCTTACCCGCAGTATAATCAGCCCATGACCGACCTCTTCGACCATGCCATGCAGGAGCGCATGAAGACCGAAGCCCCGCTCGCAGCGCGCATGCGTCCGCGCACGCTGGAGGAATTCGTCGGCCAGGAGCATATCATCGGCGAGGGCAAGCTCCTGCGACGCGCCATCGAGGCCGATCGTCTCTTTTCCTCGATCATCTTGTGGGGGCCGCCTGGCTCAGGCAAGACCACTCTCGCGCAGGTCATTGCCAATACCACCAAGAGTCACTTCATCACCATCTCTGCGATCCTCGCGGGCAAAGCCGAACTGCGCCAGGTCGTCGAGGCCGCACTCGAACGCCGACGCCTGCACAACGAGCGCACCATCCTCTTCGTGGACGAAGTCCATCGCTGGAATAAGGCCCAGCAGGACGCGCTCCTGCCTCACGTCGAGAACGGGACAGTGACCCTCATCGGCGCGACGACCGAGAATCCGTACTTCGAGGTCATCAAGGCGTTGATCTCGCGCTCGCGCGTGTTCCAATTACGAAACTTGAATCAAGAGGAAACGGGAATTCTGCTCGACCGCGCCCTCGCAGATAAGGAACGCGGCTACGGAAACAAGCGCGTCATTCTGGACCCCGCGGCGCGCACCCATTTAATCGAGACCGCCACCGGCGACGCGCGCAACGCGCTCAACGCAATCGAACTCGCGGTGGAGTCAACGCCTCCCGACGCCGACGGTGCGATTCACATCACCCTGGATGTCGCACAGGAGTCGATTCAACACCGCGCGGTTCTCTACGACAAGGACGGCGACGCGCACTACGACACGATCAGCGCGTTCATCAAATCCGTGCGCGGCTCGGACCCCGACGCGGCGCTCTACTGGCTGGCCAAGATGCTCTACGCGGGCGAAGACCCCCGCTTCATCATCCGCCGCCTCATCATCCTCGCGGGCGAAGACATCGGCCTCGCCGACCCGATGGGGCTCGTCATTGCCTCGTCTGCGGCACACGCTTTCGATTACATCGGCCTGCCCGAGGGTGTCTATCCCATCGTCGAAGCGACGCTGTATCTTGCCACCGCACCCAAATCCAACAGCGCGACCGCGTACTTCAAAGCCATGCAAAAACTCGAAGAGCAGGGACAGGTCTCCGTGCCATTGCATTTGATGGATGGCAACCGCGACGCGGCCGCCATGGGACACGGAAAAGACTACGTCTATCCACACGATGAGGAAGGTCACTTCACGCCACAGCAGTATTTGCCCAAACGTCTGCTGGGCACGTACTTTTACAAGCCCTCGGGAGAAGGTTATGAGGCGCAGGTCGCGGCGCGGCTCGAAATGTGGCGCGAGGCGCAGAGGAAAGCATTGGGAATTGAAAGGCGCGAAGAGATGCCTGATTTGAGCGAAGAGAAGATTCAGGAAATGAAACGGAAGATTCGATAGTTCTACCAAGTTGCAGGTTGAAGGCAGCGCCCTGAGCTTGTCGAAGGGTTGCAAGTCGGTGCGACCTTCAAGATCAGACCTTCAACTTTCAACCTTTCAACATGCCAACCTTATTACTCATCCGCCACGGCGAAAACGACTACACCAAAAAGCATAGACTCGCGGGGCATTTGCCCGGCGTCCACTTGAACGAGCGCGGGCAGAAGCAGGCACAGGAACTGGCCGAGGCGCTCAGGGATGTGCCCATTGTCGCTGTCTATTCCAGTCCGCTGGAACGCGCTGTGGAGACGGCGACACCTATTGCCGCGGCACGCGGACTCAGGGTCCAGATCGAAGCGGGACTGATCGAGACGAACGTTGGCAACTGGCAGGGACGTTCGCATGCGGCGTTACGCTTGACCAAACGCTGGAAGGTCATCCAGCACGCACCCTCCCGCGCAAAGTTCCCCGAAGGCGAGACGTTCTACGAGTGCCAGTCGCGCGTCATCGCCGCGCTGGATGGAATCATGCGCCGCCATAAACCGAAGGACGTCATCGCCTGTGTCTTTCACGCCGATCCGATCAAACTGGCCGTGGCCCATTATCTTGGCCTGCCGCTCGATCACTTTCAGCGGCTGAGCTGTGAGACGGGCTCTGTATCGGTATTGCAGATCGGAGAAATGGGGGCGGCTCTGATAAAGTGGAACCAGCGCCCGCCCTTCGAGTTTCCATTCACAAAAAAAGTTTTCCCGCCTTCAAAAAAATGAACCCTCCCGTTTTTCATCGGGAGGGTTTGTCCATCATACGAGTTCGACTCTCTGCGGATTGGATCTCGGCACGCGGCGGATCTCTCCGCGCGCCTCCATATCCAGTTTGACCGTGGTGAAGTACCACATCACAGAGCCGTCGAATGTTTTGTGCAGGCTGTCCTCGACCAAGTTGCCCAACTGCGTGAATGTCATCGGCCCATGTACTTTCAATAAATCCAGAATGGCCGCCCGCACAACATCGTATTTTGCTTTGCTGATCTGAACGCCCTGCTTGGACGGATCGGGGTTGAGCGCCAGAATTGTCTGTTCCATCATACGATCCTTTCCGGACATTGCCCAAAATGGAAGCGCCTCGCAGACTCACGCAACACTGCCCGCGAGGCGTTCAGTCGTTGTATATCTAATTATTGAAATCGGGGTTCATGCTCGTGTACAACGCGAGGTGGTTGCCGGTGAGATCCTGGAAGACACCAAACCATCCCGTGTGAGGAATCTCTGTTTTCGGATGAACCACCTTGCCGCCGAGTTTCTCCACTTTCTTCAAATCGGCCTCGATGTCATCGCTGTGAATGTAGACCAGGACGCGGCCCACAGGGTTTTCAGCGTCGACCTTGTTGAAACCGCCCCCATAGCCGCCGCCATCCTCCCACATGGTGTAATCGAATTCCGCGACGTGTTCCATCTTCCAGCCGAACAGGTCCTGATAGAACTTTGCGGCGGTCTGTACGTCCGCGGCGGGAATCTCAACGTGAACGACATTTCGTTTGGACATGGCAAACTCCTCTCTAAGGTGGATAATGTTGGCCTGATTATAGAACCCATGTTCTAGTATGTCAAGCGCCAGATGTTGGCAGTTTTCGCAGGCTTGCACAAAATACAGATCAAATCCCCTCGAAGAGATCGCGCCCCTGCTCCCAGCGTCCGTTCACAGGCGGCCAGGCGCGCATATAATCTTCGTGCTCGCCAAAGACGCGGGTGACGAAACCCATCAGGCCGCGCCGCATCTGGATCCCGCCCTGTGAGGCGTGACACGCGCCTGCCTGACGCTTGATCTCGGCGACAGCGCGCACATTCAGGCGGACATGCACAGGGAAGTCCACCTCGGCCAGTTCCTTCAGGTTGATGTCGCCGTTGCGTCCGAATTTGGTCGGGTCCTTGCCGAAGAGCGGCATGAGACGCGCAGCCCACTTCAGGAAACCGCGCGGGAAAACCTGGAAGTAGAGCGCACGCGGCTTAAACGGCAAGTCCGCCTCGGGGTGGAAAGAGGCGTCGTCCGCTTTTTCAAAGGCAAGCGTCGTGGCGCGTTGGATATGAATGTGATCGGGATGTTTGTATCCACCGATCGGGTCGAATGTCAACACGACATCCGGTTTGAGTTCGCGGATGTATTTGACGACGCGCCCCGCCACTTCCTCGACGGGATGATTGATCTGCGCTTCGGGATGTTTGTTGTCGTTCGAGCCTGGCATGCCCGAGTCGCGGTAATCCAAAAAGAAGACGCCCTTCAAGCCAAGATGTTCAGCGGCACAGCGCAATTCGGACTCGCGCAACTCGGCGATGGAGGCGTGACCGCCCAGGTCGTCCACGTCGCCGACTTCGCCGCGCGTGGCACATACGAGATAGGTATCAAAGCCGCGCCGCGCGTACAGTGCCAGCGTGCCGCCGAGGCCGAAGGCTTCGTCGTCGGGATGCGCAAGGACGGCTAAAATTGTTGGGGGCATGTTTCCTCGTTTACATAGTACCCAGTATGGGTATAATGTCGGTCTATTTTACTTTGAAGGACGCGCCGTGAACATTGGAATTTACGTCTATGATGAAGTAGAAGTTTTAGATTTTGCAGGCCCGTACGAGGTCTTCACCACTGCCGCGCGGGTGAAAGCGCGGCTGGAGCCGAAGGCGCCGAAAATATTCGATGTGTTCCTGATCGCCGAAAAGGAAGGGCTGGTCGCGGCGCGCGCAAACTTCAATGTCCAGCCGCATTATACGATTCAGAATCACCCAAACACGGACGTGTTGATCGTGCCAGGCGGCGTCCACACCCGCGAACTGGAAAAACCGCGCGTTATGGAATGGATCGCAAATCTTTCTCCGCAAACCAGATTAACCGCTTCGGTCTGCACGGGCGCGTTTTTGCTGGCACGGGCGGGCGTTTTGCAAGATAAAGCTTGCACAACGCATTGGGAGGATATCCCCGACCTGCGCGCCATGTTTCCCGCGCTGGATGTGAAGGAAGAGGTCGCGTGGGTGGACAACGGACAGATCATCACGTCCGCTGGGATTTCGGCGGGAATCGAAATGGCTTTACACCTTGTAACGAAACTCGCGGGCAAAGACCTCGCCTTGCGAACCGCGCGGCAGATGCAGTACATGTGGAACAACGAGCAATTATCGAACCAGTAGAGCACGATAAATCTCGCTCGATATTATAAGGAGGCCCAATGAAATTCGAAACCCTCGCCATCCACGCGGGCCAGGAGCCCGACCCCAATAACGGCGCGGTGATGACGCCTGTGTATTTCACATCCACATACAAACAGGATGGCATCGGCAAACCGCGTCAGGGCTATGAATATTCGCGCACACTCAACCCCACGCGCAAGGCTTTGCAAGACTGTCTCGCAGAAATGGAAAATGGGACCTGGGGACTCGCCTTCGCTTCGGGCATGGCCGCGACCGATACGGTCCTGCGGTTGCTCGCCAATGGGGATCACGTCGTCGCGGGGAACGACGTATACGGCGGGACCTTCCGCCTCTTCGACAAAATCCTGCGCCGCTTCGGCCTGGACTTTACGTTTGCCGACACCACCGACGCGGAGAATCTCGCTGAAGCCTTGACTCCGTCCACGCGACTGGTGTGGCTGGAAACTCCCACCAATCCCCTGCTCGCGGTGACCGACATCCGCGCCGCGGCGGAGGTGGTCAAGCATCATCCGAACAAGCCGTTGCTTGTGGTGGACAACACCTTCGCCACGCCGTACCTGCAACGCCCGCTCGAACTGGGCGCGGATCTGGTCGTCCATTCGATGACGAAATATCTCGGCGGCCACTCGGATGTGGTCGGCGGCGCAATTGTCGGAAAAGATAAAGAACTCGGCGAGAGACTAGCCTTCCTGCAAAATGCCATCGGCGGCGTGCCCGGACCGATGGATTGCTTCCTCGTCCTGCGCGGCCTCAAGACCCTGCCCATCCGTATGGACCGTCACGCCGCGAACGCGGAAAAAGTGACCGCGTTCCTGACGCGGCAGGAAAAGGTCAAACGGCTGATCTATCCATTTCACGAAAGCCATCCCCAAATCCAAGTTGCCAAGCGGCAGATGAAGAACGGCGGCGGGATGATCTCGTTCATCCTCGAGGGCGGACGCGAGGCGGCGGTCAAGGTCGCCGAGTCCACAAGATTATTCACACTGGCGGAATCGCTGGGAGGCGTGGAGTCACTCATCGAAGTCCCTGCGGCGATGACGCATCTCTCGGCGGCCGGCTCGCCACTGGAGGTGGACCCCGGGTTGGTGAGGCTGTCCGTCGGAATCGAAAACGCAGACGACCTGCTAGAAGACCTGCAACAGGCGCTGGCAAAAGTTTGATTAAGAAACCCGGCTTCTTCGAGAAGCCGGGTTTCTTGTCAAGCGCTATGAACCGCGACCAATGTCACATCATCGTCTTGAGGTGCGCCCTTTTGATACCCCTTTAACGCTTCGAGAAGGTTGTTGCAAATCTCCTGAGCAGATTGTCCGTTCATGCCGCCCAGAATTGTCTTGATGCGCTCCAGCCCAAACGCCTCGCCCTGCGGATCGCGGCAATCCGTCATGCCGTCGGTGTAGAACAGGAGGGTGTCGCCGGGGTCGAGGTCCACTTCGCGCTCATCGAGCGGAATCTGTTCCGCCAGGCCGAGCGCCAGACCGGGGCCGAACGGAAGCCGCTCCACAGTCCCGCTGGAGGCGAGCAGGAGCGGGGGCTCGTGCCCGGCGCGGGCATACGCGAACTTGCGCGTGCGCAGGTCGAGCAATCCATAAACGGCGGTCACGAACTGGGTATTCTTTTCGATACGCGTCAGGTGGCGGTTCACACCGCGCAGGACCTCGCCAGGTGAACGCGTGGACGAGGACTCGGCCACGATGAGGGCGTGGGTGCGCGCCATGAAAATGGAGGAAGGCACGCCCTTGTCAGCCACATCGCCGATGACGACGGCGATCTTGTTTTCACTGACCGGGAACACATCGTAAAAGTCGCCGCCGACGGCGCGGGCGGGGTCAATGGCGCCGCCAAAGTCCACGCCCGGCGGGGAGGGCAGAACATCGGGCAGGATGCTCATCTGGATGTCGGCCGCCACGGCGAGTTCCTTCTCCATGCGTTCTTTTTCGATGATCTGCTCCTGCGCGGCCTTGAGTTCGTCGTAGGCTTGCTGGAGTTGGCGGTTCTTCTCGGTCAGATCGCGAAAGGTAGCGGTGTTGGTGGCATCCAGCCGCTGGCTGAGCACGCGCACCATGGAATAGGCCAGCAACGGCTGACGTTCGAGCAGGTCGTTGAATTCGGCGCGGCTCATGACGAGCAGGGTGGCGGGGTCTTTGGCGCGAACGGTGGCCGTGCGATGCCCGCCCGGCATAAGCAGGCTCATCTCGCCCAGATACTCGCCGGGGCCGATGACATTGAGTCTCAGTTCCTCGACTGTGCCAGCTGCCATCAGGATTTCGAGTGTCCCATTCAAAATGACGTAGAAATGCTCTCCCTGCTCGCCTTCGCGGAAGAGAATCTCACGCGCCCGCAGGTTGCGCACCTGCAGGGACTGCATGAGTTGGTCGAGTTCGCTGGCGGGCAGGTCGGCGAACAGGGGAATGCGAGCGAGGAGGTTTTCGGTCATGATGGATGAAAACTTTCTTCAGCAACAAATGAATAGGCTTTATCGGTAATTCGGAAAAACGTCCCGAAGGGTTCCGTCAGGCGTTCAAATTACTTGAGATCAACCTTCGGGACGGTGCATGCACGTTATTTCCGAGAATGTCTAATAAACGTGCAAGTCAACCTCCACGCAGATCCATGGTTTCCTTGCCTGCCAGTTTGTCCAGGATTCGCTGGCTGACCACCTCCAGCGCCTGCGGCTGGTGGACATAATCCAGATTATCCGTTCGAATAGTGAGGACAGGACATAAATCAAAGGACTTAAGCCACTCGTCGTAGAACGTATCCAGCAGGGACAGATACTCGGACGTAATGCCCGTTTCGATATTGCGCGCCCGGCGGCGGATGCGTTCCATCAGCACATTGACTGGCGCCTTGAGATAGATCAGCAGGCCGGGCTTGGGCAGTCCCTGCACAACCAGGTCGAAAAGATGGCGATAGGCGAGATAATCGCGCTCGGAGAGATTCCCCATGTGATGCAACGCACGCGCAAAGATGTGAGCGTCCTCATAAATACTGCGGTCGAGGATGGCAGAGCGGGCATCGCGAGCGGCTTCGAGATATTGTTCAGCGCGATGGCCGAGGAAGAAGACCTGCAAATGAAAAGACCATGAGTGCATATCGGCATAGAAATCGGGCAGGTAGGGATTGTCCGAGACGGATTCGTAACCCGTCCACCAGCCGAGACGTTCGCCGATGCGTTCGGTGAGGGAGGTCTTGCCCGCGCCGATATTGCCTGCCACGACAACGATGTGCTTGGTCATTCAATGTCCTCGAGAAGACAGAATGAACGAAGTATAGCAGAAAAGGCGAGGAAAACAAAAAGAGAATGCGCGCCCGAACCTTCTCTCCTGTTTTTCAGACTTCGGAAGTCCCTGTGGCTACACCGTTTCCAGCGTCCCGCGGCGCTTGGCGATGACCTCGAAGGCGGCGAACATAAAATAGCCAATGACGCCGTAGGCGAGCCCGATACCGATCTCCTGCGCCAGAAGCGGCGCGACCGCGTCCATACCCTCACCCGCCACGAGCAGGCGCGAGGCGGCAATTCCGCGCGTCAACGGGACAATGTTCGAGATGAACTGCATCCATGCAGGCAGTTTGTCGAGCGCCACATTCGCGCCCGAGAAGATCAGGAGCAAAAAGTACACGGTGTTGTTGACGAACATCACATTGGCAGTGATGAGGGCAAGACAGCCCATCAGCAAGCCGAGAGCACAGGTGCTGAAGGTGGTAATCAGGATGGTCAGGCCGAGGGCGGGAATGTTCGTGTGCGAGAGGTCGAGGCCGAGCAGGACCACGCCCCAGGCAAACGCAATGACCACCCCAAACGCGCCGTTGAGGATGTGCATGAAAGCGCGCCCAAAAAAGAGAGTGACACGGTTGGCAGGCGTGCCGAACACATAAGGAAGCGTACCCAGCCAGCGGTCATTGCCGACGCTCATCGTCACGCCGAAGATGCCGCTGACCGAGGCGATCTGCATGGCGTTGCCAATCACATAGAAATCCACGTTGCTCGAATTCGAGGCGTAAGAGCCGAGGAAAACGAAGAAGAAAATCTGCGCCAGCGGCATGAGAATCATCGAGGCGGCGTACGTGATGGGACGCACCCAGTTGAAGAGCGCGTAATAGGATAGGATGGTGCCTTGAAGGAAGAGGCGGGTGTTGACAACAAGTGTGCGCATAAGATTCACTGAATATCCAGCACAGCATCCACGCGCGCCTTGTAGAGCATGATACGGAAGAGGCGCGAGGCAATGAACAGGTCAATGACCGAGAACAGAATCATCATCGCCATCGCAAACAGGGTCTGCTCGACGGGCGCGTTCTGGGTGGAGGTGCCGTGCAGGGCAATGGCCGCCCAATACGGCGGCAGGATGTAACTGATGGGCGTCGTCCAGCCGGGCAGGAGCGCGATGGGAAAGAGAAATCCCGCCAGGATGTAAACAGGAAACTCCATGGCGTTCTGCCATTGCTGGACGCTTCGATACATAATAAAGATGGGTGCGATAATCAGGCCGAAACTGATGAAGGCAAACACACTCAACAACAGCGAAGCCAGAAACAACAGCGGCTGGGTCAGATCGAGCGAATAGCCGAAGAACAGCGCGGCCAGGGCATAGGCACACACCATCGAGAGCAGAGACTGGATCACGTTCGCCAGATTTTTCCCGAAGACGATCACATCGAAGGGGATCGGCGCGGCGACCAGGCTCTCCAGTGTGCCGCTCCAGCGCTCGACATTGATGCTGTTGCCCGAAATGAACAGCAGGCTGCTCCACAATCCCGTCAGGCCGCTGCCCACCACCACGAACATGCCATAGTCCGCGCCCTTGTCCTTGAGCATATACAAAGCAAGGATGGCGATGAGCAAGGGCTGGACAAGCACTGCAAACAAGATGAAGGTGTCGTTGAACGTCTGGCGCAGGGTCATCTCCGTCACGGTCAATACCGCACGCCAGTAAATGAAAATATTGCGATAGTTCATCGGTGGTCGCCTCCCACGAGACGGACGTAGGCATCCTCCAGAGTCGGTTCGCGGACGACGACGCGTCCCACGCGCTGACCTTCGAGCGCGGACATCAAATCAGGCACCGCCTCCGCCCCGCGCCGGGTCTGCACGGTCAACATCTGACGCTGATCCAGGTCCTCGACCGCGAGCGCGTCCACGAACGGCAGGGCGCGCAAGCCGTCCACCACCTCCTGCGGCGCGCCGAAGGTCTCCACCTCCACCACCGAGAGGTCGCTGACGTGATTCTTCAAGCCGCCGGGCGTATCCAACGCGACGATCATACCCTTGTCAATGACCGCAATGCGGTCGCACAGCAGGTCGGCTTCGAACATATAGTGCGTGGTCAGCAGGATGGTCTTCTTCTGCGATTGCAGATCGAGGATCACCTGGCGGAAGTCGCGCGCCCCCACCGGGTCCAGGCCGATGGTCGGCTCGTCGAGGAAGAGAATGTCGGGGTCGTGGAGCAGAGTCCGCGCCACGTGGAGTCTCTGCTTCATGCCGCGCGAATAGCCTTCCACCTTTTCGTTGCCGCGGCCTTTCAAGCCGACCAGTTCCAACAAGAACGGAATCCGCTTCTTGGATACCTCGGGGGCGACGCCGTAAAGACTGGCGAAGTAACGCAGGTTATCCTCCGCGGACAAACGCCAATACAGGCCGCGCTCGCCGCCGAAGATGAATCCGATTCGCTTGCGGACCTCGGAGGCCTGCTTCACCACGTCCATGCCGGCCACACTGGCCGTCCCCGCGGTGGGTATCAGCAGGGTGGTCAGCATCTTGACGGTGGTGGTCTTGCCCGCGCCGTTCGGTCCAAGCAGACCAAACAACTCACCCGTCTGTACCGAGAACGAGATATCCTCCACCGCGACAACTTCCTTGATGCTGCGTTTGAAGACGCCGATGACGGCGCGGAAGACGCGGCGCAGGTGGGTTACATCAATGGCATTCATTTGCGATTCCTGTATGGGGTCAGGGATAAAGTAGAACGATTGTACTACAATCTGAATGGTTTTGTCTGATTTTTCAAAGCGATGAAGCGGCTAATCTCGTGGGCATTCTATCGCGTCTACCACACCGTATGTGCCGCGACCGACAGCAGCACGCCGGTGCGAGACGGCAGAGATCACAGATTTTTTTCCTTCTTCTCTGTGGTCTCAGTGATCTCTGTAGCAAATCTATGAGCCCATCCTTTTAGATACTCTCATTACGGGTTCCTTTATTTGACCGTGAATGTCTAATCACTTTAAAAGTTTCGTAAAGATTATGTGAAAGCGCGTAACTTATTATTCACGCGGGCGACTACCTGATTGAGGTCAATCAAACCCAGAAAGGAGACTACCTCATGTTCAAACCTTTTGCCATTGCGGCCCTGGCGCTGACTCTGCTGATCGGCACAGTCGGCGCGGCCGCGGCCAGCCAGCCGGGCGACGCCCTCTATTCGTTCAGGATATGGAGCGAACAGGTCCAGACCCGCGGGCAGGTCCGCCTCGAACAGCCGCCAGCCCAACCCACGAATGGAATTCAACTCCAACAGCAGGAACAGATCCGCCTGCAGACACAAACCTGCCTCCCTACTGCGTTCACACCCGTCCCGCCGCAAAACACGGGCGGAGGCAACCCCTGGGCGACGGGCACACCCACACCCTACAATAGTTACGGACCCGGCCCGGGCGACTGCACCTGCACTACCTGCACGTCCCAGCCGTACAATCAGGCCCGCAATGGCGCGGGGAACGCCAACCGGCCGTAAGGCCCTTTCAAACAAAGAGACAGGCACCTCGCCGTGGCTGTCTCTTGTTACGCGGTCTCTCCACAAACATCAATCCAATATTTCCCGATTGGCCCGCTCGGTCTCCTCGAATATTTTCTTGACGTCTTCCTTCATCTCGGTCGTCGCGCTCGGGGACATTGGAATCAGCTTGACCAGTTCGCGCGCCTGCCGCAACAGATCCTTGACCTGCGCGATGTAGGAGAGGTCGTTCTTCCCCAGTTCGACAGGGACCGGCAGGGCGCGCGCCTTTTTGATCAAGGCGCGGGCACGCAGGATGCGTTCCGCGGCGGGGATGAGTTTGGACATTTTTCAACACTCACTATACCCACACGCGTAGCACTTTCTGCACCCCTCCTCATTCACCACGGCGGCCTCGCCGCATTCGGGGCACAGGTCGCCGATCTTGACGGACTGTCCTGCGGATTCGAGAGCCTGACCCGCGTTGCCGCCATTGGACTTATCCTCGGCAACGGGCAGAAGACCGTCCTTCTCGCGCAGGTACAAATCAAGAACTTGTCCGATGCCGTCGGGCAGGGAGCGCACGCGGTTGGGGCCGAATCCCAGCGACCGTCCGCCGCCGATGCCGATCAACTGGCGCACCACCTCGCGCATACGGTCCGTGGGCATGACGGGGGAGGCAATCCGCAAAATGTACGAGATCAAGCGTCCGATGGCCTCCGAGACGGCGGCGGTCTCCGAGCCTGCCTTGGCTGTATTGATGAAGGCCTCGAAGGGCTGATCGCCGCCGTTCTCGTTGATGGTGATGAAGGCCTTGCCCACAGGCGTATCAACATTGAACGTACGCCCCGTCAGTGTGCGCGGGCGCGGCTTCTTGCTCTCGTGCCAGATCACAGGTTCGGACGTCGCGCTGAGCGGAGGACTGAGCTTGTCGAAGTCCGAAGTCGAAGCGGCTTTTTTGTCCGCGGTGGCCTTCGTCTCCAACACCACCTTTTCGCGCGAACCCGTCACGTACACGGTGATCCCCTTGCAGCCCAGTTCCCAGGCCAGCATGTACGCGTCGGCCACGTCGTTCACCGTGGCGCTCTCGGGGAAGTTGACCGTCTTGGACAGCGAGTTATCCACGAAGGCCTGCAACGCGGCCTGCATGCGCACGTGTTCCTCGGCGGTGATGTCGGCTGAGACGACGAAGACGTTGCGCACCGACTCGGGAATTTCGGCGATGTGCTGGCAGGTGCCCTCGCGCATCACCTGCTCGACGATCTCCTGCCGCTTCTCTTCACCCAGACCGAGTTTTTTGAGCGCCTCGTCGAAACGCGGGCTGGCATAGGTGAGTTGCAGGTCTTTTCCATTGTCATTGACGTGGCGGATGTAGGCCAGCGCGAAGACGGGTTCACAGCCGTAGCCCTCACAGCCTGCGACGGTGGCAATCGTCCCCGTCGGCGCGACCGTGGTCTGTGCGGCGTTACGGATACCGTGCTTTTTGATTCCAACTACAATCGCGTCCCACTCGATCTCGGGCCTGCCCCAGCGATTCTGAATCTTGACAATAGATTGTGGCGGAGTCCAGGTCATGTTGTCCATGTCGTAGATGCTGTTCTGTATGGCGGGGAAGGGTCCGCGCGCTTCGGCCAGTTCGATACTGGTCTTCATGGCGTGATAGCGGACGAACTCCATCACCAGCGCGCCGAACTCCTGACCCTCCTTTGAGCCGTAGCGCACACCGACATGATACATCAGGTCGGCCAGGCCCATGATGCCCAGCCCGATGCGGCGGGCGCGGAGGGCGGCCTCCTTCAACTGCGGGACGGCGGGCACATACGCATTGGCCTCCACCACATCGTCGAGGAAGCGCGTCGACAACACCACACTCTGGCGCAGAGATTCCCAGTCCACCATGCCGTCGGGTCCGCAGTGCTCATTGAGATTCACAGAACCGAGACAGCAGTTCTCGTATGGCCCGAGCCATTGTTCTCCGCATGGATTCGTCGCCTCCAGCGGATACAAATGCGGGACAGGATTCTCGCGGTTGGCCGCATCGAGGAACAACACGCCGGGCTCGCCGTTGTGATGCGCCTGCCGGACGATCTTCTGGAACAGGCCGCGCGCCTTCACCCTGCCGTACGTGCGGATGGGAATCCCCGCGGCCTCGGCCTGTTCGAGCGTACCGCGGAATGTGCGATATTCGAGCGCGGCAATATCGGGGAAGCGCAGTTCCCAATCGCCATCCTCCTTGACGGCGCGCATGAACGCGTCGGTTATGCCGACGGAAATATTGAAGTTGGTGATGTGATTTTCGTCCGTCTTGCAGGTGATGAATTCTTCGATATCGGGATGGTCCACGCGCAACACGCCCATATTCGCGCCGCGGCGCGTCCCGCCTTGCGCGATCTCGCCAAAGGCGTGATCGTACACGCGCAGAAAACCGACCGGTCCTGTGGCCTGCCCTGCCGAGGATTTGACCAGTCCGCCCTGCGGCCTCAACCGTGAGAATGCGAATCCATTCCCACCGCCCGTCTGTTGAATCAACGCAGCGTCCCGGAGGGTTTGGAAGATGCCGGCGCTATCGCGGCCCATATCATCGGTGATGGGTAAAACAAAACACGCGGCCAGTTGTCCAAGAGGCGTGCCCGCGCCTGTGAACGTCGGAGAGTTGGGAAAGAATTTTTTGCTGGTCAGCAGATGATAGTATTCCACTGCGCGCGCCATCACGTCCTCGCCCCAGGTCTCCTCCACTTTTGCAATGTGATAGGCCACGCGCCAGAACATCCCCTCGACCGTCTCGGCGGGCTTACCGTCGTCGCCGCGGCGGACGTAGCGGCGAATCAGAACCTGGCGCGCGTTCTCGGTCAGGTTTGCGGCGGGTAGTCCTTTCGGCAGAGGCGGAGTGGGCAAAAGTCCAGATTTGCTGGCTTGGGCGGATTTGGCGGGCATGAAGCACTCTCCTCAGAGTCTAAGTTTTTGATGCACAGACAAAACGACAGCGACACTCCGCCGAGGCGGAATAAGCCGCTGTCGTTCGATTAGCCTTCGAGCAAATGATCGATTTCTTTGCGGATCGCGCCCAGGTCATCCAAGCGCAGATAGACAATTGCGTAGCGGATGTACGCGATTTGATCCAGTTCCTTCAAACCGTTGATGACTAAATCCCCCACCACGCGCGACGAGACTTCTGCCTTGCCCATTTTCTGCAATTCCGATTCGACCTGTCCCACCAGACGCTCAATGTCCGCGGCGGAGACCGGGCGCTTGGCGCACGAAATGCGTACACCCCGAAGTAATTTCTCGCGGTCGAACTCTTCGCGTGTTCCGTCCTGCTTGACGATCAAGGGGGTCGCCAGAATCGGCCGCTCATAACTGCTGAACCGCTGGTGGCACTTCAGGCATTCGCGCCGGCGTCGGATGCCTCCGTGGCTGTCGTGGGAGGTATCCAGCACTTTCGAGTCATCGTGTTGACAGTATGGACAGCGCATTTGAATGCTCCATGCCTAGAACAGATGTTGCCGCCAGATATGGTGGCAACCTATTAAACTACCCGTATATCTAGGATAAGTGAAAGGCATTTTAACATGGTTATATGGGATGGGCAAGAGGAAAGACGGGGGATTTATCTTAAAAAATCCAGACGCGAGATGGTTCCCGCGCGTCCGATTCAGAACTGCTTGTAAAGATATAATCCAAACTCTCGCTCATGAAGATTCATTTGCAAAGACCCGCCGTCCCGATCACGACATGTATCCTGTTCATTGTGTGGATATTCGACTCCTCGCGCGTGTGGACAATTCTATTATTCGTCTTTGGCGGCGTATGGTTGATCGCGTATCTCTGGACGCGCCTGCTGGCAGGCAACCTGCATTTACAACGCGAAAGACGCGTCGGCTGGGTGCAGGTCAACAGCCAGATCGAGGAACGACTGACCCTCTCGAACATATCCTTTCTGCCCGCGCCCTGGCTGGAAGTGAAGGATTTTTCAACATTGCCCAACTACGAGGTCCGAGTGGCGATGAACCTGGAAGCAGGCGGCTTTCGTCAATGGCACGTGTCCGCAACCTGCGAGAAACGCGGGCTGTATCGCCTCGGTCATGCCGAACTCGAAACAGGCGATCCGTTTGGCATCTTCAAAGTCACGATCGGCGATGCGGCAACTTCGATGCTGATGGTGCTCCCATCCATTGTACCTTTACCATTCATGAAAATCGAATCGGGCGGCTTTAGCGGCGAGGGACGGCCGCGGCCGAA
>DAOTXP010000180.1:0-4001 GCA_034435275.1 Anaerolineales bacterium | reverse complement strand
AAGGTCGAAAGTCGCTTGACCTTTGACCTTCGACCACCGACTATGAGACTATCCGACTATCAGACCAGGAGACTAAAACTATGCCCCTCACAATTGCAGACCTCATGTCCAAAATGCCAGGCGCGTTCATCCCAGAGAAAGCCCCTGGCCTCGAAGCCGCCATCCAGTTCAAGTTCACGGGCGCCGAAGCGGGCGAGTGGTACGCCGAGATCAAGGACGGCAAATGCACCACCGCGCAGGGAACGCACCCCTCCCCGAAGATGACCCTCTCCGCCGACTCGTCCGATTACATCAAAATCTTCACGGGCGAACTGGACGGGATGAAAGCCTTCATGGAGGGCAAGATCAAACTGGCAGGCGACCTGAACCTGGCGATGAAGTTGACACAAATGTTCAAGATTCGATGACGTTCAACTCCGGAAGTCGGAGACGGCTTCCGGAGTTGCTTTTTAAAACGGAAACAACCCTCTGTTCGTCCGAAACGGGAGTAAAATCATCGTAATTGCGGAAGCGAGGGTTTATGATTGATCAGACTCCCGTCCTTCAGTCCATCAAGAAGCAATTTGAGGACTTGAATTCGCTATTGTCAACATGGTCAGCCGGTAGGGGAACCGTCGCGAACCTTGCACAGGTGACGCAGGCTTTGAAATCTCTTGAAAGAAAAGTAGAAACCCAACTGGATGCGCATCAGAACCAACTGGGGGCGCTGATGGATGTCGGTCAGGCGATCAATTCCTCCCTCGGCTTGAAGCAGGTGCTCGAACAGGTCATGGACGCGCTGATTCGCCTGATGCAGGCCGAGCGCGGTTTCCTGATGCTCAAAGAGCCGCATGGCGATTTAAGTGTGCAGACGGCGCGCGGCATGGCGCAGGTCAATCTCGAGGAAGAGGCGTTCGCTATCAGCAGGACAATTATCCGCCGCGTGGTTGAGACGGGCGAGCCTGTGCTTACCACCAACGCGCAGGAGGATCCCCGCTTCGGGACGCAATTGAGCATCGCCGCGTATCACCTGCGCTCGATCCTGTGCGCCCCGTTGAAACTCAAGGATGAATTGATCGGCGTCATTTATGTGGATCATCGCGGCATGTCAGGCATGTTCGCAGAGGGCGACTTGGGCATCATCTCGGCTTTTGCGGACCAGGCCGCGGTCGCCATTGATAACGCGCGCCTGTTCGACCGCCTCAAAGCCGCGAATGAGGAATTGGAAACCGCGTATGACGCGACGCTGAAAGGCTGGGTGCGCGCGCTGGACTTGCGCGATAAAGAGACTGAAGGCCACACCCAGCGCGTCACACAGTTGACCGTGAAACTGGCCCAGGCCATGGGAGTGGAGGGCGAAGCCCTCGTCCACATCACGCGCGGCGCGCTCCTGCACGACATTGGCAAAATGGCCATTCCCGATTCGATTCTGCTCAAGCCTGGCGACCTCACCCCCGAGGAGCGCGCGCTGGTCAAACAGCACCCCACGTTTGCTTACGAAATGCTCAGGCCGATCCAGTTTCTGCTCCCGGCGCTGGATATTCCCCACTGCCACCACGAAAAGTGGGACGGCTCAGGCTATCCGCGCGGGCTGAAGGAGACGGCCATTCCATTCGCGGCGCGCATCTTCACTGTCGTGGATGTGTGGGACGCGCTGGTGTCGGACCGACCCTACCGCAAGAGGATGAGACCCGATGAGGTGCGCAGCCACATCCGCGACCATGCGGGACAACACTTTGACCCGCGCGTGGTGGAAGTGTTTCTTAACTTGGAGAATTTGTCAGTAGAGAATTGATGCGATGCAGGTTTTCAAAGCTAGATCGAGGCTGGTTGCGAAGCGGGATAATGCCTGCGCCGCAGCCAGAAAGCAACGTTGACCAGCCCGACCATTACAGGCACTTCAATCAACGGGCCGATGACGGTTGCAAATGCCTGGGCGGAACTGATGCCGAAGATCGCGACCGCCACCGCGATTGCCAGTTCGAAATCGTTGCTGGCGGCGGTAAAAGCGACCGTGGTCGCGGAGGAGTAGACGCTGCCCAACGCACGGGCGACAAAGAACGAGACCAGCCACATCCCTGCAAAGTATAAAATCAATGGAATGGCAATGCGGGCCACGTCCAACGGCAGTTGGATGATCTTTTCTCCCTGCAGGGAAAACATCACGACAATGGTGAACAGCAACGCAATCAGCGTCAAGGGGCTGATGCGCGGCGCGAACTTTGTTTCGAACCATTCGCGTCCTTTGAAATGCAGCAGGGTAAAGCGCGTGACCACACCTGCAAGGAATGGCGTGCCAAGGTAGAAGAATACGGTCTTGGCGGCGTCGCCCATTGAGATGCGTACATTCACGCCCTCGGCCAGGTTCAAGGCGGGCATCAGGAAGCCGATGAAGATCCAGATGTAAACCGCATACAGCAATACCTGGAACACAGCGTTCAGCGCTACCAGCCCTACGCCCAGTTCGCGGTCGCCTTCCGCCAGATCGTTCCACACAATGACCATGGCGATACAGCGCGCCAATCCCACCAGTGTGAGTCCCATCATGTATTCGGGCTTGTCGCGAAGGAAGAGCGCGGCCAGCCCGAACATTACCAGCGGTCCAACAATCCAGTTCTGGATCAGGGAAAAAGCCAGCAACTTGGGCGCTTTCAGCACGCGTCCCATTTCTTCGTATTTGACCTTCGTCAGCGGCGGATACATCATCACGATCAGGCCGATGGCGATGGGGATGTTGGTCGTGCCGATGGATACCGCCGCATTGAAATCTGCGACGGGCTTGGGGAAGAGAAACCCGATGCCCACACCCACTGCCATGGCAAGAAAAATCCACAAAGTCAGATAGCGGTCGAGGGTGGAGAGTTTTTTGATGGCGCTGTTTTCCTGGGTCATAATAGCCTCCGTGAAGAATATAGTGTCTATATTGCCGGGGTCTCGGTTACAAGACCTCCCAGCGCGGCGCGCTTCTCAGCATATTGCGGTTCGGCCAGCGGCGGACAGTCGGAGATCTTCTTGTGCGAAGCGGTCAATTTTAAGGCAAAGGAGTAGCAAGTCGGCTCGCCGCATTGTTTGCAGTTGGTGTTGGGCAGCAGTTTGTAAATTGCCATCGGGGTGGGACGCTGGCGCGTGGAATGGTCGGGCGTGATTTCGGCTCGGCGCTCCCAAGTGCGGTTGACCAGTTCGATCAGCCCGCGCAGTTCCTTCTCCGCGCCGTCGCGGTCTTCGACGTTGCTGGTGGCAATCTCGTAAGGGTGGAAGGCGATGTTATGTCCACCCTTCTTCCATGTCAACGCGTTGGCGGCAGGATGGTAGACGGCGCCGCGCAGGGTCGCATTGAGATATGGCAGGACTTCGGAGATGTCAGCAGTCAATCGCGCGATGGCCGAGAACCGTTCCGCGCCCGGCGCGCACGGAGGGGTGAAGACTTCGACATCATACTTTTCGATCAACATAGGTTTCTCCCGCTTTCATTTTACGTCAAGATCGTCCCAAAAGTTATCGCAAAGAGCCAAGGGTTTCTCCAATACCCTTCGGGATGTTTTTTTTCATCAGCGCCTCAACCTGACTTTCAGCCTGATCCAGATTTAGGGGCGATTCGTCGCTCACGCCTTCGTCCTGCTTCTAGACCGCCTGCCTCTCGGCGTTATTCTTTCTCCTCTGGAATTAAAAACTGTCGCACAGCAGCAGGCGCGCCAGGCAACAGCAGCAGGGTCACAATGACCGCCGAGGCGAGACACCACAGATACACGGCTTTGACGGCGAGGCGAAAGCGCATTAGTGCAGTTTTTCCTTGTGATCCACGATGACGCCCTGCGCGGCTTCGAGGGCGGCCTCGTCTATGCTGGCGATGTCGGTGATGACAGGGCGGATACCGGCCTGTTCCATGCTGTAGTACGCGCCCGCGCCCATACCGCCTGCGAGCAGGAATTGGCAATCGCGGATCACCTCCGCCATGCGGAAGTGACGATCCTGCTCGGCGGGAGCAAAGCCGTGACCGCGCGGGTCATTTTCTTCGGCGTGTT
>DAOTXP010000179.1:0-2035 GCA_034435275.1 Anaerolineales bacterium | reverse complement strand
TGGACGTATTCGGCGCAAAGTGATACATCTTGCCGCCCGCGTCCTGGGTTTGGCCGGGACCGGCAAACGCCATCGAAAGCATTTCGCCGTGCGCGCCGGGTTCCATCAAATAGCAGGACGGATATTTCATCGTGACCTTGCTACCGAGATTGGCATCCACCCACTCGTGCGTGCCACCCTCGAATACCTTGGCGCGTTGCGTCACGAGATTGTAAACGTTCGTTGACCAGTTTTGAATCGTCGAGTAGCGCGAGCGTGCGCCCTTCTTGACGATGATCTCGATCACACCGGAGTGGAAGGAATCGGTGGTGTACTGCGGCGCGGTGCAGCCTTCCACATAATGCACCTGCGCGCCCTCGTCCACGATGATGAGTGTGCGCTCGAACTGACCGACGTTGGCAGTGTTGAGGCGGAAGTACGCCTGCAGCGGCAGATCCACTTTCACGCCTTTCGGGACGTAGACAAACGATCCACCCGACCAGACCGCGCTGTTCAACGCGGCAAACTTGTTATCCTCGATCGGAATGACGGTCCCAAAATATTCGCGGAACAAGTCGGGATGCTGGCGCAGGCCGTCTTCAATCGAGAGGAAGATCACACCCTGCTTTTCGAGGTGCTCCTGAATCGAGTGATACACCATCTCCGATTCGTATTGCGCGCCAAGTCCCGCCAGGAACTTTCGCTCCGCTTCGGGCACACCGAGTTTATCGAAGGTGCGCTTGATATCGTCGGGCACATCGTCCCAGGATTTTTCGCTTTTCTCGGTCGGCTTGACGTAGTAATAAATATCGTCAAGGTCCAGTTCCGTGAGGGTCGGCCCCCAGTTCGGCATCGGCCTCTTCAGGAAATGTTCCAGGGCCTTCAAGCGGAATTCAAGCATCCACTGCGGCTCGCCCTTCATGCGCGAAATATTCTCAACGACCTCGCGACTCAAACCTTTCTGGGATTTGAAGGCGTAGTTGTCGTCGCGGTCGTGAAAGCCGTATTTGTAATTACCGATCTCGTCCAGGATTTTGGTATCTTCACTCATAAGATTCACCGATGGTCTTCTTGCAGACGCCGAACCGCGTTGCGCGGGATCCGCGCCTGCCTCAGTTGACGAAATTGGATCTAGGCCGCGGCTGTTTCCTACCCTTCGGGTACTGCATCGTACTTCTCGCGCACCCAGTCGTAGCCATGCTCTTCGAGATGCAGGGCCAGGTCCGGGCCGCCGCTCTCGACAATTTTGCCGCCGAGCACGATGTGGACGAAGTGCGGTTTGATATAGTTGAGCAAACGCTGATAGTGCGTGATGACCAGGACGCCGAGGTCGGGGCCCATCAGGGCGTTGACCCCGTCCGCGACCACGCGCAACGCGTCGATGTCCAGGCCCGAATCGGTCTCGTCCAAAATCGCAATCTCGGGTTTGAGCGTCGCCATCTGTAGAATCTCGGCACGCTTCTTCTCGCCGCCCGAAAAGCCGTCGTTGAGATAGCGCCCTGCAAAGTCGTGATTCATCTTGAGCATGTCCATCTTCTCTTTGAGCACCTTGCGAAACTCAGGGATGGGCACGCCCTTGTCCTCGGGATTCGCTGCACGGCGGCGGGCGTTCAACGCCGTCCGCAGGAAGTTGGCCACGGTCACGCCGGGAATGGCAACGGGATATTGAAATGCCAGAAACAAGCCGAGGCGCGAACGCTCGTCCGGCTCCAGATCAAGGATATTCTGTCCTTTGAAAAAGACTTCACCTTTGGTCACTGTATAAGCAGGATGCCCCATCAATGTGTAAGCCAGGGTGGACTTTCCCGTCCCGTTCGGGCCCATGATGGCATGAATCTCGCCCTGCTTGACGGTAAGGTCGAGCCCCTGGAGGATTTCCTTACCATCGATACTGACATGCAAATTCTTGGTCACCAACTCAGACATGGAAACTCCTGAAACACGCTCTGCGCGGATTTATCTAATGCGGCGGCATTATAGCAGGGTTGGTGGCAAAAGTCAATATTTATGATATTTTTCTAGTATATTGACAAACTCTTGCAGGAAAGGTATACTC
>DAOTXP010000178.1:0-9646 GCA_034435275.1 Anaerolineales bacterium | reverse complement strand
GCAGGCGGCTACTCCCCAGACACAGTTGTTAGTGTAACCCTGCGCACAACGCTTGTCAAGCGCGGAAGTTTACAGACCGGCAAGGCAGGCCTAGGGTCCGATCTTCGTCCCGGGCGGAATCTGCACGTCCTTCGGGATAATGACAATCCCATCGCGCGCGACCCAGGTGTTTGTATCTTTGTCCGTCCCGCGCGGGAACGGACGGATAACCACGCCTCTGCCAAGACGCACGTTCTTATCCAGGATAGCGCCTTCGATATCGCATTTCGGCCCGACGCCCAGCGGAATATTGCCAGCCTTGCCGGGCTGGTCGTAATAATCGGAGCCCATCAGGATGCAGTTCTTGATGCGCGTCCCCGCCCGAATCTGACTGCGGACACCCACGACCGAATGTGTGATCTCCGCCTTCTGGATGCGGCAGCCCTCCGAGAGCAAAACGTCTTTCAGGCGGCTGTCCTGCACAATAGACCCGGGCAGAACGCGCGAGTTGGTATAAATCGGTTGTTTTGGATCGTAAAAATTGAAGGGCGGATTCGGCTCGGTCATCTGCAGGTTGGTCTCGTAGAACGAGCGGATCGTCCCGATATCCTGCCAGTAGCCGTCGAAGTCGTAGCCGAAGACCGCGTGCGTTTTGATCGCTGAGGGAATCACGTCCGCCCCGAAATCGTCGAAGTCAACATGGCTGGTCATAAAGTGCGTCAGTACATCGGTCTTGAACAAGTAGATGCCCATCGAACCCAGAAAAGGCCGCTCCTCATCGTCGCGGCTGATGAAAGGCACCTGCGCCTTGGCGGTTTTGGGTTTTTCCACAAAGTCCGAAATACGGCAATCCGACTCGCGTTTGAGAATGCCGTAACGCGGCGCATCCTCGCGGGAAACCGGCTGGACAGCCACCGTGATGTCCGCCCTCTGGTCCCAATGGAATTGTGCCATGGCAGCATAATCCATGCGATATAGATGGTCGCCTGCCAGGATCAGTACATCCTCCGCCCCGGTGGCGCGAATCTCGAACATCTGCTTGCGGACCGCGTCCGCCGTGCCCTGATACCAGTTCTCCGATTCCAGCGTCTGCTCGGCGGCCAGGATTTGCACCCAGCCGGTATGGAAGCCGTCGAACTGATAGGTCTGGGTGATGTGGCGGTGCAGGGATACGGAGTTGAACTGGGTCAACACCGCGATGCGATAGATGCCCGAATTGATGCAGTTGCTGATGGGAATGTCAATCAGGCGATATTTCCCCGCGATCGGCACGGCCGGTTTGGAGCGCATCTGGGTCAGCGGCCAGAGGCGGGCGCCTCGTCCGCCGCCCAGAATCACGGCCAGGATGTCGTTAACGGCAGGCATACGGACTCCTTTGAAGCAGGATTTCCGAACCGTTTCTATTATGGCTCAAGACTGAAAATCCGTCATCATACAACAGAGAAAGACAACCGCGAGACCCTCCCAACCGGCCGTCTCGCGATCATTCCAGAGTACAGACTACCCGCACATCACGATAGCCTGCCTGCGTTACCGGCGGCAACCGAAAACGCTATGATATAATTTTTGTGCCGAAGGAGGGAATCGAACCCTCATACCCTCACGGGTACACGATTTTGAGTCGTGCGCGTCTGCCTGTTCCGCCACTTCGGCCAGCACGCCCAGTATAACAAACTCCCCGATACAAGGTCAAGATGAAACTCGGAATCATTGGATTGCCCCAATCTGGAAAGACCACCCTCTTCAATGCGCTCACCCGCGGCCACGCGCCGACCACCGCCAGCGCCGGGCGGATCGAAGTGCACACCGCGGTCGTGGACGTCCCCGATCCGCGCGTGGACAAACTCTCCGGCATGTTCAAACCCAAAAAGACCATCTACGCCAAAGTAACCTACGCGGACATCGCGGGACTGGAGGCCGGCGCGGCCAAAACGGGCATCTCCGGTCAACTGCTGAATCAACTTACTCAGATGGATGCCTTCCTGCACGTGGTACGCGTCTTCGAGGATGATAACGTGCCGCACCCCTCGGGTTCGGTGAACGCGCAACGCGACATCGAGTCGATGGAAAGCGAACTCCTGCTCAATGACCTGGTCGCGGTGGAACGCAAACTCGAACGGCTGGTTGACGAGCGCAAGAAAGGCGGCACGGACAAAGCCGATAACGAGAGGCAGACGGCACTCTTCCAACGGTTGAACGCGGCCCTCTCGGGAAATACCCCTCTGCGGAAGGTCGAAATCTCGACCGAGGAAAGTAAAATCCTCGCCAGTTTCGGCCTGCTCACGCGCAAGCCGATTCTCACCGTGCTCAATCTCGGCGAGGGACAGTCGGCCCCGACCGTGAAAGTGGATCATGCCATGGTCGCATTGCAGGGCAAACTCGAAATGGAGATCGCCCAACTGCCGCCCGAGGACGCGGCGGTGTTCATGAAGGAATACGGTATCGAAGAGCCCAGCCTCAACCGCATGATCCGCCTCTCGTACGACCTGCTCGACCAGCAATCCTTCTTCACCGTCGGCGAGGACGAGGTGCGTGCCTGGACTATCCGCCGCGGGGCGAGCGCGGTCGAGGCGGCGGGCGCCATCCACACGGACCTGCAACGCGGCTTCGTGCGGGCCGAGGTGGTGGCCTGCGACGACCTCATCAGCCTGGGGTCCATGCAGGAGGCGAAGGCCAAAGGGAAAATGCGCCTCGAAGGCAAGGAATATCCCGTTAAAGACGGAGACATCGTTCACATCCGATTTAACATTTGAAGCACAGGAGATCCCATCATGGCATACAAACTGTCCCGCTGGTCGCTCGACGACCTCTTCCCGGGCGTAAACAGTCCCGAACTAGAGGCCGCCTTCGAGCAGGTGGAGGAGCAGGTAACCACCTTCGAGGGCGTGCGCGGTAAATTGCGCGCCGACATCCCCGTCGAGGAATTCCTGCACATCGTACGCGCGTCCGAAGAGATGACCCGCATCGTTCAGAAGCTGGATGCCTTCGCCGGGCTGTCCTTTGCGGCTAATACACAGGACCAGGCCGCGTTGACTCTGCAAAGCCGCGTACAACAATTCATCGCCGACATGGGCAACCGCACCCTGTTCTTCAGCCTGTGGTGGAAAGACCTCGACGACGAGAACGCCAAACGCCTGATGGACGCCAGCGGCGATTACCGCTATTACCTCGAGGAGATGCGTCACTTCAAGCCGCACACGCTGACTGAACCCGAGGAGAAGATCATCAACATCAAGGATGTAACCGGCGGGAACGCGCTCATCACGCTGTATGACGCCATCACCAACCGCTATGTGTTCAAATTGAAAGTGGACGGCAAGGTGAAAGAACTCACCCGCGCCGAGTTACTGAACTTCGTCTACAGTACCGACCCGAAGATGCGCGCCAAAGCCTACCGGGAACAGTTCCGCGTCTTTGGCAACGACGGGCCGATCCTTGGCCAGATGTACCAGACGCGCGTGCGCGACTGGTACAACGAGGGCATCACCCTGCGCAAGTTCAAGACGCCCAACTCGGTGCGCAACCTGATGAACGACATCCCCGACGAAGCCGTGGACGTGCTGCTCGACGCGGCACGCAAAAACACCGCTATATTCCATCGCTTCTTCCGCATCAAGGCCAGACAACTGGGCGTGAAGAAAATCCGCCGTTACGACATCTACGCGCCCGTGGCTGGCTCGGACAAGAAATACAGTTTCAACCAGGCCGCGGACATGGTGCTCGAGTCCTTCGATGCCTTCAGCCCGGAGTTCGGCACACTGGCCCGCCGCGTCTTCGACGAGAATCACCTGGACAGCGAGATTCGCAAAGGCAAACAGGGCGGCGCGTTCTGCGCCTCGATCCTGCCTGAGATAACGCCCTACGTGAAGGTCAACTACCAAGGCAGTGCGCGCGAGGTGGCCACGCTGGCGCACGAACTCGGACACGCCATCCATGCCATGCTGGCCTCGCATCATACGACCTTCACTTTCCACGCCTCCCTGCCGCTGGCAGAGACCGCCTCCACCTTCGGCGAGATGATGCTGATCGAGCGTATGCTGGCTCGCGAGAAGAACAAGGCGGTGCGCCGCGACATTCTCTTCCGCCAGGTGGACGACTCCTACGCCACCATCGGGCGCCAGGCCTGGTTCGCCCTCTTCGAGCGCAGTGCCCACGACATGGTCATGAAGAATGCCTCCGTGGACGAGATCTCGGCCATGTACTTCGAGAATCTGAAAGAGCAGTTCGGCGACTCGCTGGAACTGTCCGATGAATTCAAATGGGAATGGGTCTGCGTCCCTCATTTTTATCACACGCCGTTCTACGTCTACGCCTACGCGTTTGGCAAACTGCTGGTGCTCTCGCTGTACAAACAATTCAAGGCCGAGGGCGAATCCTTCAAGCCAAAATATCGGAAGATCCTGGCCGCAGGTGGATCGGAAGCGCCCGCCAAGGTCCTGGCGGACGCGGGCGTTGACATTCGCTCGGCGGCTTTCTGGCAAGGCGGCTTCGATGTCATCCAGGAACAGGTCGAGGAGTTGGAAAAATTGTAGTCAATCGTCAGGAACCGGGTTTCATCGAGAAACCTGGTTCCTTTTTGATTGACTCGCCCTTCCTTCTGTTGTAGACTCACTCAAACTTTCCTCTAAGGACTGGAGCCATGGCTAACACAAGTCGCTACCGCTGGTTTGTGATCGTCATCTTTTTCTTCTTCATGCTGCTGCACCAAACCGACAAGTTGATGATCGGCTCGCTCCAGGTGCCCATCAGCGAGACGTTCGGGATGAACAACCAGCAATGGGGGTGGATCAACTCGGGCGCACTGATTGTCGCCACCATCCTGTATCCGATCTGGGGCTATCTGTATGACCGCTACGCCCGCGCCAAACTCCTGGCACTGGCTTCATTAATCTGGGGCGCGACCACCTGGCTGAACGGCGTCGTCCGCAACTTTCCCTCCTTCCTCGTCACGCGCGCCTCAACGGGCATTGACGACTCGTCCTACCCCGGCCTGTACACGCTGGTGGCCGACTACTTCGGTCCCAACCTGCGCGGCAAGGTTTACGGCATTCTGCAGCTGGCGCAACCGCTGGGTTATCTACTCGGCATGATCCTGGCACTGATGATCGCGCCGATGATCGGCGGCTGGCGTTCCATCTTTTACATCACCGGCTCGCTCGGTCTCATCGTGGCCGTTTTCATCTACTTCGGCGTGAAGGAAATGCCGCGCGGCAAAGCCGAGCCCGAGTTCGAGGGCATGGCCGAGATGGCCACTTTTCATTTCTCGTGGGCCGAAGCAAGAGAGATCTTCAAAAAGAAGACGATGTGGTTCGTCTTCCTGCAAGGCTTCGCGGGCGTCTTCCCGTGGAACGTCATTACCTATTTCTTCTTCGCCTACCTCGAAAAAGAACGCGGCTACGACGCCAACGGCATCCTGTTCACCATGGCACCGGTCATCCTGATTCTGGCCGCGGGCTACTTCCTCGGCGGCGCGGTCGGAGACCTGCTCTTCAAACTCACAAAAAAGGGCCGCATCATCGTTTCCAGCGCGGGCGTCCTGCTCGGCGCGATCTTCCTCGCCCTGGCGGTCACTTCGCCCATCGAAGCCAGGAATCAATTCTTTGTTTTTATGTGCCTCACGGCCATCTTTATGCCGTTGTCCTCGGCCAACGTTGTCGCCACGGTCTACGATGTGACCGTGCCCGAGGTCCGCTCGACGGCGCAGGCCACCGAATACTTCGTCGAGAACGCGGGCGCGGCCTTCGCTCCCATCCTCACCGGCATCATCGCCGATCAGTACAGCCTCCAGACCGCCATCCTGCTCATTCCCACCATTGCCTGGGGTCTGTGCTTCCTCTTCTACCTCGGCGCGCTGTTCACCATTGACGCAGATATTCACACCCTGCGTTCGCAAATGGCCGAACGCGCCAAATCCATGTAACGCAAAATTAATTTTGCGCTGCAACATGAACATCCTCCAACTCGACCTCACAAACAAAAATCATGTGAGGGACTTCCTCGCCCTGCCCTTCTCCATCTACCGGGACATTCCTCAATGGGTGCCGCCCCTCCAAATGGACGAACGCCTCCGCCTGGACCCGAAGCGGTTTCCGTTTTACAAACATTCCCAGGCCGCGTTCTTTCTCGCCTACGAGGGGACTCGTCCCATAGGCCGCCTCGCCGTCCTCGACAATCGGCGCTATAACGAGTTCAATCATGAGGCCGCGGCATTCTTCTACCTCTTTGAATGCGAGGACCACCTCGACGCGGCCACAGCGCTCTTCGACGCTGGCTTCGATTGGGCGCGCTCGCGCGGACTGAACAAGATCCTCGGCCCAAAGGGATTGACTCCCCTCGACGGCTTCGGCCTGCTGGTCAAAGGTTTCGAACACCGCCCCGCGTTTGGGCTTCCATACAACCCTGCCTACTACATTCCCCTCGTCGAAGCGCAGGGCTTCCGCGCGGACCGGGACGCGGTCTCGGGTTACTTGGGCGCGGACATCCAGTTCCCTGACCGTATCCACGAACTGGCCGAACGAATTGCCCGGCGCCGCGGACTGTACGTCGCGCGCTACCAAAAACGCGCCGACCTGCGCGCGCTCGTTCCGAATCTCAAAAAACTCTACAACGATTCCCTGCGCGGGACGACCGGTAACACCCCATTGACCGATGAAGAAGTTGAGTCACTGGCGAATCAACTGCTCTGGTTCGCCGACCCAAAATTGATCAAGATCGTGATGAAGGGCGACGAACCTGTCGGCTTCCTGTTTGCCTACCCCGACATTTCCGCCGCCCTGCAAAAAACGCGCGGGCGGCTCTTCCCCTTCGGCTGGCTGACCCTGCTCCTCGAACTCCACCGCACAGACTGGATCAACATCAACGGCGCGGGGCTGTTGCCCGAATACCGCGGCTCCGGTGGGACGGCCATTTTATATAGTGAGATGTTCAAATCCGTGCGGGATTCGGGCCAGTTCCGTCACGCCGAGGTGGTGCAGATCGGCTTGGAAAACGAAGCCATGCAACGCGAAATGGAAAATTTCGGGATAGATTTCTACAAAATCCACCGAACCTATCAGCGTGACTTGTAATTCAGGCCATTCCGAAAAGGGGACGAAAAACACGTAGCCGCTATGACGCGAGTTCACATACAATAATCTTAAATCGCCAATCGTAATTCACAAATCGTAAATTGATTTGGAGGGCATCATGGTCAAAATCGTTGCCGATACCACCTGCGGCCTGCCGCGCGACCTGCTCGCCCGGCGCGGCATCCCGCTCATTCCGCAAATCGTCATCTTCGGGGAGGATACCTATCACGACGACACACAACTGGATACAGCCGCATTCCTGCAAAAGCTCAAGGCCTCGCCAACCCTGCCGAAGACCGCCGCGCCCGAACCACCTCTGTACTATCCAATTTTCGAGGAGGCGAAGAAAAGAGGCGAAAGCGTGGTCGTGGTCGCGCCGACGGGCAAGGCCAGCGGCACCGTCCGCTCGGCGGAGACCGCCGCGCAGGAATTCCCCGGCCTCGACGTCCGCGTGGTGGATACGCAGACCCTCTCGTGCAATCTCGGCACAATGGTGCTGGTCGCCGATGATATGGCCAAGGCGGGCAAGTCCGCGGATGAGATCGTGGCAAAACTGAACGACATGATTCCGCGCGGCCGTATCTACTTCCTCGTGGACACGCTCGAATATCTCGCCAAGGGCGGCCGCATCGGCGGCGCGAAGAAACTGCTGGCCGAACTGCTTGAGATCAAACCGATTTTGCAAATCAAGGACGGACAGGTCGAATCGTTCGAGCAGCAGCGCACCAGGAAGCGCGCCCTGGCGCGTCTCGTGGAGGTGGCGGCGGAGCAATGCCCGGGCGGAGACGAGGCTCATTTGTGCGTGCTCCAGGTCGAGGCGGAGGAAGAAGCGCAGTTGCTCGTCGAGTCATTGAAGGCGCGCGTGTCCGTTCCCGAAATCCCCATCTACGAATTGCCGCCCGCCATCGTCGTTCACGCCGGGCCGAAGGCCATGGGCGTCGGTTTCTTTGTATGACCCCTCCCCAGCCCTCCCCAAATCCGCATTGAGGTTGTGTGATGTATCTACAACTTGAGTGCGGATTTGGGGAGGGTGCCGAAGGCGGGTGGGGTGGTATAATTTGCGCGCATTTTGTAAAAGTAGCAGTTGAAGGAGAACGATTTATGTCTGGACACAGCCATTGGGCAACCATCCGCCGCAAGAAAGGTGCGGCCGACGCGAAAAAGGGTGCCATCTTCACCCGCCTGGCGCGCGAACTTGTCATGGCGGCGCGCGATGGCGGAGGCGATCCGTCCACCAACGTACGCCTCGAACTGGCAATCGAAAAGGCCCGCGCCCAGAACATGCCCAAGGATAACATCGAGCGCGCCATCAAACGCGGCACCGGCGAAGACAAGGAAGGCAACGCCTTCGAGGAACTGACTCTCGAAGGCTACGGCCCGCACGGCTCGGCGCTCATGGTCGCGTGCGTCACCGACAACCGCAACCGCACCATCGCCGAACTGCGCCATACGTTCAGCAAATTCGGCGGCAACATGGCCGAGGCCGGGGCGGTCGGCTGGCAGTTCGACCGCAAATCGTACTTCTCCTTCCCCTCCAGCCAACTGGCTTATGAAAAGGCTTTCGATCTCGCCGTGGTGGCGGGCGCGGACGATGTGATCGACGCGGGCGAGGAGGTCGAGATCATCGCCCCCGTGGACGCGTTCAAAACCATCAGCGACGCCCTGCGCCAGGCAGGCGTCACGCCCGATGAATCGGGCCTGCGCATGATCGCCAAGCAGGAACTCGAACTGAACACGGACGACACGCTCTCGGTGATGAAACTGATCGAGGCGCTCGAAGACCTGGACGACGTGCAGGACGTGTTCCACAACGTTAAACTCTCCGACGAAGCCCTGGCCGCCCTCGAAGCCGCATAGATTATATAGTGACGACTTAAGTCGTCACTACTTTTTATTTAAATGACCCTCGCCCTTGGGATCGACCCCGGTACCGCCACCACAGGCTACGGTCTTGTCCGCCTCGAATCGGACGGAGGGCTGGTCGCCGTTAAATATGGCGTCATCACCACCCCAAAGGACTCCCCCGCCCCCGCGCGGCTGGAGACTCTCTACCAGGAACTCCGCGCGCTCCTCAAAAAGAATAAACCAGAGACCGCCGCCGTGGAAAAGTTATTCTTCCAGCGCAACGTGTCCACGGCCCTCGCAGTGGGACAGGCGCGCGGCGTGGTCATGCTCGCGCTGGCACAGGCGGGACTGGATGTGTTCGAGTACACTCCCAACGAAGTAAAGCAGGCTGTGGCGGGCTACGGCTCCGCGGACAAGCGGCAGGTTCAGGAAATGGTACGAACCCTGCTGCAACTCGATTCCATCCCCAAACCCGACGACGCCGCCGACGCGCTGGCGATTGCAATTACTCATTTGAATACAAAGAATTATTGACGTTGGTCGAGTAGTGTTGAGCGTAGCCAAGCACGTATCGGGACCAACCATAACAGGAAAACTTTTGCGGCTCTACCATTTTTAACGGGGAACCCATTTTAAACACAAAGGACACAAAGGGCACGAAGGAAAAATGCCCATCAATCAAGCCGCCTTTTCTCCCTTTGTGTCCGTAGTGTCCGTCGTGTTTAGGCTCTTTCCCGTTTGTTGCGGGAGAGCCA
>DAOTXP010000177.1:0-5500 GCA_034435275.1 Anaerolineales bacterium | reverse complement strand
TCCCTGTACCGTGGCGCGATAATGCCCATTGGCTTCCTGGATGATCGGGATGAGCAACTTGCCCTGAATATCCCCGCCCATCACAATGACATTCGCCTCGTAGAACTTGCCCGCGTTGATGAACTTGCGGTACGTCCGCTCCGAGCCGTGCAGGTCGGTGGCGAAAAAGAGACGGGTGGGTTTCTTGCTGGGTTTCTTCGGGAAGAGCTTCATCAGGATTTCTCCAAATAAAAAGCCCGGCGGAACGCATGCGCGTCGTCAGGCTTAAACAGGATGAGCCGTGGCGATCAGGCTCTCGACGCCGTGTTCCGTCAGCGATTCGAGCGCCGAAGAATCGATGCCCTCGTCGGTGACAAGCTGGTCAATCTCGTCAATGCCTGCAATTTGAAAATTGGATACCACTCCCCATTTGCTGTGATCTGCAACGATGATGATTTTCCCTTTCGTGCGTTCGATCATCAGGCGCACCACTTCCGCCTCCGCATTGGAGGGGACGGTGCACCCGTGCTTCAAGCTGATCCCATCCACACCGATGATGGCTTTATTGGCATAGACCTGTCTCAGGTTCTCAATGGCGAAGCGTCCCGCCAACGAATTGGAACGCGGCTGGAACTCCCCGCCAATCAGGTAGTTGTGAAATCCCGCCTCCCCCGCCTCTAACGCAGCATACAGGTTATTGGTGAACACAGAGATTCCTGCGTCATTTCGGATACTGCAAATCACCTGGGTCGTGGTCGTACCACTGTTGATGAAAACAATGTCCCCATCTTCGATCAGCGAGGCCGCCAGAACGCCGATGTTGTGTTTCTCTTCGGGATTCTTTTGCGCCCTTTGCAGGTATTCGGATTCGGAGGTCATGCGCTGATTGAGAATTGCCCCCCCATGCGTGCGTTCCAAAATTCCCTCTTGCTCCAGCCATTCCAGGTCGCGCCGAACTGTCGCTTCGGACGTGTCCAGCATTTCACACAAATCGACCGTCCGGACGATTTGGTGAACCGCCAAATATTCCTGGATACGTTCTCGCCGCTGGGCAGGGATGAGAGGTTTACTCATCAGTTGAGTCTCGGGTATATGAGTGAAATTGAACGCTTCAACAATTCATTATATAAGAATCTGAAGAAATTTGCAAGTTTTTGTATTTTTCATTATAATATGAGCAGCGAATATCCTCCTCCTAAATCAACGGGAGGAAATATAGATCAGACAGATTCCTGACCTTTCGCACAGGAGCAGCGTATGGCAAATAGTCCGGTTGGGATGGGTGAACAGAATCAGGCCGAGCGCGATAAGTTCGAAAATGAATTGAAACGCATCCTCAAAGCCAGTGACGATGCCGGAATCCTGCTGCGGGTGATCGGGTCGTTGGCCTTTCAAATGCACTGTCCCAACAACGGACATTTGCAGGCTGCCCTGGGCCGCGCATATACCGACATTGACTTCGCCGCCTACCGCCGTCAGGTCAAACCGATTCAGGAGATGATGGCGGGACTGGGCTATCAGGAAAATCGTGAAGTCTTCATCGTTTCTGAAGGCGAACGGGCAATCTACGACAAACCCGAAGCGGGCCTGCACGTGGACATCTTCTATGAAAAACTGGATTTCTGTCACGCAATCTACTGGAAGGACCGCCTCGAAACCGACTCCCCCACCATCCCGCTGGCCGAACTCCTGCTCGAAAAAATGCAAATCGTCCAGATCAACGAGAAGGACATCATAGACACCATCATGCTCCTGCTCGAACATCCGCTCGGTAACATTGATAAAGAGACCATCAACATCAAACGCGTCGCCGCCATCTGCGCCGCAGACTGGGGCTTCTGGCGCACTGTCACCATGAACCTCGAGAAGGTACGCGCGCTGGCGCATCATTACCCGCAATTGACGGACGAGCAAAAAGCCAAAGTGGAATCGCAAGTAAAGGATGCAATGGCGCGCCTGGAAGCCGAACCCAAGACGATGGGCTGGAAACTGCGCGCCCGTGTTGGCGACCGCGTCAAATGGTACAAAGACGTGGATGAAGTTGGATAGGAGGATGACGTTATGACCAAACTCGTCCGTGACCTCATGCACCACGGCCTGCTGACCTGCCGTCCCAACGCGACCCTCGGGCAGGTTGCTGTTTTATTGAATCAGAACCGCGTCCACGCGCTGATCGTCACCGACCGCGCCGGCCGCGCCCTCGGCCTCATCTCGGACTATGATCTGCTGGCAGGTGAATGGCTTTCTTCGGATTCTGAAAATCTGGCCGTCATGCGCAAGTTGACCGCGTCGGACTTAATGTCCCAGCCCGTGGACTCGGTTGAATCTGACATGCCATTGTCGGAGGCGGTCAATATCCTGATTGACAAACAAATCGGCCGCTTACTCGTCACCGAGAAGGGAAAACCCATCGGCGTGATCTCGTTGTCGGATTTTGTCGCCAGCATCGCCTCGGAGGAGGAACCGAAGCGCGAAACCGTCGGGGATGTGATGTCGGACGCGATCCTCGTCTGCCGCGGCAAGACGCCCATCGTGTCTGCCGCGCGCACGATGACGCAGGCAGGCTGGAGGTCCGTGCTGGTGGTGGACGCGAAGGGCAGAGTCCTCGGCGTCGTCAGCGGACGGAGTCTCCTGCCCTTTGTCAAAAATGGCATTGACGAAAAACTGACCGTACGCGACGTGATGCATGCACCATTGACGATTGACATCCACGCCAGCCTGCGCGAAGCCGCCGATAAAATGATCCAGAACCATCACCATCGTCTCGTCGTGGTGGACGATTCCGACCCCGAGGCCTTCCCGCTGGGGATCATCTCCTCGTTCGACATCGTCGCGGCAATGGCGCATCCCGATTCGGTCTGGCAGAAATGATTTGAATTCCAAGGTATTGCCGAAAGGTAATACCTTTATATTTTTCAAAGGTATGATCGTCATGGCAAGGGCAGCGCTCTTCCGCCCGAAGCAACGCCTCGTTGACGCGGGGATGGCTTCGTCGAGTCTCGATCCGAGCGAGAAAAGCACTCGCACTACTCGACCCTCCTCGCAATGACGGAGACTATCAGACCATAAGACTATCCGACTAGGAGACCATCATGGCAGAACTACCAAAGCATGCACAGGCCGTCATCATCGGCGGAGGGGTGGGAGGCGCAAGCATCGCCTATCACATGGCCCAGATGGGCTGGAAGGATGTGGTGCTTCTCGAACGCCACGAACTGACGGCGGGTTCCACCTGGCACTCGGCAGGACTGGTTGGGCAGATGCGCTCGGACGCCAACCTGACGCGCATGATGCACTACAGCACCGACTTGTATCGCCGCCTGAAAGAAGAGACGGGCGTGGATACCTCCTGGCGCGAGGTGGGCGGACTGCGTCTGGCCTCGTCGCATGAACGATTGGAGGAGACCAAACGACTCGTGGGCATGGCACGCTCGTTCGGCGTCCCGATGGAATTGATCTCGCCCAAAGAGGCGCAGGATATGTTCCCGCTGATGGACATCACAGGAGTCGTCGCGGCCGCGTACACACCCAACGACGGTTCGATTGACCCGACGGGTCTCACCAACGCGCTGGCGGCGGGTGCCAAGAAATTCGGCGCGCAGATCTTCACCGATACCAACGTGGAGGCGATCAATATCAAGAACGGCCGCGTCCACGAAGTAGTGACCCATAAAGGCACGATCCAGACCGAGGTCGTTGTCAACGCCGCGGGCATGTGGGGACGCGAGGTCGGCAAGATGGTCGGATTGGAACTGCCTGTCGTCCCGATGGCGCATCTGTACATTATGACCAAGCCCATCGAGGGTGTCACGCACACGTTCCCGAATTTGCGCGATCCCGACCTGCTGGTGTATTGGCGCGAGGAGGTTGGCGGACTGGTCACGGGCGGATATGAGCGTCAGCCCGCGACGTATGGCATGAACGGCATCCCGCGCGATTTTAAATATCAACTGCTCGCGCCCGATTGGGATCGTTTCGCGCCGCTGATGGAAAACTCCATCCGACGCGTGCCCGCCGTGGAAAACGCGGAAGTGGTGAAACTGCTCAACGGTCCCGAAGGCTTCACGCCCGATGGCGAGTTCCTGCTCGGCCCGACCTCGGTCAAGGGATTCTGGGTGGCCTGCGCGTTCTGCGCGCACGGGCTGGCGGGCGCGGGCGGCATTGGCAAAGTGATGGCCGAGTGGATCATTGACGGTCATCCCGAATGGGACGTGTGGCGGCTGGATGTGCGCCGCTTCGGTCCGAACTACAACAACCTCGATTACACCGCGGCGCGCACCATCGAGACGTACACGCAATATTACGACATCCACTACCCTGGCGAGGAGCGCATCTCGCGCCGCGGACAGCGCCTCTCCCCCACCTACTTCCGCCTGCGCGACCTGCGCTGTTCGTTTGGCGAGAAGTTCGGCTGGGAGCGTCCCAACTGGTTCAGCATCTACGAGGAAAAAGCCACGCACGGACACGAACCGCGCGGCTGGGCGCGTCACGCCTGGAGCCGCGCCATCGGCCACGAACATTTGATGACGCGCGAACACGCGGGTCTCTTTGACGAGACCTCGTTCAACAAGTTCGAAGTGCGTGGCGCGGGCGCGCTCAAGTTCCTCAATTACGTCTGCGCCAACGAGATTGACGTGCCAGTCGGCACCGTCGTCTACACCCAATGCCTCAACAAACGCGGCGGCATCGAATGCGACTTCACCGTCACGCGCTTGGGCGAGGAAAAATTCCTCATCATCACGGGAACCGCTTTCGGTCAACATGATGCGTCGTGGTTGTCGCTGAACATGCCCGACGATGGAAGCGTCGTCATCGAGGATGTCGGCTCGCAGTACGCCTGCATCGGTTTGTGGGGACCGAAGGCGCGCAAGATTTTGGAGAAGGTGACGACGGATGACGTCTCGAACGCGGGCTTCCCGTACATGACCGCCAAACGCATCAACGTTGGCGATGTCCCCGCGCTCGCTTCGCGCGTGACCTATGTGGGCGAACTCGGCTGGGAGTTTTACTGCCCGATGGAGTACGGCGTCCGCCTGTGGGACACGCTCTGGGAAGCGGGCGTCCCCGAAGGAATGGTGGCCGCGGGCTACAAAGCCATTGACACGCTGAGGCTCGAAAAAGGTTATCGCTACTGGAGCAGTGAGATCAGCCCCGACTACAATCCGTACGAGGCGGGTCTCGGCTTCGCGGTGAAACTAGACAAAGCCGATTTCATCGGCAAGGACGCGTTGGTGGAGGCCAAGAAGAAAGGCCTGACGCGGAAATTGGTCTGCATGACGCTGGCAGATGACCGCACCATTGCGCTCGGCAAGGAACCCATCCGCGCAGGCGAAGACATCATCGGTTGGGTCGCGGCGGGCGGGTACGGCTACTCGGTAAAGAAGAGTCTCGTTTATGCCTATGTGCCGATGGCGTACAGCAAGCATGGCACGAAACTGACGATTGAATTCTTCGGCGAACGCATGGCGGCGGAAGTGATCGCCTCGCCTGTTTGGGATCCGAAGGGTGAGAGGATTCGGGC
>DAOTXP010000176.1:0-2487 GCA_034435275.1 Anaerolineales bacterium | reverse complement strand
CGGAATCGTATTGTGCATGTCTATTTCAAAGTTGACGAAAAACTGATGTGGGATACCATCCAAAATGACTTGCCACCCTTGATTCCCGAACTCGAAAAATTGCTCTAATTTCATCCTTCATAATTCATCCTTCGTCCTTATGGATAAACGCCCCCTCAAAGTATTCCTCTGCCACGCCCACGCGGACCGTGATCCCGTCCGCGCAGACTCTACGCCCGCCTGACCAAAGACGGCGTGGACGCATGGTTCGACAAAGCCAAACTCCTCCCAGGCTAGGACTCTACTTCGGGGGTTTCAAGATTTTCTTTTTTCTTGGATTTTCTCAGCCTATTTAATGCCACATTCACAGTGTTCGGTGTTGTTACAAGAAGTTCAGCGATTTCTTTTGGCTGAAAGCCAATCGCATTAAGTTTTTTGATTTGATTGGCTTGGGTTGTCCCAGTCAGAAGATTTTGTGCAAGGAGTTTCTTGATCATCTTTAATTCATGAAGGATTTCCTTCTGTGTAGTCTCTTCCATTAGACACCTCTTTACATTATTTTTTCAATTAGGGCAATAATCGTATCGAGATTCCAGTCATCAATTTCGTTTGGGTTTTCAACAATGTGATACAGGGAATGAACTTTATCATTAGCGTCACTCTTGAATGGTTTTAATTTTTGGTGTAAACGCTCTATTGCCTCTTTTCTATCGCTATCAAACTCATTTCTCTTTTGAAACAGGTTGTCTAAAACTACGCTGAAATCCAGATTCCTGTATTTGGTCGTATCGAAGTAGAGCGCGCGGTCATTGGGATACTTCGCTTTCAAAATCCCAATGATCATGTTTTCAAGTACCTTTCTTGTAAGCACAAAAACGCATGTATAGCATTGCTTGGTATATGCCCTGTTTATCTCGCGTATGTGTTTTTGAAGGAAATAATCTGTTGTTTCAAATTTTATGATTTCCTTCATTTGCTCCGCAGATTTCGCTTTTCTCTTGAGGCGTAGCGGTTCTGGCTTTTCAATCCTTATTGGCGGTATTGTTAATTTATCTTCTTTGCTGATGAGTCTGCGCACTGATACGCCATGCTGTTGTGCATATATGTGAGCAACAGCATTTGATGTGGATAGTGGATACTCTCGTTTTAGCACAGAGATTGCCGACCTGATTGTGCTTATCGGCTTACCTAATTTTTGGTGCAGATAATCGAGAATCTTAGGATTGAGTTCTGGCTTGCTGGGCATTTATATTTCCCTCTCCAGTCTTAGTTTTCTGATTCTTGATTGTTTGGCAATGTCTTCTTTTTCTTTCCCCCAGTAGCAGTTAAAATCTGCCGAACACGGCTGTCACTGACGTTGATGGTTTTGCTGATTTCAGGCGAAGTTGCCCCAACTTTTGAAGCATTCAATATCAGCAAGTTTCTAATCTTTGTAAGTTCTTCCATTAGCAGCTGGAATTGTTTTTCGTCCATTGTTACTTTTATGTTTCCCATTTCATGGGCGAGGCCGTCGACAGTTCTTATGACATAAAAATGGATGACTAAATTATACGCCTGTTTCTTTCAGGTGTGAGTTATCTTTCATCCCCCCTCAGGTATAATCATCTCGCTCCACTAAACTGATTACCGAAAACTGGTCACTGAAAACTATGACATCTTCCTTCCAATCCATCATCCTCAAACTCCAAGACTTCTGGGCTTCCCACGGATGCCTGATTGCCCAGCCCTACTACACCCAGGTGGGCGCAGGGACGATGAACCCGGCCACCTTCCTGCGCGTCCTCGGCCCCGAACCGTGGAACGTCGCCTACGTCGAACCCTCCGTCCGCCCCGATGACGGGCGCTACGGCGAAAACCCCAACCGCTTCCAGGTGCATTACCAGTACCAGGTCATCCTCAAGCCCGACCCCGCGTCTCGACCAGGCTCGACGGGCCCGCAGGAACTCTACCTCGAATCGCTCAAAGCCCTCGGCATTGACCCGCGCCAGCACGACATCCGCTTCGTGGAAGACAACTGGGAACAGCCCGCCATCTCCGCCTGGGGCCTGGGCTGGGAGGTCTGGCTCGACGGGCAGGAGATTACCCAATTCACCTACTTCCAGCAGATGGGCGGCGTGACGCTCGACCCCGTCTCGGTCGAACTCACCTACGGGCTGGAGCGCATCCTCATCGCGCTCAACAACGCCAAAGCCATCTGGGACGAACCCTGGGGCGCCGGAACGTCCCCGCAGGAGAGCGTGACCTATGGCGAGATCCGCCGGCCAGAAGAATACCAGCACAGCAAATACTACTTCGAAATCGCCGACATCCCCCGTCTGCGCCAGATGTACGACCTCTTCGACGCAGAAGCCCGCGCCTGCCTGGAGAACGGCCTTGTCCTGCCCGCCTACGACTACGTCCTCAAATGCTCGCACACCTTCAACGTCCTCGACACGCGCGGCGCGGTCAGCGTGGCCGAACGTCAGGCCTTCTTCCGTCGCATGCGCGAACTCGCCCGCCGCGTCGCCG
>DAOTXP010000175.1:0-5155 GCA_034435275.1 Anaerolineales bacterium | reverse complement strand
ACGTTGATGTTCCAGACCTGCGGGTTGGCCGCCCACAGTTGGCTGACGGTCACCCCGAAGCGGCTGGCGATCTCGGAGAATGTGTCGCCATACTGGACGGTGTAAGTGCCGCTGTAACTGACCGGAGTAGGAGTGGGGGTGGCGGCAGTGGCATAGTGAATGCCGGGAACCATCAGCGACTGGCCTGTATACAACGTACTGCCGATGCCCGGGTTGGCGGCGGTAATGGCAGAGACCGTCGTGCCGCAGCGCGCGGCAATCGAGTCGATGGTCTCACCCGCCTCGACGATGTATATCCCGCCGCAGACTCCCCCGGCTTGGGCGCTGAACGGAGTCCCAAGCAGTGTCAGCAGGAACAGGGCGAGGACGGCGACTCGAGCGAAAATTGTACGGGACACGGCTACCTCCTTTGCGTGGAAAGCACCAAATCCTTCGTGGTTATGATAAGCTAAAAAGAGGGGAAATGCAATTGCAAAAAGTGGGATTGGCTTGCACAATGCTTTTGACTACTTGAGAGGCTCGATGCGGTGCAGAGGCAGATTCTTCGAAGCCAGTTCCCACAGTTCGAACAATTCGTCCTGATGTTGTGACGCCCACTCGACAACCATTCCTAGAACGCGCGGCGGCAAGTCTCCCGCGATAATGACATTTGAGCGTATGTCCACCTGTGCTTTGAAGTCGCCGTATTCGGCATGAAAATGCGGCGGGACATGATCACCAAAGAACATCTTGATGCTGATCCCGAAAAGCGGCTGATTTCAGGCATGAGACAATTCACGCAACTTCGGCATGACGTCTTCGGGCTTCTTGCCTGTGAGTCTCAAATAGATTCCCAGCCCATCCATATCCACATCTTCATTCCAAACCAATTCGCCGCTGGAACCGATTGACACTTTTTCGAATTGGCTGTAGTCATTCCACAAGGCAAAGACTCCTTTGCCCGCGAATTCGGACAGGTCGACCTTGCCCGCTGTACCGTCTGAGAATCTCACGTGCAGGCAGAAGTTTTCAAGCGGTTTGACTTCCTTCAGAGCGGGAATCTTCTCGTCCATATTTTGATTCTACCATTTTCTTTGCAGCGCGGATTGCTGGAGGCTAATACTGGTAAAACCCTCTCCCTGTCTTTCTTCCCAAATAGCCTGCATCTACCATCTTTCGCAGCAGATACGCGGGGCGGTACTTATCTTCACCCAAATCTCGTTGCAGGACCTCCATCACGAACAGCACCACGTACAGGCCGATCAAATCCGCCAGCGCCAGCGGGCCCATGGGATGGTTCATGCCGAGTTTCATCACCGAGTCAATCGCTTCGGGTGTACCGACTCCCTCCTGCAAAGCGAAGACCGCTTCGTTGATCATCGGACACAGGATGCGGTTCGAGATGAACCCGGGTGAGTCGTTGGCCTCGACAGGTTCCTTGCCCATCGCTTTGCAGATGTCCACGACGGTTTGGGTTGTCTCGTCGGAGGTGCCCAATCCGCGGATGACCTCCACCAGCTTCATCAGCGGCACGGGATTCATGAAGTGCATCCCGATGACTTTATCAGGTCGCTTCGTGGCCGCGGCGATCTTGGTGATGGAAATCGAGGAGGTGTTGCTGGCGAGAATCACGCCTTCGCGCGCGGCCGCGTCCATCTCGCGGAAGATCTTGAATTTCAGTTCGGGGTTTTCCGTCGCGGCTTCGATGACCAAATCCGCCTCGCCCATCGCGCTCATGTCGCCAACGAATTGAATTGCGTCCGCAGCGGATTTCTGCCCGGCGGTGATGGTCCCTTTTTCGAGCAGTTTGGCGGTGGACTTCCCGATGGCGGCCCTGGCCTTTTCGAGCGCGGCAGGCGCCACGTCCATGCAGGTGACCGAGTAGCCCGAAGTCGCCGCCACCTGCGCGATACCGTTTCCCATCGTCCCCGCACCGACAACAAAAATATGTTTGATGGTCATATGTTCTCCTTCCTCCTCTCGTCATTGCGAGCCCCCGCTGGCCGAGTAGCCGCGAAGCGGCATGTCAAGACCAAGGGGACGAAACAATCTCCTCGCGCGTTCACCCCTTCTTTTCCTTCCACGCTTTATACACATCCATGATCTGCTGAATGTGATCGGGGATGTGGCGCGCATAGATATTCAGCCATTTCTCGAACGTGTACGGATCGCTGTATTCGGGATGCGTCACCGAATGTGCGAAGACCTCCTCGGGCAGGCTCTTGAGCAGGCGATAGGTGGTGGCCCGCGCCAGGCGGATGATCTCCAGCGCGTCGTCCATGCTCTGCGACTGGTAATCCAGCGCGCCCGCCCATTTGGCCTCATCGTAACCCATCAATGTCGTGCCGGGCTCGACGATCAACTTGCGGACGCGCAGCGCGGCCATGGATTCGCTGTCGCCCATGTGGACCACGATCTCGTGTACGGACCAGTCATCGGGCGACGGCTTGAACTCCCACGCCTCGCGCGGGACTTCGGCCAGCGCGGCTTTCAACAGGTCGAATCCGCGCCCATAGCGCTCAATCTTCTCGTTTCGTTCCTCTGTATTCATCGTGCCTCCGTATCACTAAAAACCTTCCAGCCTGTTAACTTTCCAACTCGATTGCCATCGCCACCGCCTCCGACCCGCCGAGACACAGGGACGCGAGGCCTCTCTTCAATCCGCGATCCTTCAACGCGTGGATCAGTGTTGTCAGCACGCGCGCGCCGCTCGCGCCGATGGGATGACCCAGCGCGATCGCACCGCCGTTGACGTTGACCTTGCTCCAGTCCCAGCCCTGATCGGCAAGGGCGTACCCGTCCGCGAGGACTTGCGCGGCGAAGGCCTCGTTGAGTTCGATCAGGTCCACATCCGCGAGTTTCCACCCGATTTTTTTCAACAACTTCGGGATCGCCAGCGCGGGCGCGCGGAAGAGATACTTCGGTTCGTCCGCGTATTGATCATAGCCGATGATGCGCGCCAGTGGCTTGAGTCCGCGTGCGTCGGCGTAGGCGCGGCTCGAGATGACGGTCGCGGCCGCCCCATCGTTTAGGCCAGGAGCGTTCCCCGCCGTCACCTTGCCGTCTTTTTGGAAGGCAGGCTTGAGCGCGGCGAGTCCGTCGAGGGTCGTGTCGCGGCGCGGCGCTTCGTCGGTGTCGAAAATCGTCACGCCCTTTTTGCTCGGCAATTCCACGGAGACGATCTCCGCCTTGAACTTGCCCGCATCGCTGGCGGCAATCGCCTTTTGATGACTCTCGAAAGCGAACTTGTCCATCGCCTCGCGCGTCACCTCATATTCTTTCGCGATGAACTCGGCCGCGTCGCCCATGCCCCAGTTTTCGAGCGCGCACCACAGACCGTCGTTGAGCAGTGCATCGGTGAGCTGAAGATGACCGAAACGCAGTTCGCCACTTCTTCCCTGGACGATATACGGGGCGCGGCTCATGGACTCGAAACCGCCCGCGACGAACAACTGCCCATCGCCCGCCTGGATGGCTTGCGCGGCCAGCATGGCGGCCTTCAGACCCGAACCACAGACCTTGTTGATGGTCGTCGCGCCGACCGACGAGGGCAGTCCCGCGCCGATGACGGCCTGACGCGCCGGCGCCTGTCCCAAACCCGCGGAGACGACGTTGCCCATGAAGGCCTCGTCAATGTCTACGGGATTCACACCCGCGCGTTCGACCGCGGCCTTGACGACGATGGCACCCAGTTTTGGCGCGGAGATGGTGGAGAGGCTTCCTTGAAATTTTCCGCTCGGCGTGCGAACAGCGGAAAGGATGACGGCTTCATGCTCGCTCATGCTCGCTCCTTTGCACAAATTTCATTTTGCCTGCTTGCGCTTTCAATTATAGCCTCGCATTGGATTATGACAAAGTAACGAATATCAGTTTTCCGTCATTGCTTCGCTCGCAATGACAGTGCGGCGGTCACTCCAAATGCTTCATCGCCTCGCGTCGACTCAACGGATGCAAGTCGGTGGCTTTGACGAATTTCTTCACCGCCTGCGGATTCGTCCGCGCGTACTGCCTCAGCGCCCAGCCGATGGCTTTGTTGATGAAGAATTCCTTCGAGCCCAGGTTCTCGCGGACAAGATCGCACAGCAGGTCGAAATCCGTTTCTTGTTTGTAGTTCAACTGGAAGAGAATACACGTCCGCCGCAGCCAGAAATTATCGGATTTCCGCCACCTGGCGAGAGTTCTTTCGCGTACATCGGGAAAACGGCGGAAGTGAACCCCCACTGAATTTCCCGCCAGCGTGTCCACTGTATCCCACCACGATTTGTGGGTGATGAGATGCTCGAAGGTTTTGGTGAAATTTTTGGGGAGTTGTTTTTCCATACGCCCAATGAGGCTGGTGGCCGCGTATTGAAATTCGCGTTGCGGAAGCGACCATAACTCGCGGGTAATGGTGTCAAGATCGGCCACGGGTGGAAGTCCATGCGCGGCGATGTGTTGTTTCATCAATTCCTTGAATTGCGGTGATTTGATTCCCAGATATTCGAACTGGCCGCGCATGTATTTCTTCATCGGCGCGGCCTGCGCGGGGTCCGCGTGTTGCTCGAATAGGAATTTCAAGGGAATGGGGTAAGGATGCATGATCTCTCCTTGATTACGAAAACAGAAACCCGTTCTGTGAAAAGATACGGGTTTCCGGCTTCATTCTTGTTGGTTATTTTGGAATGTCTGACGTGGACAAAAGTTGTGCTTGACCTCTGCGGACTCTCTTGCGTGTCCGTGGCGTCTTGGCAATCAGGGAGCGCAACGCCTTATTTACGGATTCCGCGTCTGGAAAATATTTGCGTATATCGGGTTCGATGATCACTGCGCCTTCTTCCAATTTGAAATTCTGGACGATCGTTGTACCATCTCTCTTATGGACGGTAACGGAATGTCCCTTGGCATAGGCCTCGGCATGCTTTCCGCGCGCGCCATGGCTGAAATCGTACTCCGCACGCATTTCTGAAACTTTCTTTTTTGATTTAGACGGTTTGCTGTTCATATTGTCTTCGCTCGTTCGAAGTTGCTTTTCGACAACTAATGAGACGTATCCTGCCTTCTCGTTCCGTGTAGACGATGGTCAGAATTCTGCCACTGGCCGAAGAACCAATGTTGATGAAGCGTTCTTCGTTTTCGGAATGATCGGGATCATCTATTGTAATGGCAAGCGGGTCACCAAAAACCGATTTGGCCTCCT
>DAOTXP010000174.1:0-2987 GCA_034435275.1 Anaerolineales bacterium | reverse complement strand
ATGGTCGGCTTGTTCAACCTGCCATGCACCGAGATGGGTGGTGGTGGTTATGATTGACGATTTACGATTTTCGATTTGCGATTGCAGTTCTCGCACCAGTTGGAAAAGGGCGGTGGTCTTGCCGCCCGCGCCGACGAGGGCGACCCCCAGCCCCACCCGCTCCTGTGGAGCACCCTCCCCAAATACGACCTTGGTATTTTTGCTCCCAACTAGAATATCCTTGTCGTATTTGGGGAGGGCTGGGGAGGGGCTCAATCGCAGGGCGCGGGCGAGGTTCATCGAGGATTATTATAAGGGGAAGAGATAGGCGCGAGGCTGTCTCTTTGTACTAAATAATGGCACCCTCCTATGGAGGAACCAAATCATTCTATTTTTGGGCAGGAGCAGGTGCCGCAATTAGATCATTGATGTTTTTTGTTATTTCGTCACGGAGACCCGTCCAAGAAGTGTTGCTGATTTTCCAACTTCCATAAAAGGGCTCGTCTAGGTCTTCTATCGTGCTCAGGATGAAAATGACAAGAAAGATTACACCGAACACGAGAAAGCTGTCCAAAACGCCATAGGTCTGGTTGAATTTGACAAAATAGAATGGTACGACAAAGATCACCGATGCAATGAGAGCCACAAAACGAAGGCTTTCGAACAATCGCTGATTGCAAAGTCCAATGCGGTCCCCTCGGATATCTATGATAGCATTAAGTTGATGCAATAGTTCAGTGGCGAGTATCTCACCCTCTTTTTGAGAAATGAAGGCCGAATGCGCCATTTTGAAATATTCCTCCCTGACTTTTTTGAGCCAGTTGTCGCCCTGCGTTTGGAGGTCTCTGTCATCGGCCTCCGTTGGATAGTGTTCAATAACGTGGTTGACATACGCAAGCAATGACTCGAAGATGCTTTTTCTGTCAATCCAATCTCCGCCCAAGAGATTAACATCTTCGTAGAATGTTTTCACAGTATCTGCTTCTTTATCGAATTCACGGTCAATCGCATCGAATTGTTCCCAAGCACGTACTAGGATAAGCGGAAGGAGGAAGCCATATAAAACGCCAAACCACTCGATGAAGTTACTCACGAATCCCCCGCTGTCTTTCGGAAAAAAGTCGAACTTGACCAGTAGGCGGATCCCGTAACTTGCCAGTCCATCCCTTATTAATGGATAGAGAGGTTCCAGAATAATAAAACCGCAAATCACAACGGTGAGTATGAGCGTGTAGCGCGGGGTAGCGTCGAGCAGGTATCGAATCTTGTTTGTTTTCATAAACCGCTTCTCCACATGGATTGTTAATGGATTACGCCAACGGACTTACTTTTTCGCCCTCTTCTCGAGCGCCGATCTGATTTTGCGTGCCGCCCAATTGCCTAGGCCGATCAGGACAAGGATAATCAACAGGATGCCGATGCCAACGATGCCCTGTGTGCCATTGCTTGCGTCGGGGGTCGAGAACACATCGGCGATGTATATTGCGCTTGCGACTACCAACATTAGCAGAATAGTGCGTAGCAGGATGCGAAACATTAACCTCTCCACGACATTACATTTGCATTACCCGCCGAATTCTTGTAATGATGGCTCATTCTCTGCATTCCTTGGCGTTAGGAGAGTAATACAGCTCCCCACTCCATTTCGGCAGGCCGTTAGGGGTGTCAGATCTTAGGACGACGATCACCCACTTGTCTGTATTAAAAGTTAAGGGAGGATCGATATTCAACTTGTAAGAAGTTAACGGATCTAAATCGTCTGTTGCAAATCTTATGGGAAGCGCTTTACTATTTTTATAGTAGGCTTCGATTTTGAAAGGTGGAAGGCCGCCGCGGACTTCCACCCCCACTAAACTTACTTCAACGGCAATTTTTCCGCGGCATGTATATACCGGGTGCCACTTCAAAACTTCCACAACAGGAAGAAAAGTAGCGGTTGGCGACGGGGTTGGATGTGACGTGGGTATATTGGCTGGTAGTAAAGTAGGATTCTGAGTTGGAGGTGGTGTCGGAGTGGGATTGGTATAAGTATTAAATAAGATAGCGGGGCACGCAATGAACAAGATACCCATGAAGAGCAGGACTGTAATATAAATAACAGTGTTCGACGACCGCGCAGATCTGTTTGCCATAACGAACCCCTTCTGTTATTGATCCGTTTTTCTTTTGGTGGGGATGCCGTGTTTCTCTCCACCCAATCGACAACGGCATTGTATCACCCATTATTATTCTCGTTAAGGTTAATTCTCTTGTCATCCTCCTTGCTGACCCTTGCCCCGCCAGCATGTTACCCGCTGAGGACAGGGCGTCTTCCCGCCCTGTTGCGTGGTGCTGCCGCCGGGACGACCGCTGACGGTGACGTTGGTGCGCGCTGAACTTCCCGTGGTTAATTCCCGCGCGGCTATCTCTGGAAATCAGGCCGCGCCCTGTGTGCCGAGTGATTTTCGATACCGGTCAAATAGTATTTTCGTCAGCCGCTCGGCAAAGTCGGGATTACTGTCCATGTGCTGGTAGAACTTGAAGTTGGTTTCCAGCATTTCGTGGAACATATCCTGTAGAACCTGTTTGAATGTGAGCAGGGCGTTTTCGGGCGTGTTGACGCGCACGGCTTGTTGCAGGGAATCGTTCTGCGTGAGTTTCTGTTCGATCTGATGAATGACGAGACGGTCGTCTTCGGTGAATTCGGTGCCGAAGCGTTCGTTGAGTTCGCGGATGATTTCCGAGAGGGCTTCGAGTTCGACAGGCGGCAAGCCAGCAGGCTGACCGAGAATATCGGGATCGAGTTCGCCTGTTTTATGTTTGAGTTTGATCCTGCCCTTTCCAGTTTGTTTCACTGTGAGATTTTCGATGTCAATTGCCTGCTGAATTTCATACGGCAGTCTCTCACGGTCAATTTTCAGCAGGCGGCGCAGAAAGCGCAGGAAGGTGTAGAGTTTTTCGAGGTCGGTATCCACGAAGGTGACAACTTGCGATAAAAAGCCGTAGAACCGCAGATATTTATCCACCCG
>DAOTXP010000173.1:0-2517 GCA_034435275.1 Anaerolineales bacterium | reverse complement strand
TAGTACGCGCCCGCGCCCATACCGCCTGCGAGCAGGAATTGGCAATCGCGGATCACCTCCGCCATGCGGAAGTGACGATCCTGCTCGGCGGGAGCAAAGCCGTGACCGCGCGGGTCATTTTCTTCGGCGTGTTCTTCGCCAGCGAAGTGGGCGTGGCCCAATTTCTCGCGCTGCTCGCGGGCGATGATTTTTCCATCCTCGATGGTGAGGACGGTATAGTATTTAGCGCGGCCAAAGTGCTGGCTGATGGTCTGACCGTCATCGCTGACGGCGGCAATTTTGATGTTCATCATGTTGTTCCTTGTGTTGGGGGTAACGGCAGTGAGGTGCCATATAATTTTTATCCCGCAACAGGCGTGCATTTCTTGGCATCATGCTTATCGGGCTTGGCGCGCAGCATGTTCTTGGACTGCATGACGATCTTCCTTTCTCCACGCAGGGCATACAACCAACAAGATTAATCGTTTATGCCAGTAGTTTGAACAATAGTTGGGCGGCCAAAGCCCACATGATCAACCCCAAGCCAGCCTTGATGGCTTGGGTCTTGAACCTCATGCTGAGTCTGGCTCCCATGTTGCCGCCGATGAGGACAGCAGCGCCGGTCCATAGGATGAGAGGAATGTCAAATTCGTGTGAGGCGGCGTGACCGAGGATTCCCGCCAGCGCGGAAAATGAGATGATCAGGTGCGAGGAGCCAGCCGCGATCTTGGTCGGGACTTTCAGCGTATACACCATGAACGGCACGATCAGGACTCCGCCGCCGACTCCCAGCAAACCGGCGAGGAATCCCACAACCAGTCCAACGACGGCCACTAATACCATTTCTCCTGCGCTGAGCGGACCGCGGGCGGCCTCCTCCTTTTTTTCTTTTTCCCAATAGGAATAAATCATCCTCGCGCCTACCGCGACGAGGAAGCAAAAGAACAACCACAAGAGAGAGGTTGTATCGAATAATTTCGACAAAGCCCCGCCCGCGAAGGCGCCGAGCGAAATGCCGGGTGCAAAGATGAACGAAGTCTTGTAGTCAATCATCTTCTTGCGATAAAAGATGTATCCTGCCGAAAGCGATGTGATGAGATTCAGTACAAGCGAGGTGGACGATGAAATCAGTATCGAATATCCCAGCAGGATGAGCAGGGGCGAATATACCGAGCCTCCACCCTGACCGAACATCGAGAAGATGAAGGCGATGACAAAGGCAAGGACAACGGCGATCAGCAGGGTGATTTGGATTTCCATGAGGATATCTTTAACTCGAATCGATTTGCAAGAGCCGCGAACATATTGTCAAGGCAGAGGCCCGTCCCTGCCTTTTGAAGTGGAGCATTGAAGCCTGCCGTACCCATCAAATATGGGAGGCTTGAAAAATGTCAGACCTTGCTCTGAATGGTCTTGCGAAGTTTTCCTGGCAGGAGTTCGGCCATCATTTCGGTGTATGTTGCTTTGATGATGCGGACGTTCTCGTATCCCTGCGTGCGCAGGTAGGCAAAGGCGACGTTGGCGCGGTCGCCGCCGGAGCAGAAGGTTGCCGCCAGTTTGTCGCGCGGGATTTCATTCAGGCGGTTGGGCAGCTCGTTGATGGGAATTGCCAGTGCAAAGGGGAACACAGCAAATTCCCTTTCTTCCGGGGCGCGTACATCGAGCAGAATCGCCTCGCCCTTCGCCCATTTCTCGAAGAACACAGGCGGGTCAATTTTGTGCTGACCCGTGCTCCAGAACTCGAAATCGAGTTTGCCCAGCCATTGGGAAAATGTATTTTCGGACATTTCGATCTCTTTTCATTGACTGTCAGATAGGTTGATGCTCACGCCGCTTCCAGCGCGTTCACCAGGAACGTGGTGATCTCTGCTTCGCTGGGAATGCGTCCCGCACTGACCAGCTTTTCGTTGACGACCAGCCCCGGCGTGGAGAGGATGTTGTACTTCATGATCTCATTGTAGTCGGTCACTTTGACGATCTGCGCTTCGATGCCGAGATGCTGGGCAGTTCGTTCGGCCAGCCACGCCAGCCGCTTGCAGTTTTCACAACCCGAGCCAAGAACTTTGATGGTAAGCATTTTGTTCTCCTTGAATGTTTTCGTCATGCGGGGACGGCTTTCAGCCAGTCCAGCAGGGTTTCGATGGTTGGGACCTCGCGCTGACTCACCAGCCGCCCGTCAATCAACAGGCCGGGGATCGCGTCGAGCGGGATGTGGTGGCGGATGAATTTCTCATCGTCCACGCGTTCCACCTCGAGGTCGGTCCGCCCCAATTGGGTGACGGCTTCCGCCAGCCGCCTCTCCAGTTCCAGGCAATTGTGACAGCCTGTGCCGAGAATTTGGATTTTCATGTCAGCCTCCGATTTATCGAAAGACAAAGAAATGACAGAAGACCAATGAACTATGATGGCTCTCCCGCAACAAACGGGAAAGAGCCTAAACACGACGGACACTACGGACACAAAGGGAGAAAAGGCGGCTTGATTGATGGGTATTTTTCCTTCGTGCCCTTTGTGTCCTTTGTGTTTAAAATGGGTTCC
>DAOTXP010000172.1:0-14528 GCA_034435275.1 Anaerolineales bacterium | reverse complement strand
CGCTCTCCGAAGTGCTGGCGGGACGCAAAGGCGCGCGCCTGCAAACCCTGGTCATTGACGAGGGCTTCGGTTCACAGGACACGCAGGGACGTCAGCGATTGATCGAGGCGATCAACACCGTGCGCGGCGACTTTGAAAAGATTCTGGTCATCACGCATTTGGACGAATTAAAGGATGCTTTCCCAACGCGTATCGAAGTCGAGAAAACGGAACGCGGTTCGACGGTGAAGGTGAGTTAATAATAGCGCAAAGAGAGACGCTCATGTTCAATCCACCCAACTCACTCCCAGATTTCGGCCCGTATCACAATCTTCAAAAGAGGATGATCCAACGTATTCTGGCAACAAAAGTTAGTGACCAGATTCTCGGAATTGTACAGGCGAAGTACGAAGAAGAATTGGCCCAAAGGAACATCGTGCTTTCGCGTCCCGAGAGGAAGCGTTTGTTCCAACAAGTCGTGAAAGCAGTTTTGAACGATATACTCTCGAAACTCAGCGATTAATTCCACTATGGCGAATTCGCCGCGTCGAAAGTCAAAAGTCGAATGTCTGACCTTTGACTTTTGACTCCTGCTCATGCCCTACTTCATCACATCCACCCTCTTTTTCCTCCTCGGCCTCGGCATCATCGTCTGGGTGCATTCGCAATATCACATGGATGTCGTCGTCCGTCCGACGGACAACCTGCCCCTGCCCCATCCGCTCATTTCCATCTGCGTCCCTGCGCGCGATGAGGAGAAGAACATCCGCCGCTGTGTCGAGTCCCTGCTCGTGCAGACGTATCCCAATTTCGAGATCATAGTCGTGGATGACCGTTCAACGGATTCCACGCCGCAGATCTTAGCCGAGCTCGCGGCGCGGGACTCCCGCCTGCGCGTGATCCACGGTTCGGATCTACCTTCAGGCTGGGCGGGCAAACCCCACGCGTTGACCCAGGCCGCCGCGTCCGCGCGCGGCGCGTGGCTGTGCTTCGTGGATGCGGACACCTTCCCCGCGCCCGAAGCGCTTGCCGCGTGCTACGCCAAAGCCGCTGAGACCAAGGCCGATCTGTTCACAATCATGACCTTTCAGGAACTCGGCACGTTCTGGGAAAAAGTGCTCATGCCGCTGGTGTTGACCGCCATGTCGGTGGGATTCTCGCCGCGCAGGGTCAACGACCCCAGGCAACGCGTCGCGGTCGCTAACGGACAATTCATCCTCATCCGGCGCGCGGTCTACGACGCGGTCGGTGGGCATGAAAGGATCAAAGACCAGATCGTGGAGGACAAGGCCCTGTCAGAGCAGGTCAAATGGAACGGATATCGCCTCGTCGTGGCGGATGGACACGCGGTGGCGCGCACGCACATGTACACGTCCCTGCCCGAGATGTGGGAAGGCTGGACCAAGAACATCTATCTCGGCCTGCGCGGGACGCCCGCCATGCTCCTGCTGGGCGCGTTCGGCGCGGCGTTGGCGCTCATCGCCGCGTTATTTCTGCCCGTCTGGCCTCTGCTCGGATTGTTGTGGTACGTCAACGGCGGCGGATGGATGGCCATTGTCGTGATCGTGAAGTCGTTGATCGTGTGGGGCGCGTTGTTGTACGCGCGCGCCGCCGTCAGCCGCGGGTTGGGCATTTCGAGGCTGTACGCGTTCACGGTCCCGCTCGGCGCGGGCCTGTTCGCGGCAATCATGATCGCCTCCGCGTGGAAGGTCCTTACAAAGCGGGGCGTCACCTGGCGCGGGCGCGTCTATCAGGTTGATTGACAAAACGCATCATTGTTGTTATATTTTGACAAATTCTGTTATATATCTCAAAATACAACAATGCCGACTCCCAGTCAGCGCGAAAAGCAAATTCTGGAATATCTCGAACAAAAAGGCAGCCTCTCGATCCAGGAGCTTGCGGCGCGCCTGTCGGCCTCTCCCATGACGGTTCACCGCGACCTGAATCGCCTGGCGGCGGAGGGCCGCGTGCAAAAGACCCATGGAGGCGCGACGCTCGCGGCGCCGCCCGAAATGGACAAGGGGGAATGCGCCATGTGCGGAAAGCCCGTCGTGGAACGAACCGCGTTCGTGATCAGCCTGGAAGATGGGAAACGCCGGCGCGCGTGCTGTCCCCACTGCGGCTTGATGTTACAGCAAAAAACAGGGGGCATCGTGCTTACCACCGATTTCCTGCACGGCCACATGCTCAGCGCCTCGCAGGCGGTCTATCTCATTCAGAGTGACTTGACGGTGTGTTGCGCGCCCAGCGTGTTGAGTTTCGGTTCGAGGCAGGAAGCGGAGAAGTTCCGGAAGGGATTCGGCGGACAATTGGTGGACATGGCCGAGGCGATTGGATTTTTACACCGCGGAGGGAACGCGGCATGAAACGCCGCGGCTCAAATCAATCCGGTTTAGGAGGCAAAGGAAGATGAGAAAGTTGTTGTTTGTGCTTGTGCTGGGAACGTTCCTGTTGAGCGCCTGTTCGCCCGGCGATATCGAATCCCATGAGCCGTGGGCGCGCGCCGCCATGACGGGCGAGAACAGCGCCGTTTACATGCTGCTTCACAACCACTCGGATCAGGCGGATGAACTCGTGGGTGCTTCGTCGGATGTGGCCGAGGCAGTGGAACTGCATTTGAGCCAGATGGGACCGAACGGTGAGATGCAGATGATCCCACAATCGTCCATCCCGCTTGCGGCGGACGAGGAGGTGGAATTCAAGCCGGGAGGACTGCATATCATGCTCATCGGTCTGAAACAGGACCTCCAGATTGGCGACCGGTTCGAGGTCACCCTGCACTTCGCGAATCATGCCGATATTGTCCTGACCGTTGAAGTGAAAGAGGGCATGGAGATGGATATGTAGTTGATTTTGTCGAAGCCTGTTTCGCCACGCCAGCGCCGCAAGACTTTTATGCGCTATGCAAGGATGCCCCTCCGGTTGCGAGGGGTATTTCCTTTAGGAACATTTTTCAACGGAACTGCGTCTCACCTTCATCAAAAAACATTGAGGAGTTTTCCCATGAGACAGCAAAATCGGATTTTTATCGTGTTCGTTCTTGTATTGCTTCTTTCCGCCTGCTCGGGCGGCTCATTGCAAAGCAACCGCGAGAAATGGGATTCGCAAGCCGTGTCTCATTACCGCTTCAACCTATCCATTGGCTGTTTCTGCCCGTATCACGAGATCATGCCCCTGACCATCGAGGTGAAGGACGGCCAGGTCGTGAGTATGACCGACGTCAACGGTCAAACCGTCCGCGAGGAGTTTCGCGCCAACTTCGAGGAAGCCGCGACCATCGAGAGGCTGTTCGCCATCGTCGAGGAGGCTGCCTCGGGCGGCGCGGACGAGGTCAAGGTCGAGTATGATGCGGCCTATGGTTTTCCATCATCCATCTCAATTGATTACATCAAAGAGGCGATGGACGATGAAATCAGTTATCACATCCTCAATTTCGAGGTCCTGCCTTGAACGAAGCGGACGGCTGACGCCGTCCGCTTGCTTTTAATTGACCCATTGACTGAGTGCATTCTTGTCCGTGACGGTGATACGGCGGTTCTCCACCTGGATCGCGCCGCTGCGTTCCAGTTCGCGCAGGGAGCGCGCCACCACCTCGCGCACGGTGCCAAGACGCGCCGCTAGTTGTTCCTGCGTGAGGCGCGTCCCGCCGCCGCGCAGTTCCTCGGGCGGCAATTCGCTGATCAGGCGCGCCAGGCGATGCGTCACTTGATAGAAGGCCATTTCGCTCACTTTCCGAACCATGCCGCGCAACATCGCCCCAAAGTTGACCAGCACCTTCTGGGCAAACTGCGGATGAGCGGCTACCAACCGCCTCAGCATTTCGCTGTCCACCACCCAGACGGAGGATGTCTCCAACGCCTCTACATTGACCGGGTTGGGGCCGCCGTCGAAGGTGGGCACTTCCGCAAACGTATCCCCCTCCTGCAAAACGCGGATGATGTACTGCCGTCCCTGCGGCGAGAGGCGATAGATCTTGGCGCTGCCCTGGAGGATGATATACAGGCCGTCACAGGGATCCCCCTCCCAGAGGAGCACCTCGCCTCGCTCGTACTGGCGCAACTGCACATGGTCCATGATCTCATCCAGCAGCGGCTTCGGCAGGGTATCAAAGTATTCGTTCCGGTGAAGCAAAGTCAGCCGTTGTTTCTCGTCGGTGTGTAGAATCTTCATGGCTCAACCATTAAGCAGGGCAATGTCACCGCCGCGGTCGAGTTCCCACGGGTAGACGATAAAGGCGTCCGTGATGGCTGCGTAGTAATCGGGGCGGACACCCCCGAACAAATTGCGATAGGGATTGAAATGCAGGACGCAGGTTTCGGGGAATCCGCCCGCGGCCGAAACGCGGTTTTTCACAGCGGTGATCGTGCGCCCCGAACCCCACACGTCGTCCACGATCAGGGTCGGGCGGGCGCGCAATTTGTCGTCCGCGGGAAACTGGATGAATTCGGGCCAGGCCATCAGTTGATCCCGCTCCTGCGCCATCTGCGCCGGGAAGTCCACGGCCGCAGTCAGCACGTGGGTGATATCCATCGCCTCGGCCAGCAGGCCGCCGGGCACAATCCCGCCGCGCGTGATCATCACCATCGCGGTGAACTCGCGGCGGAACTGCGGGAGGAGGTAGCCGATCAGGCGGTCCACCTCCTCCCAGGAAATCACTTCGCGGCGCGGCTCTGCTGGCATTACGAAAGCACCGCCGCCAGTGGAGCGGGCGCGGCCACTGCCGTGGCCTTCCCAGATTCGCGCGCCTTCTCGGTCTCACGCGCCCACAGGTACAGGCAGGTGTGATACGCCGTGCCGGTATAGGAACCGACCACGCTCGCCACCATCACGAACGTGAAGAAGATCATCGCGCCCAGGCCGATGCCGATGGCCAGGCCCAGCAGTTCGCTTCCCAGGACGGCAATGATGGCATACCCCACTCCAAAGCCGAGCACCGCGCCAATGGAGCCGAGCACGAAACCGATCAGCCCGGTCACCCAGCCCACGCCCACCGTACTGACGCCGATGAGCAATAGATTCTCCTTGGTGATCTTCCAGACGCGTTCGAGGCCGCTCTTCAAATTCAGGTCGTCAATGACCATGGCCGGCAGGACAAGATAAGCCGCCTCGGTCCACAAAGTTTGCAGCAGGCCCGTCGCAGCGCGCGCCACGCCGGCGCCGATCCCGCCGCGGCGATTGCGCTGGGCCGCGCTGCGCAACAGGTTGACCGCCGTCGAGACCGCGGCCAGGGTTAAAATGTCGAAGAAGTCGCGGCGCACGATGGCCCAGGCCTTGTCCATGCGGCCGTCGCCCTCCGCCAGATAACCATAAATGAGATAAACTGTCATGGCCGAGAAGATATAACCGACCACGAATTGCAAAAACACCAGGATCGCGCCGAACACGAACATCACGATGTTGCCCAGGTCTGAATCGCCCAGCAGGAATGCAGTCCCGATGATGGGGATGATGCCGAGCACCGAGACGACCATGCCCACAAACAAAGAGTATATCGAAGGCTTAATCAGATCCTTATCCTTAAAAGCCATCCCCCAGGCCTGCTGAAGAAACGACCAGCCACGCGAAAACGCCTGCATAAGAGCCTCCTTTGGAATTTCACTGATTATAGCAAAGAGTTGGGATCCACTTCAATACGCCAGCCGTCGGGGACACCGCCGCGGAACAGGCTCGCAGGATTCGGTCCGCGCAGGATCACCTGCCAGCGCGACAAGCCGTTGACCTTCGCAAAGAAACACGGGACCGGACCGATGATCTCGGTCTCGCGGCGGCCCTCCGCTTCGATCTGGGACCTGAGCCTGTCCGCCATTTTACGGGCCTCGGATTCTGCCCGGGCCGCGTCCCGCTCGCGGCGCTCGAGGCGGACGAGGCGCGCGAAGGGCGGGTAACCCAGCCGTCCGCGCTGGGCCAGTTCCTCGAGGTGGAATCCGTTCACGTCGTGGCGCGAAGCGGACTGGATCGCGTAATGCTCCGGGACAAACGTCTGCAAGATGACCTGTCCGCCGCGCGCACTGCGTCCCGCGCGTCCCGCCACCTGGGTCAGCACCTGAAAGACGCGTTCGGCCGCGAACGGGTCGGGCAGGTTGAGTCCCACGTCCGCGAGCACGATGCCCACGAGCGTCACCTTCGGCAGGTCGAGCCCCTTGGCGATCATCTGCGTGCCCACCAGCACATCCGCGCGGCCGGCCGCGAAATGGCTCAGGATGATTTCGTGTGAATCCTTCTGGCGCGTGGTCTCCCAGTCCCAGCGCAACGTGCGCGCGGATGGGAACATGGACTGCACTTCGCTTTCCACTTTTTCACTGCCCAATCCATATTCTCGAATCTGCGCGCTCCCGCATTGAGGACACTTCGAGGGCTTCTGCCGCGTATATTCGCAGCGATGACAAACCAGGTTGAAAGTTGAAGGTTTAAGGTTGGTACCTTCAACCTTCAACCTGTAACCTTCAACATGATAGGTAAGCGGCGTCTCGCATTTTGGACATTTGAGCACATGCCCGCACTCGCGGCAAAACACGTAGGTGGCTGTGCCGCGGCGATTCAAAAACAGGATTGCCTGCTCGCCCGCGGACAGGGTCTCCGCCAGCGATTCGGACAGGGCGCGGCTGAAGATGCCGCGGTTGCCCGATTTGAGTTCCGCGCGCATATCCACCACATGGACAGGCGGCAGGGCACTCTCGGTCACGCGTTCGGGCAGTTCCAGCAAAACGCTTTTTCCCGTTTCCGCCTGGTGACGTTGAACCACGGACGGCGTGGCCGAACCCATCACACACACCGCGCCGCACAAACGCGCATACGTCTGCGCGGCGGTGACCGCGTTGTAAAAGGGCGGCTCGGACTGATAATACGAGCCGTCGTGACATTCATCTACAACAATCAGGCCGATGTTCGGAAGCGGCGCAAACAACGCACTGCGCGGCCCGATGACTGCCTTCAATAATCCAGCCCGCGCCCGCCGCCAGGTATCGTAACGCTCGCCTTCCGAAAGCCGCGAATGGATCAGCCCCACCTGTCCGGGGAAACGTGCCAGAAAGCGGCGGACGGTCTGCGGGGTGAGCGCGATCTCGGGCACAAGAATGATGGCTTGTTTGCCGTGATGCACGGTCTCCTGCGCGGCGCGGATATAGACTTCTGTCTTGCCGGAGGCGGTCACGCCCTGGAGGAGAAAGGTTGAAGGTTGAAGATTGAAAGTTGATGCGTCAATGATTTGCTTCAAGGCAGATTCTTGCTCGGCCGTCAAGGCCACCTCGTTGTCCTGTCCCCCTCTGCCGTCCATTTTCTCCAAAGGGTCGCGCCAGATTTCGTTCTCGAACAGACGAATCAGCCCGCGCTCCTCCAGTTCCTGCAAATCGGCGAGGTTGCAGCCCGACTCGGCATAGACCCAGGAAACATTGACCGCATCAGGTTCGCGGATGAGGAAACGGATCGCGGCCTCGCGCCTCTTTTGCGTGGAGGCCGTCCTGCCCAAATCTGTGAGCGCGGCCTCGGCTATTTCTGGCGCGGCGGCCAGCTGCGCCACGCGGATGAACTTCGGGCGGACGCGCGGCGGCTGGAGCACGGAACGCGTCTGCAACAGACCGCGCTTCGCCAACGCCCGCGCCGCGCCGCGCCATTCCTGGGGCCCGAAGTGACGGTCAATCTGGCGGCCGCGCAGGGGGCCGCGCGTTTGGAGCAGATGGAGGATTTGGTTCGCAATCTGACCGTGGACTGTAGACCGCAGACCACCGTCCACCGTCTGATACAGTACGTCCGCCTGCTGGCTGAGACCAGGCGGAAGCATTAAGTCAATCATCGCGGCCAGTGGGGAGAGGGTTTCTTCGGCCATGTGTTCTGCAAGTGCCAGTTGCGCGGCGGTCAACACCGGCATCGAGTCGAGCAGGTCGAGGACAGACTTTGTCTCTTTGACAGATGGTTCGTCCAGCAGCTGTAGAATCACCCCCTGCACGGTTTGATTGCCAAACGGTACAGTCACCAGGCAGCCAGGCAAGACCTGTCCCGCAAGAGGCGCGGGCAGGGAATAATCAAAAACGCCCGTCACAGACGGGACATTGACAGCGACTCGAACAAAAGCCGGCATATCTACTTTGTCTTGAGGATGGCGGCCGCGCCGTAACCGACTACAGCCGAGTAATCGCCGGTCACATCGCCGGAGGTGGCATGACGCAGGACCTTGACCGTATCCGCGCCCAGTTCCCGCGCCGCCCAGAGGACCGCGGTCAACGCGCCGAGGCCGCAGGCGTAGGTCTTGCCCTGATGTTCGGCTTCGAAGGCGCCCTCGGGTGAAAAGGCTTCCCACTGGCGCAGCATCTCCGAGTCAAAGACCAGGGCGGCCTGCTGGGTATAGTAATGGGAGAGGTCCGTGCTGGCGACCAGCAGAGCGTCTCTGTCTTTCAGGATTTTGGCGAGCGCCAGGCCGAGAGTCTGTGATACGTGCGGCTCCTGCGCCCTGACCATGACCGGTAATAACTGGAATTCCTTTCCCAGCGCACGTTGTAGAAACGGCAGTTCGATCTCTAGGGAGTGTTCACGGTCGCGAGAAACGGCAGTCAAGCCATAGCCCAGCGCGGAATTCAAGTCCTGGTTCAGCTGCGAGAGAGACTCGCGGTTCACTCGGACTGCGCCCAGCGGGGTGGCGTACGCGTCGTGGGCGGTGGTGATCAACGGCTGGAGGTAGGGCTGGTGCATCGGCGCGACAACCGCCACCAGGTCCGGGGTCCGGCCGCGGACGGCGGCGAAGGCGTATCCCGCCACCGGCCCGGAGTAAATATGTCCCGCGTGCGGCGCGATCACAGCGACCACTTCGCCGGGCAGTTCGGGCAATTCAGCGTGTGCGAGGTAGCCATCCACAGCGCGGGCGAGAGCCTTCGGGTCTCCTTCATACCAGAGACCGGCAATCGGGGATGGACGCAGGTCGAGCGAGGCTTGCATGGTCATCAACCTTGAATCTATTGTAGCATAAGGCCGATGAAAAAGTTGGGGCGGCTTTGCCGGCCACCCCGTCGAACACGAACTACTGGGCGGTATAGGTGCTGACGGTGTAATTCACCACATCCAGATAGACATCTGACAGCGTGCTGTCGAAGGCGACGCTGAAAAGCAGGAGTGTGGTGCCGTTGCGGACCTCGTAGAAGGTCTGGCCAGATAATCCGCTCGCGGCTGAGGTCCAAGTGATGCGGATACTGCCGTCATCCTGCGGGACTTCCTCGTTCATGACGATGTCGTTCGCGCCGTTGGAATATCTCTGATTGATGATTGCCAGCGTCGGCTCCTTGGCAAGGGCGGGATCGCGGGTGGTGCCATCGTCAACCGCAACGTTTTCGATGAACGCCCGGCCATCGGGAGCGACGAACGCGTCAATCGTGGTGGTCGCATCCGCTATAGGCTGCGAGTAGGTCCAGGCCGAGGGCACTTCGACCGTGAACAAGTCCTTCGGACCGTTGAACGTGTAGATGAAGGAGTACTTTGACAACGTCGCCGCCGCAGAGGAGTTGAACTGAATGTTCGCGGCAATCGTTAGGTAGGCGTCCGAGTACGCGTCGAATTTGTCCTCGTCTACCCAGAAGTCGAAGGAATAGATGGCCCCAGCCACCTGGCGATAAAGGGTGATCACTTCCTGGGGAATACCGTTGAACAGAAAGGTCTTCTGGACGACGATGTTCTTGCCGCCATCACCGGTGGCGGTATCCACCACCTGATACTGATCGCGGTAACCGAAGAAATTGGTTTCCGTGGCATTGACGAAATTGGAGAACGCGTCCGAATCCAATTGATAGCCGGTATTGGTCACCGCCGCGTAAATGGCGCCGATGTTATCGGGCGAGAGGAAAAGTACGTCGGCCTCGCCTTCGTCCGCGCTCCAGCCCAGCGGCGGAAAGAGGCTGAACGCGCCGCTCTTGTGCGTGTAAAGCACAGGATCAATTTCAAAGGGACCACCACTAATGACAGGGGCAACCGGTATGGCCGTAGCCGTGGGAGGGACCGCTGTGGGCGGAATGGGCGTGGGCACGGGCGTCGGCGTGGAAAGTAGCCCGCCGCCCGCGCACGCCAGGCCGATCAAAAGAATCATCACTCCGATACCAGATAATAACAACCGACTTCTGGAATTCATAAAACAGTCTCCTTTCGAGGCGAATGTAGAAACATTATACCGATTCGGGAGTCTTTTTCAAGCGGAAGTTCTGCCAAGCAGGACAGCGCGGGTCGCCTCGAAGGCCAGGGGAGGCAGGCCATGGCGTGGGAACCAATCCACCGCGTCGGCATCGTCGCGGGCGAGAATCTCGCCGCCCATGGCTTCGGCTTGATAGACGATGACGAAGTCCGCGCCGCGCGGGTGTTCGCGCCCGGCGATTACATCCACCACCCGCGTCACACGCACGGAGAGGCCGGTCTCCTCCAGACATTCGCGCGCGGCCGCCTCGGCCGGGTCCTCGCCCGCGTCCACGAAACCTGCAGGCAGAGTCCACAGCCCGCGGAAGGGATCGTTGGCTCGGCGCACCAACAACACGCGGCCGTCCTGTTCAATCAGGACGGCCGCGGCAACCTTTGGGTCAGCAAAGTGGATCCATCCGCATTGCGGACAGACCGGGCGGACTTTGCCGAACGCTTCTTTTCGTTCCACGGCCGCGCCGCAGCGCGGACAAAAGTTTACTTCTGTTTGAGCCATTTCGCCGCCGCCATGCGACGGATGATGAGCATCCCCGCCCCGCCGATCAACGCAACGACGGCAAAGAGCGTCTGCCAGAGGGAGACCACCGGCTCGGGCGCGGCCTCGGCCTGTTCCCCGTTTCCAGTTTTTGGTGCGGCTTCCGGTGGGGCATCCGCGGCGCGCTCTCCGGGCGCGGGTGTGCCGGCCGGCGCGAGGTCGGCAGACGGTTCCGCCGCGGGGGCCTCGGTCATCAACAATTCCATTTCGGGCGCGGCGGCGGGCGGTTCGGTGGCGGCAGGTCCACCGCCACCCATGCCGTAGGCCTCGGCAGCCGGCGCGGCCGCGCCAAAGGTCATGACCGGGATCCGGTTAGCAAGGTAGGAAAAAGCAAACAGCATGGCCGCCAACGCGGAGGCGAATCGCAAAACAGGATAGGCGCGCGGCAGAGGCGGGTTCTTCCCGACCATGCGCGGGGTGAGCGTAAACTTGCGCGGGGCGCGTCGTTTGGGGAGGCGGCGGAGCAGGCCGCGGGCCTCGCGCAGCGCGTCCAGCGCGGCGGACAGGCCGGGGTCCGATTGGAGGCGGGCTTCGAGCCGCGTCGAATCGGACGGGCTGAGTTGTCCGTCCAGATAGGAGGAGAGGAGTTCGACGTCGCGGGCGTTCATATGCGGCTTTCCTCTTGGAGACGGAAGGCGGAAGGCAAAAGTTCCGCGAAGGCTTGCAGGCATTCGCGCAGGCGCAGGCGGGCGCGGGCAAGGCGGCTCTTGACCGTGCCAAGCGGGACGCGCACGGCCGCGGCCACTTCGGCATAGTCGAGGCCTTCGATGTCGGCCATCACAACGACGGTACGAAATTCGGTTGGGAGCGCATCGAGGCAATGCTGGATGGCATGTTCGAGTTCGTCGGCCTCGGCCTGCTGTTCGGGTCCCTTGTTTGGATCGGCCAGCCAGCGCGGGGATTCGACTTCGTCCCCCTCGCCGGTGTCTGGTTCGAGGGGAACGGACGGGCGGCGTTTGATGCGGCGCAGTTCGTCGTAGCAGGCGTTGGTGACGGTGCGGAGGAGCCAGGCCTTGAACGACCCGCCGCGATAGGAGGCAATACTGCGGAACGCAGAGAGGAATGCTTCCTGTGCGGCGTCGGCGGCCATGTCTTCGTCACCGAGAATGCGCAGGGCCGTGTTGAAGAGCGTGTCCTGGTAATGCAGAACGAGAGTGTTGAACGCATCCAAGTCGCCGCGCTGGGCGGAGTGAATGAGGGCGGGTTCGTCCATTGGTGGTTATTTTATCACTGCGAGAGGTGTTCAACCTAGTCAAAACGGTTGATGGATATTGGGATGAACAGCATATTGAATTGAGAATGGTTCTGTTGTATGCTGTTCATAGCAGTTGATCATGAAAGGAGGCTGGCAGGGCATCCATACAATCAAGACCGCTTTCCATGGCAAGAACCTGTCACTCAAGTCAACATTCTTCCACAAGGAGCAACCATGCCCGACATATCCAGTTTCAAGAAATTCGATGGGAGCGGTGTATGCGATGTCTGCAATTCTCCCATTGGCCCGAACCAGGCCTATCTCGTGCCCGTGGGGATTTTCTATACTTCACCGAAATATAAGATGTGGCTGCAGGGCAATCCCATCGGGCAGATGGCGATCGCCATGGCAGGCAGCATCGACGCGTACCTGACCTTTCAACGGTCCATGGACCCGACCGAGTATTCCGCGGTGTGTCCCAATTGCATCAACCTGTTCATCTAAAGCCAGGACAGATTTACAGCGTTGTTAAATGCGAAATCCGCCAGACCTCTATCTGGCGGATTGTGTCAGTAATGGTTATGCTCGTTTACTTATCCGCACCCAGATTCCCCTCCAGGCTGTCATTCCCAGCGCATTGGTGAGTCCGAACACGAGGACGAAAACGGGCTGGATAGTTTCGCCCAGCAGGAAACCGCGCAAGACAGCCGCGAGCGGCGCGGCAAAGAGCATCGCCAGCGCGGGACGCCAGAGTTGTTTTGGATCGGATGTGACCTGCGTCTGAAACAATCCAAACCACGGGGCGAGTAGGAACCAGCCAACAAGGAGCGGAAAGAATGCCGCACCCATGCGCGGCAGGAAGGAGATGTCAGTCTCTCCATGGGCGGTAAAACCGATGAATGTGACAAGAGCAATGGCAAGGACATCCCCAAGAACGAGAAGGCTGTGGTGTTTCATTTTCAAGTTTGCAGAGGCGATTGGAACCGCGAAGAATGCAAAGGCCTTTTCAAAGAATCTTCGCGCTCTTCGCTTCTTTGCGGGGAAGTCTACTCCGCATTCCCAAACTCTTCCTTCCGCAAGGCGGGAAACAGCAATACCTCGCGAATGGAATGCTTGTCTGTCAACAACATCACGAGACGGTCCACACCCATGCCGAAGCCGCCGCTGGGCGGCATCCCATAACGCATGGCGCGCAGATAATCCTCATCGAGAGGATGCTTTTCCGCGTCGTCGTCGGCGTAGTCGCGGCTCATTTCGATGAAGCGCTGTTCCTGGTCGAGCGGATCGTTCAACTCGGTAAAGGCGTTGCACAACTCGAATCCTGCCACATAGCCTTCAAAACGTTCCACCGTCAACGGGTCGCCAGGCCTGGACTTGGCCAGCGGCGAAATGTCGCGCGGGTAATCGTAGAGAAAAGTCGGCTGGATCAGAGTCGGCTCGAGGAATTCGCTCAACAGAAAGTCAATCAACTTGCCGCGCGTGGCCTTCGGATCAGGTGACTTGTCTTTGTGCTTCTTGACAATCGCCTTGAACAGAGACTCGGCCGTCTTGTGCTCGGCGATGTCAATGCCGCTGGTTTGGAGGATGCCCTGCCGCATTTCCAGGCGCGGCCAGGGAGGCGTAAAATCAATCTCGTGCCCGCCGTATTTGACCTTCATCGAGCCGTTGACCTGCCGGGCTACGAACGAGACCATCTGCTCGGTCAACTCCATGACCTGCAGATAGTCCGCATAGGCCCAGTAGAATTCCAACTGCGTGAACTCGGGGTTGTGCTTGAATGACACACCCTCATTGCGAAAGTCGCGGCCGATCTCGTAGACTTTTTCGAGGTTGCCGACCAGCAGGCGTTTGAGATACAACTCGAACGAGATGCGCAGATACATGTCCTGTTCGAGTTCGTTATGATGCGTTATAAAAGGACGCGCCGCCGCGCCGCCATACAACGGCTGGAGGATGGGAGTTTCCACCTCGAGAAAACCTTTGCTGTCCAAGAACTCGCGCAGGGCCTTGACGACCGCCGCGCGTTTGCGGAAGGTCTCGCGTACATCGGGATTGACAGCCAGATCTGCATATCGCTGGCGGGCGCGCAGTTCAGGGTGCTCGAGCGCGGCATAACGGACGACGGTGCCGTCCTCCTGCGTCACGTCCTTGTCGGCGGGCAGGGGGCTGACGGATTTGGCAAGCAGTTTGAAGTCGTGGACGAGAAGCGTGGCCTCGCCCGTCTTGGTCCGCATCATCGCACCCGAGGCCTGGATGAAATCGCCGATGTCGAACATCCTGTTGAAAAAGTCCACGCGTTCCTGCCCCAGTTCGTTGACGCGGAAGAACAATTGGATTTTGCCATAACCATCTTCGATGTGGGCGAAGGTCAGTTTGCCCATCGGGCGCGTGGCGCGAATGCGGCCCGCGAGAGTCGCCTTGACCTCGCGGTTTTCTTTTTCAGCGGCCTCGAGCTCGGCAATCGCTTGCGCGGACGTATGCGTCCGTTCGGCGCGAGTGGGGTAAGGTTCCACGCCCTCGGCTTTTAGTTCTTCGATTTTTTGCAAACGGATTTTTTCGAGAGAGGAATAGTCAGCCATAGAACAGACCTTTGATGCCTATTTTACACGACTCCTCCCCACACACCCCCATATTAGAATGAAGAGGCGAAAA
>DAOTXP010000171.1:0-27110 GCA_034435275.1 Anaerolineales bacterium | reverse complement strand
GTGCGTTCCCTCGCGGATGAGGGGATGACCGTCCTGATGGTAGAACATCGCGTCGAAGACGTGCTGCGGATTCATCCCGAGCGCGTGATGTATATGGGCGAGGGTGAAATCCGTTACCTGGGGGATTTGAAAGGGTTATCACAAGTAGTGAACTATCGCGAAGTTAAACTTCCCGCGGAAGATGTCGTTCGGCGCGCAAAGCAGGATTCCGCTCCGCCCCCTGCGGGGATTCGGGCCCTGCCCGGCGCGGCCAGCCAAGTGTCAGAGAAAGAGGCGCTGGTCAGATTCGAGGATGTCGCCTTCGGCTACGAGTCCGAGGTCGAAGTCCTGCACGGAATCAGCCTCGAGATCAAACGCGGTGACGTAATCGCGGTGCTGGGGCCGAACGGTTCGGGCAAAACGACATTCGTCAAACACGCCATTGGCCTGCTCAAGCCCAAATCGGGACGCGTGCTCGTGAATGGGAAGGACACCAAAGACGCGAGCGTTGCAGAGATCGCCGGCACGCTCGGTTATGTGTTCCAAAGCCCCAGCCACATGCTGTTCGCTCCGACCGTGCGCGAGGAACTGGCCTTCGGACCGACGAATCTCAACCATCCGAAGGATGAAATCGAAAAGGAGGTGCAAGAGGCGCTGAGAATTGTGAACCTTTCGGATAAAGAGCAAGACCCTCCGCTGGCGCTTTCGTTCGGCCAGCAAAAGCGCGTCAGCATCGCGGCCATTCTGGCGATGCGTTCCCGCATCCTCGTCATGGACGAGCCGACGGCGGGGCAGGATTACCAGAACTATATGAATTTCATGGATGCCATTTTGCAACTGCCCGGATTCGAGGCGATCCTGTTCATCACGCACGACGTGGACCTGGCGGTGATCTACGCCAACCGCGTCCTGTTGATTGCGGATGGACGGCTGGTTGCGGACGGGACTCCGCACGAAGTCCTGCGCGACTTTCCTCGACTGGAGGCCTGCCGCGTCGTCCCCAGTTCGCTCCTTGCCTTGAACGTTTCCCGTTTCCCCCAAACGGGACGGTTCCTGCGGGCCGAGGCGCTGGCGCACGTGTAATTATTGACCTCACCCCCGACCCCTCTCTGGTCTCGATATGGCCTTCGGCCTACTCGACCATCAATGGAGAGGGGAGAACCCTCACCCCCGACCCCTCTCCCAAGGGGAGAGGGGATTAGACTAAAAGGAGAATGAGATGGATAAACGTCTATCTTCCGTGTTGATCTGGCTGGTGGCGATCTTCGCCATCTTCGCCGTGATCGTGTTCGTGCTGGGCAACATGCTCGGCATCGAACGCTTCCAGACCGATAACGCCACGCTCGGCCTGCGGTTTGGATTTGTCGTCCTCGGCTTGTTGATTGCCTTCGCAGTCTACTTCTTCACCAAAGACAACAAGGCTTGGGAAGTGGGCACCCGCGAAGTGGTGTGGATGGCCATCGGCGCGGCGCTGTATGCCGTGTTCTCGTGGTACTTCAACGCCACCGTGTTCGTCGTCCCGTCCCTGAGCCAGGTGGCGCTGCGTCCCGCCATCGCCATTCCGATGTTCTTCGGCTACGCCTTTGGCCCCATCGTCGGCTTCTTCACCGGCGCGGTCGGCAATATGTTTGGTGACGCGATCTCGGGCTTTGGCCTCTCGCCGCAGTGGAGCATCGGCAACGGCCTGATTGGCTTCATCGCGGGTCTGCCCGCGCTGTTCGCGGACCGCAAGAAGGCTACCGACACCGTCCTGTGGGTGGGCGGCGCGCTGGCCCTGCTTGCCACAGTGGTTTATTTCATGAACCGTGATCAGACGAACATGATGTTCTTCGATCCCGCGAATAACGTCTTCGGCGATCAGCCGATTGCCATCACTGCGGGCATCGCTCTGCTGATCGGGTTTGTGTTGGTGCTGGTTGTCCGTTTCGCATTCGGGAAGAACGTCAGCGTCGGTGAGGCTGTCATCTGGGGCATGCTCGGCAACATTCTCGGCATCGGCTTCGCGGCCATCTCCGACATCTGGATCAACGGCTTCAGCCCCGCGGCCGCCATCGTGGGCGAGTTCCTGCCCGCGGCGGGTCCGAACCTGATCTTCGCCGCCATCCTCGTCCCCCTGCTCGTCGCGGCCTACGCGGCAGTGCAGAGACAGTCGGGTCGTTAATCGGTTGATAGTTTATGGTTGACGGTTGGCGGCTCGCTGCCAACCGTCAACCGACCACCACCAACTATGTTAGTCGCCTGGCGTTACCGCAAACGCGAAAAATCCTTCATCCAGTCCTTCGACCCGCGTGCCTGGATGATGTTCTATGGTTGTTTTCTCTTTTCTACGCTGGCGTTCTGGGACGTGCGTTACCTGCTGTTCTTTGCGGTGATCGCGTTGTTCGTCCTGCTCACCTCTGGCGTTACATGGAAAGAGATTCGCCGGGCGGTTTTGTTCATCGTCGGTTTTGTCCTCCTCTTTGCTTTTTTCACCTTCCTGACCGGCCGCGGCGGGACGGAACTTTACGGGCAGGAGCATCTCATTCGTCGGCTGGAGGCCTCATTCTCCATCTTCGGCTGGACTCCCGCGCTGGACATCACCGTCGAGCGCGCCTTCTTCGGGGTGAGTCAGTTTGTGCGCGTGTTCAGCATCGCGATTATGACCATTCTGATTCCGTACTCACTGAATCCCGCGCTGTACGGCGTCACCTTCCGCGGGCTGGGCCTGCCCGACAAGATTGCCTACGCCATGGACCTGACCATGCGCTTCATCCCGACCTTCGCCCGCGACTTCCAACTGACGATGGACGCGCAGAAAGCGCGCGGCTACGAACTCGAAAAGATCAGCGGCGGACTGTTCCAGCAGGTGCGCAAACTTGGCCCCCTGATGGTTCCCGTCACCATCCACGCCATCATCGGCAGCGAAGACATCATTGATGCCATGGACTTGCGCGCCTTCGGCATCGGTCCGCGCACGTGGCTGCAGAAATTGGATTACAAAACGAAAGACCGCATCCTGATAGGAGTCGGCCTCACGATTTTGCTGTTCTCGATGGCGCTCAGTACGCTTGGTCAGGGACAGTTCTGGGTCCCGCCGCAATTGCTGGCGTTGGCGGGAGGGTAAATTACTCCACCCAATCCAAAATCTTGTGCCACATCCCTGCGAATGGTAAAAACCACGGGCGGCCATCGTAGAGTCCCAGCGGGGCGGAGGGGAAGGGGAATTGCGCAAACGGATGCTCTTTGATATTTCCCGCCAGCATTGCTTCAGCCACCGTCTTGCCGATATACGTCCCCATCGCCACGCCGTGACCCGCGAAACCGAGCGCGTAGAACATCCCCGCCTCCTCGCCCACGTGCGTCATCATGTCGAAGGCGAAGTCCAGCGTGCCGCCCCAGACATATTCCACTTTCACGTCACGTAATTGCGGATACACCGTCACCATCTCGCGGCGCAGAATTTCCGCGCTTCGGCGAATCGTGCTTTCGGTCTCTGGAAAGAACGCGGCGCGTCCGCCAAAGATCATTCGATGGTCCCACAGCCGAAAATAATTCAGGTAATGTTTGTAATCGAAGATCATGCGGTTCTTCGGACTGAGTTCGCGCGCCAGATCGTCGGGCAGTTTTTCGGTGGCAATGATGAATGACCCAATCGGGATGACTTTCCTCTGTAGTCTGGGGACGAAATTTCTTGTGTAACCCGCCGTTGCCACAAAAACGGAGTCTGCTTCCAGCTTACCGCGTTCTGTCTCGACGACGAACCGCGTCCCGCCTCGCCCTGAGCGGAGGGCGCCGCCCGAAGTCGAAGGGTGCTCAACCCTGTTGACCCGCGCCCGCGCGTGGAGCGTGGCCCCCGCCCCTTCGGCCGCAGCCGCGAGACCCGCGACGAACTGCGCGGGATTCACCCCCGCGCTGACCTCGTCCACCAGCGCGCCATGGTAGACGCGCGAGCCGATTTCGCTTTGCATCTCGCCTGGTCGCACAAGGTTTACCTTGTGATTAAATTCCCTCGCCATGAACTCGACTTCATCTTTGAGCGCATTGAAATGTTTTGGTTTGTTCGCGGCCAGAAGATGACCCGTGCGCGCAAAGCCGCAGTCAATGTTCTCCTCGCGGACGATCTGCTCGACGGTGTCAATCGAATCCAGCGAGCATTGGAAGAGCCGCTTTGCCAGTTCGCGGCCGTATCGTTGGATGACCGTCTGCATCGGCAGTTTGAGTCCCGTCAATACCATGCCGCCGTTGCGCGAACTTGCGCCCCAACCGATGGTCTCCGCTTCGAGCACGGCCACGCGCACCCCGCGTTTCGCCAGGGTACGCGCCGCGCTCAGGCCTGTGTAGCCGCTTCCGATCACGGCCACATCCACGCGGTCGGGAAGAGGGAAGGAAGAATCCCCCTCGGGCATCGCGACCGTATCGTGCCAGAAGATGTGTTCTTTGAGCATGTTCCCTCGCTGTACAGGAACCAGGTTTCTCCAAGAAACCCGGTTCCTGCATCAATCGTTCTTCTTGTCTTTTCGCATCTGGCTGACTTGAATGGCAATTCCGATCACCGTCAGCGCGAGGAAGAGAATCCAGCCTGGAATGCGACCGGCGTCCAGCGCGCTCGTGATCAACGACGCGCCGCCCAGTGAGGAGAGGAGAATCAGCGCCCAGTCGAAGAACGCGCTGACAATGAGGATTCCACCGATGCCGCCGATTAGGTAAATGACCCAGGAGAGGATTCCGGTATCGAGGCCGAACAGCCCCGCCAGGCTAAGCAGGACCGAACCGCCCGCGAGAAATCCCGCCAGGCCAATGGCCAGCGTTTTGAGAAAGATGGCCAACAGTGCGGCAAGCAGGCCGAAGCCGATGCCGATGAGGATTCCCAGCCATTCAGGCCCATGCAGGGACCTGGCTGCGAACTGCATCCCCGTGACAAATCCCGCCGCGGCGATGAACAACCAGAACAACTTGCGCCCCCAGACGAGCAATGCAACGCCGAGAAGAAGATTAACCAGAAGCATGTCAGCCTCCTGAATGGGATTTTACCGCACACGCCGCGCCGGGCGTATCACCTCGCGCAGGTTATTGGCCAGGTCGGGCGGCAGGGAGGGCAAGATGCGGCGCAGGGTGATGGCTGTCATCTCGGTCTGGGATTTAGCGAGCACCTGCCGCAGGAAGTATGCGGTCTCGGTGGGAGAGGCTTCGTACAATGCGGTGATCAGCTCTGCGAGTTCGGATTGGATGAGGGCGGGCGCGGCCTCGACGACCGGTTCGATGATCTCGAACACAGGCGGCAGGTTGTGAAAATCGGGGTCATTGACGAGGGGGAGAAGCGCCTGAAGGCCGTTCGGCCACATCCGATGGCGTTCTGGATTCAACCATTCGCTGACCAGCGTGAGGAACAGTTCGGGCGTCTCCTTTCGCAGGCGGGCGAGGCTGGTGGTCAACAGAGCGGCGCGGACGGATGAGTCTCGGATTTGCATGGTCCACGCGGTCAGGCGCGCCAGCAGGCGCTCCTCGCGCGGCGGCAATTTGCCGAGCAGGAACGCCGCCAGCAAGCGCATCTCCAACCAGCCTTCGTCCCACAGGCGGTCCGCCAGATCGAGAGCCTGGTCGGGCCGCGCTGCGGCCAGCGGGGCGAGTTCTGTTTCGAGTTGGCGCAGGATGACGGGCGGCGTGTGGTAGGTCCGCAAGACGGACGCGGGCGCGACGTTTTCCGCCTGCCTCAACGTTCGGTTGACGTAGAAGTCGAGCGTCTCGTGCAATTCGCGCAGGAAGGGCGCGGGCCGGTCGAATAGATCGCCCAGTGCCGCGGCCTGTTTCTTGAGACGGGCGAGGTCAATTGCGGGCATGACAATTGCGGCAGGGGCGCAGCAGACTATTCAACCAACGATGTTGAGCGACGGTTCCGCTGTGCCCCTGCAAGTTTAATACGCTTTGGCGAAGTAGATTCTCTTCTCCGCCTTTTCTCCGCAGACGATGCACTTGCCCGCGCCTTTCGGCTGGTCGAGCGGCATGTTGCGGGTGGTGGCTTTGGTCTCTTCCTTCACCTTCGCTTCGCATTCAGTCGAGCCGCACCACCATGAGAAGGCCCAGCCGTCCTGCACGACCTGTTTGAGTTCCTCGTAATCCTTTGGATCGTGGATGTTGGCATCGCGGAACGCGGTGGCACGCCTCAGCAGGGAATCCTGAATCTCGGACAGCAGCCCGCTCACGGTCGCCGCGAGACCCGCCTGCGGCACGAATGACTTGCCCTCGCGTCCCGGGACATCACGTCTTGCCAGCGCGGCCGAGCCTTTTTCCACATCCTTGGGCCCGATCTCCACGCGCAAGGGCACGCCGCGCAGTTCCCAGTCATTGAATTTGAAGCCCGGCGTGACTTCCTCGCGGTCGTCCATCTTGAGGCGAATCCCGGCGTCCTTGAGGTCGGCAAAAATACGATTCGCTGCCTCCATCACCTTGCTTTTTTCAGCATCATTCTTGTAGATGGGCACGATGACCGCCTGGATGGGCGCGAGGCGGGGCGGCAGAATCAGGCCCTGATCGTCGCCGTGCGCCATGATGATCGCGCCGATCATGCGTGTGGACAGGCCCCACGAGGTGGTCTCGCAGAACTGCAGGGTATTGTTGTGGTCGAGATACTGGATCTCGAAGGCTTTGGCGAAGTTCTGTCCGAAGTAGTGCGAGGTGGCCGATTGCAGGGCGCGCTTGTCCTGCATCATGCCTTCGATGGAGGTGGTGATCTGCGCGCCGGCGAATTTCTCGCTCTCGCTCTTGCGGCCTTTGATGACCGGCACGGCGGCCTCGGTGATGGCGAAATCGGCGTAGATGTCGAGGATGCGGTACATCTCCTCGAGGGCCTCTTCTTTTGTGGCATGGGCGGTGTGGCCTTCCTGCCAGTAGAACTCGGCCGTGCGCAGGAAGAGTTTTGTGCGCAATTCCCAGCGCAGGACCGAACCCCACTGGTTGATCAGCACCGGCAGATCGCGCCAGGACTTGATCCATTTGGAGTACATGTAACCGATGATCGTCTCGGAGGTGGGGCGCATGGCCAGAGGCTCTTCGAGTTTCTCGCCGCCTCCGTGTGTGACCACCGCCAGTTCGGGCGCGAAGCCTTCCACGTGTTCCTTCTCTTTTTCAAAGAACGAAAGCGGGATGAGCGTGGGGAAGGCCGCGTTGACGTGGCCGGTCTCTTTGAAGCGGCGGTCCAGCGCGGCGGTCATGTTTTCCCACAGCGTCCACCCATAAGGCCGCACGACCATACAGCCGCGCACGGGCGCGTAATCGGCCAGCTCCGATCTCAGCACAAGTTGGTTGTACCATTCCGCGAAATTTTCCGCGCGGGTGGGGAGTTTTTCTTCAGCCATTTTTCCTCTATGCGTTTACAGGTTATCAGGTTGGAACGTTTGAACGTTCAAACCTGCCAACGTTCCAACTTATCTGCGGCAGTGTTGACATCCGGGGCGAATTGCAGGAGGTCGCGTTGCGCCTGTGACGTGTAATCGCCCAATTTCGTGAAGACCTGACCGAAAACGGACTGCCAGCCGTCCCCGATCAGGATCAACGGCCTCCGGTGCAGGGACTCAACGATCATGAGATTCCAGGTCAGCGCGATCTCGGTCAGCGTGCCGGGACCGCCGGGCAGGGCCAGCGCCGCGTCGCTCCCCTCGATGATGGCCTGCAGCCGTTCAATCAGCGTTTCCTTCCTCCATTCTTCTTTCACCCAGCGATTCGCGCCGACCGAACGCCATTTTTCGATCTCTGCGCATGTCACGCCAATGACGTGTCCGCCCGCTTCGGCCGCGCCGCGCGAGACCGCCTCCATCGTGCCGATGTAACCGCCCGTCAACACGGTATGGCCGCGTTTTGCCAACAGCCTGCCGAGTTCCAGCGCTTCGGCGTAGGCCATCTCGCCTTCTTTGGGTTGGGAACCGCCAAATACTGCTATTTTCATGGTTGCATGTTGAAGGTTACAGGTTGAATGTCGTCCGACTGTAGACTTTCACGGTCCATCGTCTATCGTCCACAGTCTACCAAATAAAAACGGCTCACCAGGTCTGGGAGCCGTTCGCGGCGCAGTGAATTGAACCTATCCAGACCAAGATGGTTTGACGTTGCGCGGGCTAGGGGACGGGTTCAATTGCATGTTGCTGATTATACCTGATTGCGGACATGTGAAAAGGTCATTTTGCGGTTTCCGTTATGGAGGCTGATTCGCCGCTGTTCAGAAAACTCCAGGCCGCGCCGATGATGGCACCCATCAGACCGGCAGTCAGGGCCAAGAAAGTAAATCCAATCGGTGCGGCCATGGATAAATCACTTAGATAATAGTAACCCATGAGGGCGGAACGAAGGATGTAGCCCATCGGCGCAACCAGGGCAAGAATAAGCGCGGCAGAAAGCCTCTTTGTGCTGATTCCCAGGAACGAGCCCAGTACCATTCCCGTGATTAATCTGTCGATTCCGCCTTGGTTTCCAAGCGCTATTGACGCCAAGTAGCCAAGCATCATTCCGAGTCCGCCTAATAAACCCATTGCCAAATATTGTTTGTAATTCTTCGATGGAACCGCCAGGCAAGCGCCGCCGATCATTCCCCACCCCAGCATTTGCAGAGCGGAAGCAAAGGTCGATTCCTCCAGGGACGCGAAGATGATATTTGTAAGCAGGTTGCCCAGCCCAAAGCCAACTGCCCCGGCGAGGACCGTTTTCCAGTTGATAGGGGGGCCCTGATTTGCTTTGAACATGCCAGCCATGAACATGGCACCAATCAGTCCCGCGAATCCAGGCTCTACTGAGATAAAAGCCAAATATGAAATCTGGTTGCTAAGATTGAGGACTTCCCACAGCGCAAACCTCCGGTTGAGATAATTACCGGTGAAAAATGCAGCCGCCCACCCGAAGACCGTCAGCAGGTACTGGCTCCGTGCGAACAGCAGGGCGGTTTTTCGAAGGATCGCGACCAGGAGGATACCGGTACCCAAGCCATAAGCGGTGACCATAGTCTTCCAAACCCATCCATCCGCGCCCTGAATGGTCCAATATTGGGCAGGTACCATCAGGGCGGGCTGGAGGATCGCCTGTGTCAGAATAATCAGCCGTCCGCGCGAACGAGAAAGTTTGCTGCCTAGTTTGTCGAGCATCCACCATATTGTCGCTCCAAATAATGCCCCGCAGACAAACCTATAAACGACAAGTGCGATGTAGAGATTCGAATTTGCAAAAATCCAATCGAAGAGCGCCTCGCCAAACAGTTCTTCGGTAATGGCTTGCGAAAGCACAAATCCGCCGGCAGTGAATAAAATGAGTTGCTCCAGGCTCTTTACGTGTAAACGCCAATGGATTTTCGACTCACGCAATGTAACCCATCCGCCGATGAGGCTCCCGAAGAACTGTTCACTGAGAACGGAAATCATAAACCCTGTATCCTCACCGAATTGATCAATCAGGGAATCGCGCAGGTCGTTGCCGATAATTACGCCGATTCCATAACCCAGACCCCACCCGATTAATACAGTTGCAAACCGTTTTCTATCGAACGATGTTTCTGCTCGTCGAAGAACCAGGGCAATTGGTATGGCAATGACTATTCCGATGACTGCCCATGTGAGTATCCAGGCCAAAAGTTGATCCGGATAAAGCAAAACACCCAGGTCTACGAAAATGGTTTCTGCGAGAGCAGAAGTGGCCACAATTAGGATGATTTCTTTGCGCAGTAATGGCCCCGCGATCTTTGATAGGAACCACCAGAGCACCAACCCTGTAAGGATTCCCGAAGGGAACATGTAGACTGAGGTGATGAGGATCGCGTTTGAACTATCTTCCAGCCAGGGATGGTAGATGAAGTTGCCCACCCATTGGGAGATCAGCCGCGAACCGATAAATGCCAAAACCAGTCCAAGCAGGAGCCATTCGAATCGCGCGGGTTGCCCGGCGGGCGTTTCGGCCTTCGGCTTGCTGACCGTTTTTCGGGCGCGCTCGAGTTCGGATTCGGCGCGGCGCAATAGCGACTCGGTCTCCCGGTAGCCAGCCTGAAGTCCGCGCACGCGGCGCAGCAGGCGGATGGCTTCCTGCCAGTTGCTCGAGTCGAGGGCGCGCAAGGCATTGGTGTAAGCACTCTCCAATTCAGATGCGCGCCTGGCTTTCGCCAATTTCTGCTGCGCTTGGGCGCGCAGTCCCTGCGGATCGGGATGGCGGGGATCAACCTTGTCTATTTCCTGGAAGATGCCGAGCACGGCCTGCCATTTTTCTGCTTGCGCAAGGCGCTGGGCCTCGGCGTACAGATCCGCGAGTTGATTCTGGCGGCGTGCCTTTGCCAATCGCGCGGTCGCTTCTGGATAGGTTGAATCTTCGGCGAGCAATTCCTCGAGAGATTCAATGACTTTGTCCCAGTCGCCCTCTTTTTCCGCGGCGAGCGCCTGCTCATTGAAGACCTGCAAGCGCATCTTCTGGCGGGCGATTTCCAATTTGGCGATGGCATCCTTGTGGCCGGGCTTCGCGTCCACAATGGCCTGGAATTTTTGAAAAGCCTCCGCCCATTTCCCGAGGTAGAAGGTTTCGAGCGCCTCCGTGTAGAGTCTTTCCTGGCGCGCGGACTCCTGAGGGTCCGCGACGGGAGCGGGCTGCGCCGCCGCGGCGGGCAGCTGGGTTACATCGAAAATCCGCCCGTCGGGGGAGCGCATATATAAAACGGGCGTGCCCCATTCCACTTCGTTGCCCTGAGTCTTGATGGCTTTGCGCGCTTCGGTCAGCGCGGCGTCCACGGGATAACCGTCCGCCAGCGCGCCGTAGAACTCGTGCGCCAGCGTGATGGAGGCCTGGTCGGTGATGCGGAACTGCATGGCGATGACCGCGGGGACGCCCTGCTGGATGAGGCTCTGGGCTGTGCCTGCAAATTGATCTTCGAGAGAGACGCGCGCGCCCTCGCAGGCGTTCAAGACGACCAGCCGCAGTGGGCGATGATCGTGGAGCAGGGTGCCCAGGTCGCGGCCGCTCAAACGGTGACCGCCGCGTTGCTCACTTTCGAGCAGGAGGAATCCATCCTGGTCGCGCTTGGAGAAGACGCCATGGCCGACAAAATGGAAGATGTGGTATTGCTCGCGGCGGAGTTGCTGTTGCAGGACCGGAAGGGTGGGCGGCGAGAGCCGTTGCAGGTGGACGAGCCCGCGGCTTTGCAGACCGTCCAGCGATCTTTGCAGGTTTTCCCACTCGCGCTCCACATCCAGTTTTGGGTAGTCGATGGGCCCGCAGATCATGGCGAGGATGCGTAACGGCGGCCGCACGGTCAGCGGCTGGATAATCTGTGGTGTTTCGAGATAACGGACCAGCGGCGTTTCCACCGAGAGGGCCAGGAAGCGGTTCAGGCTCGGATCGTAGATGAATTCCCACGGCAGGTTGCCCAGTTCGGGCACATCTGCCAGCCGCAGGCGGATTCGCAATCCCGCGCCCTGCTGGCTGGCCTCGCTCAGGCTGGCGCGCAAACGGTCGCGTACTTCGCCATGAAAGACGGATTCGAAAAGCGCCTGTCCGAACTCGTGCATTTTTCTAACTTGCGGCGGTTCGAAGGAACGCGTGTGCCCGATCTGAACAAAGAAATTTTCCACATCAGACTGGGAAAAGGGAACTTCAAATCTCGCGCTGGCTTCCCCGGCCGGCGACTCCAGTACCCGCGCAGTATATCCCGCCCCGCCGCGCTCGATCAAAAGATCGAAATCCAGGTATTTGATTGACAATCCAGCCTCCTGGGCGCCCTGTCCGTACATACATTATGCAGGTTTTTTCTAATTTTACAAGAGGTGGTGTAAAATAGACCCACGGCCCGCGCAGTGTTCGGGCGGATGCCGGGAGGTCCCCCATGCCGCCATTTCTTCAGTTCGTCATCCGCCGATTCCTGGTCGTGCCAGTCTCCCTGTTTCTCATCACATTGGTGCTTTACGGGGGAGTGATGTTGACGCCCCCCGAGGCGCGGGCGGATTTATACATGCCGGAACGGATGAATCCGAACCTCTCGCCGGAGCAGCTCGAGAGGATCCGTGAGCAGATCATCAAGCGTTACCATTTGCGGGACCCGTTCCCGGTGCAATACTTCTACTGGAGTCAAACCTTGTTCGACGGCACGTGGGGTTACAGCCCCTCGATGAACCAGCATATTCTTCCGGCGCTGGTGCAGAGGACGCCGATCACCCTGGAATTGGGAATGTACTCCCTCCTGTTTTTGATACCGCTGGGACTGGCAAGCGGCGTTACGGCCGGCTGGAGGCGGAGGCAGAGATTCGACCGGGTTTTCCGCAGTTTGGCCTTTCTTGGAACCTCCACGCCGACCTTCATCCTGGCTCTGGTGCTGCTCTCGGTCTTTTATATCCATCTCGGCTGGTTTGCGCCGGAGCGCCTCAGCCTCGACTTCACTCTCGAACTCGCGAAAGGGGAGTTTGTCCAATACACGGGCATGTTGACGCTCGACAGCCTGCTCAACGGACGGCTGGACATCTTTGCGGATGTCTGGAGGCATCTCGCCATGCCGGTCTTCACGTTGAGTCTGTATCATTGGGCCACGCTGGGACGCGTGGCGCGTGCCACAGTCCTGAACGAGCGCGGCAAGGAATATGTGATCGCCGCCCGCGCCCGCGGCGTGAACGAAAACAACCTGATCTGGCGGCACGTGTATCGCAACGTGATTTCGCCTTCGCTGACCAGCATGGCGCTTTCGGCCGCCTCCATTGTGACCGGCGTATTCGTGGCCGAGATCATCTTCGACTTCAACGGCGTGTCGTTCATCATCGTCAATGCCATGAGCGGGATTCCCGACGCGCCTGCCGCGCTGGGGTTTGCCATCTACAGCGTCATCATGGTGCTGTTGCTGATGTTCATTCTCGACGTTTTGCAGGCGCTGTTCGACCCGCGCGTCCGCGAAGGGGTTCTGCGCTCATGAGACGTCTCCGCCGTTTCTTCTCCCGCTGGCAGAACTGGATCGCCGTCTTGGCGATTCTCGGCTACGTGGTCGTTGCAGTCGCCGCGCCCTATATTTCTCCCGACGACCCGAAACAACCGGGGCCGTTCATGCGCGTCGGCCGTGCTACCGAGGGCAATCCTTTGCCGCCTTCCGAAAAGGCGCCGCTGGGAATGCTGCCCTTCGGCATGGACGTTCTGCATCCGCTGGTTTGGGGCGCGCGCGGCGCCTTGCAGTTCGGCCTGATTGTCACGCTTAGCACCGCCTTCTTCGGCATACTGTATGGCGCGGCGGCCGGCATGATCGGCGGACGCGCGGGCGGCATGCTGATGAGCATCGCCGACTCTTTCCTCGCGTTTCCCGTGATTGCAGGCGTGGTCTTCCTGCAACAATTGTATGCAACGACCATCACCGCCATGGGCGGCATGTATTTCACTTCGCAATATTACGGGCGGGTGATCGAGATCGTCGGGCCGATGACCGCCATCCAGTGGCTGTTGGAACGCGTCAACCCGTTGATGCTCAGCCTGATTGTCCTTTCCTGGATGCCCTACGCGCGCCTGGTTCACTCCATCGTTCTTTTGTTGACAAAAACTGAATTCGTCCAGGCGGCGCGCGCCCTCGGTGGCAGTTTCTTCTGGATGATACGCAAACACATCATCCCCAACTCGATCTCGCCCGCCCTGGTCCTGGCGGCGCGCGATGTGGGGGGTGTCGTCCTGCTGCAGGCTACTCTGACCTTCATTGGCATCGGCGGGGATTCCATCTGGGGGGCGATGCTCGCGCAGGGGCGCTCGTGGGTCATCGGCCCGGGCGGGAGCCTGCTCACATACTGGTGGGTATTCCTGCCGCCGACGCTGGCGGTCATGCTCTTCGGCATTGCCTGGAATATGCTTGGCGACGGTTTGAATGACATGCTCGATCCCCAGCAGACATAGGCGATGAACCTCACGGCACGGCTCGAATCATCTCTTTCGACGAATCATCTTTCGCTTTTGCGCGGCATCGCGGACGAGGCGGAGGCGCGCGGCCTGCGGCTGTATCTCGTCGGCGGCTTCGCGCGGGACCTCCTGCTGGGCCGCCCCAGCCTGGACTTCGACTTGGTGCTCGAAGGAGACGCGTTATCCTTCGCCCGCGCCTGTTCCAAAAAACTGGGCGGCAAATTGACTGTGCACAGAAAGTTTGCCACTGCCACCCTGTCGCTTCCCTCCCTGGTTCTCGATTTCATCACCGCGCGTTCCGAGACGTACGCTCACCCCGCGGCCCTGCCCGATATTACGCCGGGCACTCTGGCTGACGACCTGCGCCGCCGCGACTTCACCATCAACACGCTTGCCATTTGCCTGAATCGTCCGCGCTTCGGCGAACTGCGCGATGACCTCGGCGGCCTCGAGGACCTCCAGCGCGGACTGGTGCGCGTTCTCCACCCGCGCTCCTTCGTGGACGATCCGACGCGGCTGTTTCGGGCGGTCCGTTACGCGGGGCGCTTTGGATTCAAAGTTGCGCCTGAAACGCTGGCGCTCATGAAGAATGGACGCCGGTATATCAAGGAGTTGTCGGGGGAGCGCATCCGCCATGAATTGGATATGATCCTGGATGAGCCCCATGCCGCGGCCATGCTCCTTCGACTCAACGAGGTGGGTTTGCTGGACGCGTTGACTCCACCGCTTCCAAAGTTGGAAACCCAGCGCGCCGGGTGGTTCGATGCGACTCCTGCCCGCGAACTCGGCATTGACTTCGACCGCCGCATCTTTCGTTATATTCTCTGGCTAATGGATGCTCCTGGCGCGTTGTCGAAAGAACTTGCTGCGCGGCTGGCGTTTACGGCGGATTTGTCGAAGGCGGTTTTGGCGGCCTCCACTTTGAGGGGCGACCTGGCCGGTTTGGCGGGGGCCAGCCCAAGTCGCTGGACGACGCGGCTGGAGAAGGTCCCGCCGCCGGCCGTGTACGCGGTCTCTCTCGCCGCGGACGAATCCGCCCGCGCCGCGCTAACGTCCTATCTGGCGCGCTGGCGGCATGTCCAGCCGAAGACGACGGGCGAGACGCTCAAGGTGCGCGGCGTTCCGCCCGGGCCGTCCTATAAAAAAATCCTGAGCCGCCTGCGCGCCGCCTGGCTGGACGGCGAAGTGAAGTCCGCGGCGCAGGAATCCGCCCTGCTCGAAGTGTTGCTTCAAAACGCGGCTTGACCTATAATTCTATCGAGGGATTCCCATGGCCGACCGCAAACCTGCGATTAGAGAGGAACTGCCGTACCGCCTGCGGGAGAATTTTTTGTCGTCGCCCGAGATGGCTTTGTTGCGGCGCCTGCAGGAGATGGTGGGGGAGCGTTACATGATCTGCCCGAAGGTGGCGCTGACGGATATTTTCACCATCGTGCGGCCGAACGAGAACGTGCATTTCTACAATAAGATCTTCCGCAAGCACGTGGACTTTTTGTTGTGCGACCCGCAAACGATGCAGCCCGCCTTTGGCGTGGAACTGGTCAAGCCGATTGCAAAGACCGAGACGCGTTCCAGTGACCAGTTTATCGAAGATCTGTTTCTGGGCGAGGGCGTTCCGCTGGTGCATGTACCGATCAACGATCATTATGAGATGACCGATCTGGTGCACCTCTTTCAACTGGCGGTGATGAAGACCAAAGAGAAACGCCCGCGCGATAAGGTGACCGGCGATTCGGTGCCGATGTGTCCCGTCTGCGGCAAGATGATGGTGCTGCGAATCCATCGCGGCGGGCCGAACGCGGGGAAGAAATATTACGGCTGCATGGATTCGCCGAGGTGCAAGGGCGTGGTGGCGATCGATTGAGAAAACATTTTTGGGGCAGCCCCGCCCTTTTTTAGAAATGCCTCTTCAACTCCGAAGCGTACTTCGCCCCCACAGTTTCTTTATTCGCTTCCAGCCAATCTCCCAGCCGCGTCTTGCCGCGCGGCGGTTCTCTTGAGACCAGCAGGTCGGCCATCAGGCCGTCCACTTCTTCGGGGGTGAGGACCACGTCGCCGACGAACAGACCGATGACTTGCGCGGCGGTCAATGCCAGCCGCGGCGGGACGCGCAGCAAGGGGCGTCTATGCCCGATTTTTTCGCCGATCAACTCAACCATCTCGCGGAAAGTGAAAATGTCTGGTCCGACCGCGTCCCAAAGGATATTTTCCTTTGCATGGCCACATTCAACGGCCAATTCTGCCACATCATCCACATAAACGGGTTGGAGGCGATACAGGCCGTCCCCGGGCAGGGCAAAGAAGGGGAATCGCCGCAACAGCCAGGCGATGTTGTTGATCAAAATATCTTCTGCGCCGAACAACACCGTTGGCCGCAGAATGGCATAGGACAGCCCAGAGTCCATCACGGCTTTTTCATTGGCCGCCTTGCCCCAGAAATAGGGCAGGTGCGAGTCCGCGGATGGGTTGGTGATGCTGATGTGCACGATCCGCTGCACGCCCGCCTCGACCGCTGCTTCCACCAGCCGCCGCGTATTTTCCACGGCCGCGGGCTGGGTGTTGCTGTCTTTGTCGAAGCGCACCCAGTAGGTGTTGTAGAACGTCTCTACGCCGCGCAGGCTGGAGATCAGGCCGGCCGCGTCGTTGAAATCCAACGGATATGCCGGTACTTTTCCGTCGAAGGGATCGGGGCGGTTCGGGTGGCCGGTCAGTGTGATGACCTGTTCGCCGCGCGCCAGAAGTCGCCGCGTGATGTACTTGCCCGAATACGAGAAGGCGCCTGTCACTGCGATTTTCATTTTGACTCCGTCAGTAAAGTGGAGGGTATCTGCGCCATGGAGCGGTTTGCCACTTTCCAGTGAAAAGTGAAGACAGCGAGGTCAATAAGAAGGATGATCGATGCTTGAACCAGGCTTCTGGCCGCTCTGTGTTTTTCGCCTTGAATGGCTTCTCGATATTCTGCCGTTCCAGGCGCGGGTTCGGGGGAGTACGCCTCCGGGGAATATGTAAATTCTGGGGCGGCAACTTGCACCACGTCATAGGCGGCAATGCCCAGTGTTATGACAAAGCACAGGAGCGCCGCAAAGCAGACCGTCAGCGCATAGATTTGAATGGGTGTGCGACCTGTGTTCATTCCGATTCTCCTTTGGCTGGTTTATTTCAATATACCTAGAATTTTTTGGACATTCGCGAGCCCCAGGCTTTCCAGTTTGACCACCGCGCGCGCAAGGCTGTCAATCGCGTCGAAGAACTCCTGCAGGGCGCGCACGCGTGCGATCAGGAACGCACGCTCTTCACTGGACCCTGGACTTGATTCCAGTTTCTCCAGCGTATCCTTCACCGACCCGACGGCGCGTTCGAACTCGGTGTTTTGGCGCTCTTTGAGAATCGAGCGGATGGACTTGTAGAAATCCGTCTCGGCCTCGTAGTAATCTTTGCGGTCCGCCAGTTTTGTCGAGCGGTGGACCAGTCCCATGCGGGCCAGCGCGCGCACCTCCGTGCTGACCGCGCCCTTGGTGAGTCCCGTCTGCTGGACGATCTCGTCCAGCGAAAGCGGGGCGGAGGAAAGGTACAACACGCCAAAGATCGCGCCCATGCCTTTCGGGAAGCCCCAAAAGCGGCTGATCTGGCTCAGACCTTCGACAAATTCCTGCTTGATGGTTTCGAGTTTCTGGGTCATGGCGTTATGTCCGTTTAGTAACTACTAAACAAACTATACAATAGATGGCCGGGATTGTCAAGTTAAAAAACCATCCGCGATGAAAGCACGGATGGCTGGCATAAGCGCTTCGACTTCGGCCTGCGGCCTCCGCTCAGCGCGATGGATGGGCGATTACGGTTGTTCTAATTTGTGGAGCAATTCCGCGCCATGCAGTCCCTCTGCCAGCGCCTGGACACCCTCTGTGATTATGAAGCGCACATAACGGACTTCGCTTCCATTGGTGAAACTGAACTCGGCGCGACCGACCTGTGGTCCCGGCACGACACCGGGCGGGAAATCCGCCAGCACGGGGATGATGTTTTCGATGCTCCGGCCAATGGCTTCGTCATCCGTCAGATCGTCCACAGGCACGCCGATCAGGAAATCGGTCTGCATCGCGCCGAATTGGCGCGTGCCGTCCTCGAAGACGCAGTCCTCGCCAAAGGCGCGCGCGCGGGCCTCCGCCTCCGGCAGGACGGCTTTGACAGCCTGATTGACTCGGGCGGAAATTTCGGGCAGGTCCTGATAAGCCCAAACGTAGTAGCACGATTGAAAGCCCGCCGATGGCGTATCTATTGGCGCAGTGGAGATCGGCTCCGTGGCCGGGGTGGGGGAGGAGGGCAGATTGCAGGCGGTCAGCAGGACGAGGAGCGGGACGGCCCAAGCGCGCTTCATAAAATGCTTCACACTCCAATTGTATCCGCTTCCCGTACTTGTCTGTCTGCTCATTTGCTTACCGGCTCACTTGAGAATCTCCATCGCCGCGGCCGCCATCCAGGCAGCCGCGCGCGGCAGGGCGGCCTCGTCCACATCGAATTTCGGGTGATGGTGGGCGTAATTCAACCCCCGTTCGGCATTGGCCGAGCCCACGAAGAAATAACAGCCGGGCACCTTCTCCAGCATGAACGCCATATCCTCGGCGCCCATCGTGATGTAACCGTCGGTCTCTACATTCGACTCAGGCAGGACGCGCCGCGCCGCCTCCTGGACTTTCGCCGCGACCGTCTCGTCGTTGATCAGCGCCGGCGTCACTCTCTTGACCTCGACCTGGGCCGCGCAGCCCATACTTTGGGCTACGCCGGTCACGATCTCGTTGAAGCGCGTCAGGACGCGTTCGCGCACCTTCGGCTCGAACGTGCGGATCGTTCCCGTCATCTCCACCTCCTGCGGGATGACGTTGAACGCGCTCCCGCCGTGGATCGTGGTCACGCTGATGACCGCGGTCTGCAATGGGCTGACGTTGCGCGAGACAATGCTTTGCAGGGCGGTGACAATGTGCGCCGCGGCGGCGACGGGATCAACCGTCAGGTTGGGCACCGCGCCGTGTCCGCCCCTGCCTGTGACCTTGACCGTGAATTGTTCCGCGCCCGCCATGACCGGGCCGCCCGCCGCGCCCAGCCAGCCGAGCGGCTTCTCGTTCCATAAATGGAGGGCCAGCGCGAAATCGGGCTTCGGATTTTCGAGCACGCCGTCGCGCATCATCATCTCCGCGCCGCCGACCTCCTCGCCGCACAGTCCCTCCTCTGCAGGCTGGAACACGAATTTAACAGCGCCAGCCAGTTGCCCGCGGTGCGCGTGCAGGATTTTTGCAACCGTCAAGCCGATGGCGGTATGACCATCATGTCCGCAGGCGTGCATGACGCCTGCGTTCTGCGAGGTGTACTCCGCGCCGGTCTCTTCGGTGATGGGCAACGCGTCCATGTCGAAGCGCACGAGCAGGACAGGCCCGGGCCTCCCGCCTTCGAGCAGACCGACCACACCTGTCTTGCCTACACCTTTGGTGACCTCCAGTCCGAGGGCTTCGAGTTCCTTCGCCACAATGCCGCCGGTGCGAATCTCGTGGAAGCCGAGTTCAGGGTGCCTGTGAAAGTCGCGGCGCAGGGATTGGGTGTAATTAAAAAGTGAATTTGCTTCGGCGAGAAAGTCGGGCATGTGGTTATATTCCTATTGTCCGTGGGCGGAAAAGATCCTGGTGACCTTGTGCTGGTAGATTCGATCCCAGCTCGCTTTTGTCACATCGTCCGTGGCGAGATCGCGGGGCGGCAGGTCGCCGGTGAAGGCGGAGCCGTCGTCCAGAATCAGGGTGACGTGATCGTCGCTGTGACCGGGCGTGGCGATGATCTCGCCCTCGAGTCCCAGGCCTGCCAGAAATTTTCGGCTCTCCTCGAACTTCAGGACGATATTTCCGATTGGCTGGATTTCCAGATAGGGCATATTCTTTGACTTTAGATAATCGGCCAGCGGCTTTACGAAATCCACCTGGCTTTCCATCAGGATCAACTTTGCGCCTCGGTCCTTGACCTCCTGAACGGCTCCGGCGTGATCCATGTGGAAGTGCGTGACGAGAACGTACCGGATTTCCTCCGGCGCCACTCCCTTGCGCTTGAACACCGATAGAAATTCGGGGAACATCCCCGGCCAGCCGCAATCCACCAGCAGTTTTCCCTGCCTGAGTTCAAGGGCGTAGTAATTGGTGGAGCGATATCCAAGGTTGACCATGTTCATGGATGCTTAACTGTATTTCACCACGCGGAATTTTTCCTCATAGCGCGGATTCTCGTCCGTGCTGTCTTCGGTACGGCGCGATTTCATGCGTTCCTTGAATTTCTCCATGTCGCCGATCTGGGTTTTATGATTCAGCAGGGCTTCGAGTTTGACCGGCCAGGTTTCGGTCACGTCGAGGACAACGTTGGGCTGGCTGGTCAGCGAACACCAGACCTCCTTCGGCATGTGCGGCTGGAGTCTTTCATTGCTGAGCAGTTCGGGGAAATACACGGGACTGCCCGCGGCGGGGAAAACCGCGTCGAGCACCGCCTGTCCGCAGGCGCGATGATCGGGGTGGTTGATTCCATATGCGGCGAATAGGTTCTGTGGGTCGCAGGTGACAAGGATGTCGGGCTTGAATTTGCGGATGATGCGGACGATCTCGCGGCGCAGATCCAGGTCTGGGACGAGGTAGCCGTCCGCTCGGTCCAGAAAGTGAACCGCTCCCGCGCCGATGACGGCCGCGGCGGCCTGTTGTTCCTCATGTCGCATGGCACACAACGCGTCGGGAGTCATGTCTGCGGGCGTGGAGTCATTGAAGCCCTTGTCGCCGCAGGTCAGCAGTTGATAGGTCACGCGGTGACCGGCGCGCGTCCACTTGGCGAGCGTCGCGCCGCAGAAGAATTCGGGGTCGTCGGGATGAGCGAGGATGACGAGGATGTGCTGGGGCGTTTCCCAAACGCCGGGGGTCTCGTTGGTGGTCATATCGAGAAGCGAGGCGGATGGCCGCCTCGCAGGTTAATTTTGTTTGGCCTTTTTATCCTTGCCGCAGTCGCAGCCGCCGCCCTCGTGTTTATCGCACGGCGCCTCGGATTTGCGGCGCAGGGCTTCGAGCTCGTCCCAGGGCTGGAGTTCGTCGCGTTGAAACGGCTGGGGGAAGCCGCGCTCGTCGTTATCGAGCAGCACCATGACGACGTTGCTCAGCGGCAGGATGTCCACCACCTTGCCCTCGCCGCGCGGCGTGACCACGCGCTTGTTGCGTTTGGGAAGTTCCTTGCGCGCCGCCACGTACTGCTCGTACTCGTAGATGAGACAACAGCGCAGGCGTCCGCACATGCCGGTGATTTCGTTCGGCGTGAGTGAAATTCCCTGCTCTTTGGCCATCTTGATCGAGATGGGACTGAACTCGGTCAGGAATTTGGAGCAGCAGCGCGTCTCGAGTCCGCAGGCGCCCATGCCGCCCAGCAGTTTCGCCACGTCGCGCGGACCGATCTGCCGCAACTCGACCTGTGTGTCGGGATACTTCTTTTGCATATCGCGCTTGAGCGACTTGAGGTCCACCTTTTCGTCGGTCTCGGTGCTGAACAGGAAGGCGAGGCGTGCCCCGTCGTAGTTGTATTCGGCGGCGACGATCTTCACGCCCTGCAAGCCGAGTTCGGCGACGCGGGCGCGGCATTCGATCATGGCCTCGGTCTGCTTGGCCTGCCAGGTTTGCTGGAGCAGGAGGTCGCGTGGAGTAGCGCGGCGTTCGACACTGCGCCAGCCGCCTTCGGGCTTGGGCGGGACCTCCTCGAGGCGGCGGATGACCTCGCCGAGGTGCTTGCCGCGCGAGGTATCCACGATAACGTGATCGCCGACCTGAATGTCGGGTACGGCGCGGCTGTCGAAGTGGTAGATTTTTCCGATTTTGGTAAAACGGACACCGATAATGTTAGCCTGCATGGGCGCAATTATACCGTTTACTCGACGATATTGATCGGCAGTTCGTTCTTTCCGCTCATGGCCTCCACGCTGATGCGCGCTGCCACTTTCTCCGCAACCTCGCTCAGCGCCTTTGCCGCGGGCGAATCGGGTTTGGCAACGACGATGGGCTTGCCGCTGTCGCCGCCCTCGCGCACGGTGGGGTCAATGGGAATCTTGCCGAGGAAAGGCGTCTGTGTGGCCTGCGCCAACTGCTCGCCGCCGCCCGAACCGAAGATGTCCATGCGTGTGCCGTCGGGCAGGTCGAGGTAGGACATGTTCTCGATCACGCCCAGGATCGGCACCTCCAGCTGCTTGAACATTTGCAGTCCGCGGCTGGCGTCTTCGAGCGAAACCAGCTGCGGCAGAGTTACGATGATCGCGCCGGAGAGGGGCAGGGCCTGGGCCAGGGACAAGGCCGCGTCGCCGGTGCCCGGCGGCAGGTCCACGATGAGATAGTCCAGTTCGCCCCATTCCACGTCGCCCAGGAACTGGCGGATGGCCGAGTTGAGCATCGGGCCGCGCCAGATGAGCGGCTGTCCGGGCTTGACCAGCAGTCCCATCGAAATGACCTTCACGTCATAGGCCAGTGCGGGAATCATTTTATTCTCTTTGGGCGTAGGGAGTCGTTCGATGCCCAGCATGGTTGGGATATTCGGGCCGTAGATGTCCGCGTCCATTAAACCGACGCGCGCCCCGGTCTGCGCCAGCGCGACCGCCACGTTGACCGCAACCGTGCTCTTGCCCACGCCGCCCTTGCCCGACCCGACGGCGATCGCATTACGGATGGGCATGTTGACCAGCCCGCGCATGCGGCCATCGTTGGGCACGTCCGAATCCAACTTGACCTCCACCGACTCCACCCCCGCGACACTCATTACTGCCGCGCGTACCTCCTTCTCGATCTGTCCGCGTAACGGACAGGCGGGCGTCGTCAGCATGACCGTGAACGCAACCTTGCCCCCGTTGATCTCCAGGTTGCGGATCATGTTGAGGGTGACCAGGTCCTTGTGAAGTTCGGGTTCCTGGACTTTGCTTAATGCGGCCAGAATTGCTTCTTGGGTTATTTTGTTTGCCATCCATTCACCATTCGTTGAAAGTTGAAGGCTGTAAGTTTACCCTACAACCTTCAACTTTTAACCTGCACTTATTATTACGTTGTGCTGGCCTCGGCCTTGGCAGCCCTGGCGGCTTCCTTGGCCCTGCGCGCCTCGTCTTCGCGGGCCGCGTTCAGCGGACGGATGCCCGCGTAATAGTCCGCGGACTTGAGCAGCTTCTCCATCGAATAGACGTTACGCGTGTACGAAGCCAGTTCGTAATCGTGATCCATTTTGATGGCGTCGAAGGGACAATACTCGGCGCAGTAGCCGCAGTTCATGCAGATGTCAACGTCAATGTAGAACTCGGCCGGCACGGGGATGGGCCGTCCTGTTGCGGGGTCGTTGGTGCGCACGATCCAGATGCATTGCGGCGGGCAGACCTTGGCGCAGATCCCGCACGAGGTACAGCGGACTTCCTTTTTCCCGCCCTCGCCTTCATCGTAGACGAGAAATGGCACGTAACGAAACTCTTCGGGCGAGGGAAGTTTCTCTTCGGGATATTGCACGGTGAAAATGCCGCGCGCGTTTTTGCTGGAACGGTGAGCAATGCCTTCCGGCGTGCGATAGCGTTTCTTCCCGCTCAACAGCCAAAGCAGGTCGTCCCAGTATGTGTTCCAAAACCGCATGAAGGTGACGCCCAGACCTTTGAGGATACCTTTTCCGTTCATGTTGTCATCTACTCCTGTTTTATCGGTCGAGCTCACCGAGCACGATGTCCACTGCGCCGAGGATGGCGACGAAATCTGCGATCTTCTCGCCTTCGCACATCATTTCCAGCGAGGTCAGGTTGACGAAGGACGGCGGGCGCACGTGATAGCGCCACGGATTCGGCTTGCCGTTCGAGACAACGTAATAGCCGAGTTCGCCCTTCGGGGATTCGATTCGGCCATACGCTTCGCCGGCCGGGACCCTGACCTGGTACTGCGGCTTGACGCTCATCACCGGGCCTTCGGGCATCTGCTTCAGCGCCTGCTGGATGATCTTGATCGACTCGCGCATTTCGTCAATGCGGATCATGTAGCGGGCGTACATGTCGCCTTCAGGGCGGCAGGCCACATTGAAGTCGAAGTGGTCGTAGATCGAGTATGGGTCAGCGCGGCGGATGTCGTAGGGTACGCCCGAAGCGCGCAGCATCGGTCCGCTCATCGAGGTGCGGATGGCGTCCTCGGCGCTCAGATAGCCCTTGCCTTTCGTGCGCGCGACCAATACTTCGTTCTCGTTGAGATAGCGTTCCATCTCGTCCACTTTGCCGGGCAGGCGGTCGAAGGCCAGGTCGCGGGCTTTCTTGATCGAAACCTCGGGCATATCGCGCGCCACGCCGCCGAAGCGGAAGTAGTTGCACATCATGCGCGCGCCCGAACACTCTTCGAAGATGTCGAGAATCAGTTCGCGTTCTTCGAAGGCATACAGGGCCGGAGTGTACATCGCGCCCAAGTCGTTGAGGAACATACCGATGAAGATGAGGTGGTTTTGGATCCTGGTCAGTTCGGCCATGATGACGCGAATGTACTCGGCGCGTTCGGCCACCTGAATGCCCATCAACTTCTCGACCGCGAGCGCGTAACCGAAGTTGTTGGTCATTGAGCAGAAATAATCGAGGCGGTCGGTGTAGGGCATGTTTTGCAGGAACGTGTTCCGCTCGCCGATCTTGTCGTGGTTGCGATGCAGGTACCCCATCACCGGCTTGAGACTGACGACAGTCTCGCCGTCCAGCACGACTACGGCGCGGAAGACGCCATGAGTGGAGGGATGCTGGGGCCCCATGTTGACTACGATGTGATCAGTCTGAATGCCGTCTTCACTTTTATGGCTGTATTTTGCCAGCGCGCCGTACAAGGCTGCATCGCCCTCGGGCACCCATTTTTCGGGGTCGAACCCGGGTGGGAATTTCAGGTTATCGGCGTACGGATTCTTGCTCTCAGCCAGATGGAACTTTCCATCCGGCCAGCGGCTCTTGAAGGGCTTGACATCCTCTTCAAAAAACGCCTCTTTCCAGTCCTTGCGCATGGGATGGCCATCGAAGCCCTCCCACATCAGGATGCGGCGCAGGTCGGGGTGGCCGGTGAATTTGATGCCGAACAGATCCCAGGCCTCGCGCTCCTGGAATTCGGCACCGCGCCAGATGGGCGTGACCGAAGGGACTTCGATCGGGTCCACGCGCGGCACCTGCACTTTGAACACCAGCGCCGGGCCGCCGGTCGTCTGATAGACGTGGTAGACCACCTCCATTTTGTTTTCAGGCAGGTAGTCCACGGCGGTCAGGGCGGTGAGCATGTCGTAGCCGAATTCATCGCGAATGGCGGTCGCCACTTCGGTCAATTTGGCGGCATCTACGATCCAGCCGCTGTAGCCGGGACGCGTGTCGGGAGTGACCGCGCCGGGGAAACGCGCTGCCAGGTCCAAGGCGTTGCCCTGAGCCTGTCGAAGGGTTGGGTTGGATGCGGGTGCAGTCATGTCGGCCTCCTATGCCTGCGTCTCGGCCGGGCTTGCGGCCGGTTCCGCGGCTCTGGCTTTGATGTCGGGGATGCGGCGCGGGTCGATCAGGTCTGGACCGAGAATCGGCACCGGCACCTCGACCGTGTCCGCGCCCTTCCTGTACCAGCGCACCCGCTTGAGGGACTCTTTGTCAATTCGTTTCTGGAGCATGATCAGGCCGTTGAGCAGGGCCTGCGGGGTGGGCGGACAGCCGGGCACGTACACGTCCACCGGCAGGAATTTGTCGATGCCGGCCACCACGTTGTAGCCCTCCTTGAACGGGCCGCCGCTCGAGGCGCACGCGCCCATGGCCATCACATATTTCGGTTCGGGCATCTGGTTATACAGGCGCACGATGGCGGGCACCATCTTCTTGGTGACCGTGCCGGCCACGATCATCAGGTCGGCCTGGCGCGGGGTGGGGCGCATGACCTCCATGCCGAAGCGGGCCAGGTCGTAGCGCGAGGCCTGCGCCGCGATCATCTCGATGGCGCAGCAGGCCAGCCCGAACATGAGCGGCCAGACCGAGGAGCGCCGCCCCCAGTTGTACAGGCGGTCTATGCTCGTGATCGAGACCTTGCCCTCGATCTCCGGCGGGATGGTGTAGTTGGGGATGTTGAGTTCGTTATTGTCCATGAATGTTCTCCTCGAACCAGTCTTGATAGATTGCGGAAAGGATGTCGTCGTTCGCGAGCGCGGGATCATCCTCGAAGTCCGAAAGCTGGAGCGTCCAGTCGTAGACCTGTCCCAGCGAGACTGTTTCCAAATCCACATTTGGATGCTGTCTGCGTAACGCCAGGGCGATGGCGTAGGTTGATTCCCAGGTTAGTGTCATTGAGTGAACGGATGGATTATAGCATGGGGGAGGCGCAAGTCCATTGAATTATGAAAATATATATTTGCCAAAATAAAAATGTGAGTATAATCATGGAAACCCCTATGACATCCTCGCGTCAACGGATTCTCTCGCATCTGCGCCGGCTTGGGCCTGCCTCCGCCATGGAGGTTGCCCGCGCCCTCTCGACCACTCCCGCCAACGCGCGGCATCACCTGTCGGTGCTGGCCTCCGATGGCCGCGTCACCGTGGTCCGCAAGCGGAGCGCGGGACGCGGCCGGCCTGTTAAGATATACGGCTTGTCCGCCGCGTTGCAGGGCGATAATCTGGCGGGCCTGCTGGACTCTGTGCTGGGGGAATGGCTCGGCAATGTCCCTGAAAAGAAGAAAGAGGAAAGATTACGTGAACTGGCGAAAGCGCTGGGCGGCGAACCGCAGGCGGCTCATTTGCCTTTGGCTCAGCGCCTCGCTCAGATTGTGGAACGGCTCAATGAAAAACATTACGCGGCGCGCTGGGAGGCCGGCGCGAACGGGCCGCGCGTGATCTTCGGGCACTGCCCCTACGCGGCCATTATCGAGAAGCATCCAGAACTTTGCCAGATGGACGCGTCCCTGTTGGAGGGACGGGTCGGGCTGGGAGCCAGGCAAACTGCGAAGATCGAAAAGGGACAGGGGGCGTGTATCTTTGTGCTCCGATAGAAAACGGACCGGCCATTGCCAGTCCGTTTCGGTTTTTGGTGGTGTCTCAAAGGAAATGATGGCTTTCGTGGGACGGATGGAATCCCGCCCAATGACGGGTAGGCGGAATGCCGCATCATACTTGCAGAGTATGCCGCGTCACATCGCTTAATTGTATACCACCACCCGATTTTATACTCGCAGGATGTCTTTGATCAGTGGTTGATGGTCTGGAAAGATTTCGCCGATGGCGGGATTGTTCAATCGTTTCA
>DAOTXP010000170.1:0-5537 GCA_034435275.1 Anaerolineales bacterium | reverse complement strand
TGGTTGTCTTCACCGGTCAGCGACAGGTCAGCCCATTGATAGCCGCGCGCCGCGGCGCGTTTTGCCATCTCGTCGAAGAGCAGAAGGGCGAGGCCTGTCTCCCAGTATTCGGGCAGCATGACCACGCTCTTGATGGCGAGGCACTTCGGTTTTCTATTTTGATAAATCAGCGCGCGCAGATAGTCCCACGGATAACGCAGTCCGTTCAGGTGAATGAGCACCTCGTTGAAGTTGGGCACGCCGGGGAAGAAGCCCGCAGGCTTTCCATCAACCTCGGCAAATAGCACGAGTTCGAGGTCAACCAGTTTGAGCAGCGGCAGAATCATCGACTCGATGTCCGTGCGCGTGTAGGGGACGAAGCCCGGCATGTGCTTCAGTCCCTCGTTTTGCAGGTACACGATGCGCTCGATCTCGGCATCTTGATCTTTCAGGTTTGCCCCTCTGATTTTGAAATGCGGATTCTTCTCGCGCACCTTGTCCGCCACCCGCATCATCCGCCGGACTTTGGGATCGTTCAGGTCAATGTCAATCGCGTAGGCCAGACCGTCCTCGCCGTTTTTCTCGAAGCCGTAACACTCGAAGAATTTCTGATAATACGGCGGCTGGTGCCCGCAATAGATGGCGGGCGGACGGTCGCGGCCCTCGATGAGGATGCCGCGCGAGTCTTCGCGGTCGAGGTTGTAGGGCCCGTAAAGCGACTTCATGTTCCGCGCCCGCGCCCACGCCTCGGCGTGCTTGAACATGGCCTCGAACACGACGTAATCGTCAATGCATTCCACGAATCCGTACATACACTCGGCAAAACCCTTGTGCCGCGTGTTGTTTTTCTCCTCCGCGAGACAGAGCGTGCCCGCGGGCTGGCCGTCCTTCCAGACCATGAACAATTCGGCGATGCCATCATTGAAGAAGATACCGCGAGCAGGGTCAATGGTTTTGGCGCGCTCGCTCAGGATGGGAGGCACCCACAACGGGTCGCGCTTGTAGATGCGCCACGGAAAGGTAAGGAAGAGGTTTCGTTCGCGGCGGGTGGTGACGGGGCGGACTTCGATGGACATGAGGATATTTTATATCGTGAACAGGACGATTGCCAGCAGCACGGCGGCAATCCCAATCCATTGACTGCGCGAGAGCCGCTCCTTGAGGAGGATCCAGGCAAGGAGTACCGTCGCGCCCGGGTATAACGAACTGAGGATGGCGGAGATGTCCAGGCGGCCCGCGCGCAGGGCGAGGATGTAAAAGAAGTTCCCGCCCACATCCAGCATGCCGTTGAGGAAGGCCACGGTCCAGGCATGGCGCGGGATGGCCAGGGATTCGCGGCGGCCCAAAACGAACAGGAGCAGGAGCAGGGTGCCCGAGACGCGGGAGGCGATCATCGGCCAGTATGTGGCGCTGACGCCGCTTGTCGCGTAGTGCATCAAAACGAAATAGGAACCAAATCCAATCCCTGCGAGAAGCGGAAGGCGTAGATCGGACAAGCGGTCAATGTGGAAACGCTGGGACGTGTCGCTCTGCGAGATCAACCAGACCGCGATCAGCGCGAGCACAAAGCCCGCGAATTGTGCGAGGGTGGGCAGGCCCTGGGTCAGCGAACCAACCGCCACTGGAAGCGCGGCAGCCATCAGGGCGGAGAGCGGCGCGGCGATGCTCATCTGTCCGCGCGCCAGGGCGTAGTACAGGATGAGGAGTCCGCATGAGCCCAGCGCGCCCGCGAGCGCGGCGATCAGCGAAGGACCGAGCGGGGGCATTTCTTCGCCGGCGATCAGAACGGCAATGAACAGGGCGATGAGGCCGATCAGGTCCGCGTAGAAGACGGCGCGGTACGCGCCGATCTTGCGGCTGGAGAGGCCGCCCGCAAAATCGCCCGCGCCCCAGGTGACCGCAGAGAGGAGGCCGTAGAAGATGGAAAACAAATTGTTACCCTAGGGGTTTTTGCTCTACAGCCCATTCGGGCGGAGTGTCCGGCCAGATGTAGACGAAGTAATAAAAAGGCAGGGCGATATAGGGCAGATAGAATGCGCCGACGCCCGAGAGGATGCGCAGGATGTCCATGCCCGTTTTGTTCTTGATAATGTGAACGAGGTAGAACGCTGAAGCCGCCATTTGCAGGAAGCTACTGAACATCATAAAGAGCCAGAAAATCATGAATTCCACCATGAAGGAAGTGGGAGGAAAGTCCGAGCCTGTCCCTTCCATTGCCATCACCATCGGGACGAATGCGACGAACATAAAGCCCGTCATCACAAAGGGATACAGCACCACCCACGCCGTGGCGATGCCAACGACGATCTTCCAGGTTTTATTGAGTTTCATTTTACCCTCCGGTGTGGAATGACCCGATTATACTGCCGCGCCTAACTTTCCTGCCGCTTTCGCCCTCTCCAAAACCTTTTGCGCGTTTTTCAATAACGGCATGTCGATCATCTTCCCGTCCAAAGCAAACGCGCCTTTGCCCTCTTTTTGACTTGCTTCAAACGTCTCGACGATTCGTTTTGCATAAGCAATCGCTTCATCGGAGGGAGTGAACGCCTCCTGCGCCACCGACACCTGATTCGGGTGAATGATCTGTTTCCCGCTGTAGCCGAGTCCTGCCCCAAACTCCGACTCGATCCGCAGGGCTTCCAAATCCTTGTAATCAATCGTGACGATATCAATCGCCTGCAAATCGTTTGCGGCGCAAGCGACAACCACTGCTTGACGCGCATACAGCAATTCCGTCGCATCCTTCGTGCGCGTCGCGCCAACGGATGCGGCAAAGTCCTCTCCGCCGAAGATGATCGCGTCCAAACGCGGATGCGCCGCAATCTCCTTCAAATTCAAAATGCCTTTCGCCGTTTCCACGCCAATCAAAACGCGGATCGAGTTCACAGGCCAGCCATACTTCAACTCCGCGGCTTCGATGATTTTGCTTGCCCATTCCACCTGCTCAAACGATTCCACTTTGGGAATCACGATGCCATCGGGGTGAAACGGAAGGACTGCTTCGATATCACCCTTCTCCCAGCCCGAACCGATTGAATTGATCCGCGCCAGTTTTTCGCTCGCGCCAAAATCCAATTCACGCAAAGCCTTCGCGATGGTTTCCCGCGCCTCGGCTTTTTTATTGATTGCCGTGCCGTCTTCCATATCCATGCAGATGCAATCCACACCGAGGGTGATGGATTTGGTGATCATCTTCCAGTTGTCACCGGGCATGTAAAGCAGTGCGCGTCGTGAGTGCATGGCTAACTCCTTGCCCGCATGAGCCTGGCTTCTGTCGCTTTGGCTTCGTCGCCTTCAGGGGTGATGTTGTAGGCAGTGATGGTAAGTTCGTCACCTTGCAATTCAACTTCCGTGCGCCAGCCCCAATCGGGTCCGCCTGCGGGATCGGGATAACTGCCAAGCACCTGAAAGCCGTTTTCCATCGCGCCGCCCTCGCAAAACATGATGGCCGTGTTGTTGTGGAAACTATCCACCCAACTGGCCTCGTATTGATCGGCGGCTGTGTTGTAGCCAAACGTGAACATGCCGTGCTGGGGCTCGCCTTTGATGGATGACTTGTAAAGGAAAAGCGCAAAGCGGCCTTCGAGTATCAATTGAATTGTTCCAACAATGGATGCTTCATCGGCAAGTTTATCGGGCTCCAGCCAGAGTTTGGATGTGCCCACCCAGTTACCGGCAAGTTGGGCAAGGATGTGATGAGGGGTGTCGGGGGATTTGGAGATGGTCATGGGACATTCCTTGTATTTGCCGATAATAACATTAATCCTTATTCCCGCGTTTTCCAGTAAAATCAACCCATCCCAACCCAAGGAGGTTCGCTGATGAGACCTGTTTATGCAATCTCAGGCGGGGTTTCAAAATTCGCAAAGGCAAGACCCGATAAGACATTCCAGGCCGTTATCAAAGAGGCGTACGATTACGCCATCGAAGATATCGGATTGGACTTCCCGACGTTCACGCGCATCGTGGATGGTTCGGTCGCCTCGTATTTCTCGGATCATTTCTCCCGACAACTGATGGCTGGCATCATGGCACAGGACTACCTCGGGCTGTGTCCCAAACCCGGTCATCGCGTGGAAGGCGGCGGCGCGACGGGCGGACTGTGCTTCCAGGAGGCGTGGAAATCCATTGCCAGCGGTCACATGGATGTGTGTGTGGCCTACGGCTTCGAAACCATGTCCCATGTGGAGACGTGGAAAGGAAATGAATTCATAGCACTTGCCTCCGACGTGTCGTTCGACTATCCCGTCGGAGGTTTTTATTCGGGCTATTACGCCATGATGGTGACGCGCCACATGAAGGAATTCGGCACCACCGTCGAGCAGATGGCTCATGTCAGCGTGAAGAACCACATCAACGCCTTCCACAACCCCTACGCGCAGAAGCGTCACCGCTACACCATTGACGATGTCCGCAGCGCGCCGATGGTCGCCTGGCCGCTCACGCGCCTCGACATCTGCGTCATGTCCGACGGCGCGGCGGCGACGATTCTTTGTTCGGAAGAGGGCTTGAAGAAACTGGAAGCCGCAGGCGCGCAGATTCCCCGTCCGCTGGTCAAAGTGACGGGCATTGGCCGCGGCACCGATATGATGCGCATGGCGGATCGTCCCCATGTGGACTATGACTACTTCATGGAAAACTACGCCACCGAGCAGGAGAAGTCCTCCGACGAGACGCGCGCCTACTACAAGAAACTATGGAAGCACGGCACGCGCTATCCCGGCGTCCATTCGTTCCGTGCAGGGCGGGCAGCGGGTAACATGGCATGGAAACATGCGGACATCAAAGACCCGTTTCGTGAACTGGACTTCATCGAACTACACGACGCCTACACCTCCAGCGAAATCCAGACCTACGAAGACCTCGGTCTGTGCCGCTACGGCGAGGGCGGTCCGTTTGCGGCTTCGGGCAAAGCCTTTTTGCCGAACATGGACTACGGCTTGAAACTGCCCGAAAAGTCCGAGTGCGCGGTCAACCCCTCGGGCGGGCTCATCGCCTGCGGACATCCCGTCGGCGCGACGGGGCTGATGCAAGCCGTGTTCGCCATCTGGCAACTGCAAGGGACGATCAAGAAACATTTCAAGGCCGACCAACTCCAGGTCAAGGAGGCGAAGCGGGGCGCTATCCACAGTCACGCGGGGACGGGCACCTACGTCACGGTGACGGTAATGGAGAGAGAGAACTAATTACCAAGTACGAATTACCAATAACCTGTAATGGGTAAAGGGTAATTGGCAAGGAGACCACCATGAGCAAACTACCTACCCAACGCGAAGAAACCCTGGGCGGCTACATCGTTCACGGGATTCCGTTCCCGACCAGCACGGACGAAGAGGCGCTGGAATTTTTGAAGAAGATGACGCCCATTCAAATCGAACAGGAATATAAGATTACCTACCTGCATTCCTACGGACAGGACAGCCCTTGGTTCGCGGCGCTGACGAACAAACGCCTGCTCGCTTCGCGCGACCCCGAAAGCGGCTACACCTACGCCAACCCGCGCGGCGCCGATGTCTATTCGGGCCGCGAAACGAAGTGGATTGACATTACCCACGCGC
>DAOTXP010000169.1:0-4334 GCA_034435275.1 Anaerolineales bacterium | reverse complement strand
CGCGCAACGCTGAAAAGCGCAGGCGCGTTGACCATCGAGATGCCGCGCCATGCGGCCAAATCCTTCTGCTGCGGCGCGGGCGGGGCGCAGATGTGGAAGGAAGAGGAGGCAGGCACGGAACGCGTCAACAATGCGCGCTTCGCGGAGGCCAAAGCAAGCGGGGCGAATACAGTCGCGGTGGGCTGTCCATTCAGCCTGACGATGCTGACCGATTCAGCCAAGGCGGATAACAGCGAGATTCAGGTCAAGGATGTGGCGGAGTTGGTGGCAGAGAGGATGAAGTGATCATTTAGCAGTAATTGGTGAACAGCGAGGCGGATGCGGAGACGTATCCGCCTCTCGATTTAATGCCTATTGACTTCTGTGGTGTGATGAGTATGATGTAATTGTGAATTGATTCACGATAAATCCTGAAGGAGATGTCCAATGATCGAGAACCCAATGGAAAAACCCCAAGTCCCACCCTGGATGCAGAAACGACTTTCGTGTCTGGCAATGGGCGGCGTGATACTCGGATTCACAGTTTTGTTGATGATTGCCATCGGTTCGTTTTTTGGCATCCTCATTTCAATGACCAGTTCCAATCTGGATTTCACAGGCATCCTGACCGGGATTGTCATTCCGCTGGTCTTGCTGGCAGGCAGTATCTTCGGGCTGGTCAAGATCTGGCCCTTCCTGTCGTATGGGTCGGATTTCAAGGCCGCGCCGGTCGATCCATCCTCCATGGGCAGGCCGTTCGAGGCGCGATTCGTTCGTGCGGGAGGCGGCTCATCCTTCATCGAGAAAGGAACCGTCACCTTTGAGGCTGATCAACTCGTCGTGGACGGCACGCTTGGTCCCTCGCCCTGGGTGACTCTGGGCGTCATCCTGATCGTGACAGTGCTTCCGCTCATCATATTTGGCTGCGGGCTGGGACTCATCCCCGCCCTGCTAATCGCCTATTTCATTGGCCGCAAGAAGACCACCCTCCGCGTGCCGTACACGAGTCTCAACTCGCTGACGGTGGACGCACGCACGGTCAAACTGGCATCCTCGTATGGCGATCCCGGCAAAGTCGGATTCATCGTCTCATCCGCGGACGGGGAGCGGCTGTACCGCGAACTGCGACTGCATTATCCGCAGGCTGTGACATCCTGGATGAGCCAATTGCCCAGTTTAGCCTGACGGTTCATCTCCCGCGATTTGTTTTGCACTTGCTCTGTTGCAATCATTTCCAGCACCGCGCTGAGCGGAGGTCCTGAGCCTGCCGAAGGGCCGCAGACGAAGCGCAGGCGACTGATCAACCGCCCTTCGTCTCTGCTGCGCTTCGCTCAGGGCGATGGAATGATGCATGTTTGCAACAAAGCATTTTGCACTTATTGGTATCTCTTGTTTCAACACCATCTGGGTAATCACCATTCATTACCTGCTGTGGAGATTCCTTCCGTGGCAGGTTGTTTTTCCTGCCTTATAATCCTTCCATGTCCCAATCAAATCCGATTCCGAAATCCATCACGGGCATTCCATCCGCTTGAAGGGATATGATTATTCGCGGGCTGGCGCGTATTACGTGACCGTCGTCGCGTGGCGACAGGAATGTCTGTTCGGGGAGGCGGTGGATGGGGAGGTGAAACTGTCCGCGCCTTCCAATCGTTTTCTGCGAAACGAATCGACGTATTATGCCGTATACGGGAATCCCCGTTTGGCAACGTAATTACACGCCCCACGTTCTTTGTGGGATTACGAACGCATCATCCTCAACGACCGTGAAATGGAGCGCATCTTGCATTTCATCGAATCCAACCTTTCCGTGTGGATGGATGACGACGAAAATCCATTGCGCATCCAACCGTAGGGAGGGGCGGGTTTGGCATTACATTTTGCCTGATCGGGAATTTTCCTGTTGTTCTTTTCCGTTATAATCCCCCTTAACCACTCTAATTCATTCTACACGAGCATCAGGAGAGAGAAATGCCCAGGAAAAAGGGCTCCATTCTACTTCCCCTCGAAAAAGAAGAAATCATCAAAGACTACCGCATCGCGTATCAAAGCAGGCAGGCTTCGCTCATCGGTCGCCGCGAGGTGTTGAGCGGCAAGGCCAAGTTTGGCATCTTCGGCGACGGCAAGGAACTTGCCAACCTCGCCATTGCCCGCGCCTTCCGCAAAGGCGACTGGCGCTCGGGCTACTACCGCGACCAGACCTGGATGTTCGCCCTTGGCGTGAACAGCATCCAGGAATTTTTTGCACAGCTCTACGCGCACGCGGACGTGAATCACGATCCTTCCACGGCAGGACGCGGCATGAACGCGCACTTCGGTTCGCGCTATCTCAACCCCGACGGCTCCTGGCGCGACCAGACCGACATGTACAACGTCGCCGCGGATGTCTCGCCGACGGGCACGCAAATGCCGCGCGCGGTGGGGCTGGCCTACGCCTCGGTCATCTATCGCAAACTGAAAGAACTCACGCCCAACGGCTTCTCGCACAACGGCGATGAAGTCGCGTTTGTGACCATCGGAAACGCCTCCACCGCCGAGGGTATCTTCTGGGAATCAGTCAACGCCATCGGCGTGCTGCACGCTCCCGCGGTCGTCACGGTCTACGATGACGGCTACGGCATCTCCGTCCCCAACCAGTTCCAGATGGTCAAAGAAAATATCTTTGCCATCCTCAAAGGCTTTCAGCGCGACCCCTGTCCCGAACCCGAATGCGAGCGCGGCTATGAACTCTTCCAGGTGCGCGGCTGGGACTACCCCGCGCTGATTGAAACCTACCAGTCCGCGGCCGAAATCACGCGCCAGTATCACATTCCCGCGCTGGTGCACGTCATCGAGGTCACACAACCGCAGGGACACAGCACGAGCGGCAGCCACGAACGCTACAAGACTCCCGAACGACTCAAGTGGGAGGAGGAATTCGACTGTGTGACGCGCATGAGAAATTGGATGATAGAGAACCGCGTCATTTCGGACTCCGAACTGGCCGCGCTCGAAAAAGCGGACTACGAGTCTGTGGAGAGACTCCGTAGAGCCGCGTGGGACGCGTATCTCAACCCGATTCTCGAAGAGCGCGCCCATGTAATGGACATGCTCGACGAGATCGCGGGTAGTTCGAGTCACGCCTCAGAGTTGGCGGAGGTCAAAGAACGGCTGGCCAACCTCCCGTCGGTGACGAGGCGTGATCTCCACAGTCATGTGCACGAAGCGCTGAGAATCCTGCGGGACGAGTCCAATCCCGTCAAGCAGGTTTTAGTCCAATGGAAAAACGAACAGGAGGCCGTCAACGAGGAACGCTACGGCTCGCATTTGTATTCGGGCAGTGCATTGCAGGTCGAGGAGGTCAGGCCCGTTTATTCCGAGTCCTCGCCGACGATGATGGGTTTCGAGGTCATCAACGCCGCGTTCGATGTCATTTTGGGCCGCGACCCGCGCGTCATTGCGTTCGGTGAAGACGTGGGCAAACTCGGCGATGTGAATCAGGGCTTCAAGGGCATGCAGGAAAAATACGGCGAGTGGCGGGTGAGCGATACGGGCATCCGCGAGGCGACGATTTTGGGGCAGGCGATTGGGATGGCGATGCGGGGGCTGCGCCCGATTGCGGAAATTCAGTATCTCGATTATTTGCTGTATGCTTTGCAACTGATGAGCGACGATCTGGCGACGCTGTACTGGCGCACGGCGGGCGGGCAGGCGGCGCCCGTCATTGTGCGGACGCGCGGGCATCGGCTGGAGGGGGTGTGGCATTCGGGTTCGTTGATGGCGGGCATTATCCATCTCGTGCGCGGGATGAATGTGCTGGTGCCGCGCGATATGACCCGTGCGGCGGGTTTCTATAATACGTTGTTGAAATGCGATGAGCCTGCAGTGGTCGTTGAGGTGTTGAACGGCTATCGGGTGAAGGAAAAACTGCCCGATAACATCGGTGAGTTCACGGTTCCGCTTGGCGTGCCCGAGGTGATACGCGAGGGGAGCGATGTCACGATTGTCACGTACGGCGCGTGCTGCCGCATTGCGCTGGACGCGGCGCAGAAGTTGTCGAAGGCAGGCATCGAGGCGGAGGTGATTGACGTGCAGTCGCTTCTGCCGTTCGATGTTGAGGGGCGAATCGTCGAGTCGCTGAAGAAGACCAACCGCATTGTGTTTCTCGATGAAGATGTGCCAGGCGGGACGACGGCGTACATGATGCAGGAGGTCATCGAGAAGCAGGGCGGGTATTTCCACCTCGATTCCCCCGCGCGGACTCTCTCAGGCAAGGCGCATCGTCCCGCGTACGGCTCGGATGGCGATTATTGGAGCAAGCCGAACGCGGAGACGATTTTCGACGCGGTGTATGAGTTGATGAATGAGGTAGAGCC
>DAOTXP010000168.1:0-7306 GCA_034435275.1 Anaerolineales bacterium | reverse complement strand
GAATTTTTGGAACTGGCCGCCGAAATTCCGATCAAACCCGAAGTGGAATTATTCGCGCTCGAAGAGGCCAACCGCGCCCTGGTCGAGTTGAAACAGCGCAAGATACGCGGCGCAAAGGTCTTGCTGGTTAGAGGTTAAGGGCTCTTCAGGATTAAGCGGGATAAAAAAACGCCTCACCACAAAGCGCACAGAGAACACGGAGATTTTTATAGGTTTTTCTCTGTGAACTCCGTGATCTCCGTGGTGAGAATATGGGCAACCCTACTAAACCCCAGTGAGCCGGGTTAAATTATTCTGCGAGCGCCTCGTCCATGAGGCCGCGCAGGAAGCCAACCAGTTCTTCCATCCCTGATTTGGACAGCGTCGTGTCGTCCAAGTGAACCTTGAGCGGCCTGGCAGAGCCTTCCGTCGAAATCTCGATATCGTAATTAAAACAGTCAGCACACAGGGACGGCGCGGCGGGCTGGCTTTCGAACCTGGCGGATGTGACCAGCCCCTGTAATTCGGCAAGGCTCGAGGCGGGGAGTTTGCCGGTCACAGTCTTCGAGGCGCGCTCGTCCACAACAGTAAAGGTTCCGTCGCTGGAGACTTCGATCACGCGCATCAAGCCCATGATGCCGCCCGAATGGATCATCCTGATCGTCCACTGACCGGCGGGGGTCGAATCAGATGGAGCGGGCAGGGGCGCGGCCGGGGTCGGTTTGGATGAAACCGGTGTTGCAGGCGCGCAAGCCGCCAGTAAAATCAGCAATACTGTGAGCATCAACAGTCTATACATGGAAACTCCTTGTTTGTACCACACAAGCGTAACACGGTCTGGACGGGAACGCAAACCCTTTTGTTCCCATCCAATGGCAGATAGTTCCTGAGAGCCTCATCAGGTAGAATAGGTCGAGAAAGCCCGAGCACAAACCGAACACTCCACAGCAGTCGCCCATGAACATCCGCCCTTTTCAACTTCCTCACGACCTCGACACCATGAACGCCCTCATCATGGAGGGCTTCGAATATCCTGAAAATCCTGAATGGAGCATCCGCGCCGACGAGAAGGAAAGCATGATGGACCGCGTGCAGGGTGCCAAACGCATGTGGCCGCTTCTGCGAGTCTTGCAAGTTATTTCGCCCTTCTTCAACGACATCATGCGCGGCTTCATCGCCGAGGCGGACGGCAAGCCCGTCGGCCTGATCAACTACATGCGCCAGCGCGACGAGCCTGAATGGTACATCGCCAATGTCACCGTCCTGCCCTCCCATCGCCGCCGCGGTATCGCCCGCCGACTCGTCCAGGCCGTGTTGGACGACCTGCGGGCGCGCCAGGCGAGCCTCGCCATTCTGGATGTAGTGGACGAAAACCTGCCCGCCGTACGCCTCTACCAGGAAATGGGATTCGAAATCTACACCGGCTCGGTCGAAGCGGACCTCGAGGCGGGCGCGGCCGTCCCCGCGCCGGCCCTCCCCGACGGCTGGACATTCGTTCCCCTCTCGCCCTTCGACTGGCGAACGCGCTTCGAACTCGCGAAACGCATCACGCCCGAAAACGTGGCGCGCTACGAACCACCCATCGAATCGCGTTTCCGCGTCCCGCTTATCCGTCCGCTGATCGGCGCTCTGTTCATGAAACTGGGCGGCAGCGGGACCCGGCGCTTCATCCTGCGCGCCCCGGGCGGAGAGATCGCCGGCGTCTCCTGGTATATCTTCCGCACCAAACAAGGCGGAGTAAACAGCGCGGAGACCCATCTCGACCCTGCACATCCCGAACTTGCTCACTTCATGCTCGCTCACGCCATATCCACCATTCAAACTGTCAGTCCGGGCCGCCGCATCGAATTCGAATTTGAAAACTGGCAGCCCGCCCTCTTTCAGGCCGCCGAGTCGCTCGGATGCAAAAAACGATTCGGCGCGCACCGCATGGGGTTGAAATTCCAATGAGACCTGTCGCCGTACTTGGCATCGGCCAAACCAAAGTTGACGAACACTGGGAGAAATCCCTGAAAGACCTGGCGCTCGAGGCCGCCCTCGCCGCACTGCACGACGGCGGGCACGAGGCCGTCGAGGCGCTTTATGTGGGCAATATGCTCTCGCCCCTCGTGAGCGGGCAGAACCAGCTCGGCACGCTGATCTCGGACTGGATCGGACTGCGCGGCGCGGAAGCACTCAAAGTCGAGGCCGCCTGTGGATCGGGCGCGGCGGCGTTCCGCGCGGGACTGATGGCGGTCGCGGCGGGAGAGATCGATTCGGCCCTCATCGTCGGCGTCGAAAAAATGACCGACAAGGCCGGCCACGATGTGACCGCCGCCCTGGCCACCGCCGCCGACGCGGATTACGAAGTGGAACAGGGCGTTTCCTTCGTCGGATTGAACGCGTTGATCATGCGGCGTTACATGCACGAGTACGGCTGGAAGCACGCGGACTTCGCGCCGTTCTCGATCAACGCCCATGCCAACGCCATGCACAATCCCTTCGCGCGCCTGCATCAGAAAATCACGGTCGAGCAGTTCGAGAAATCCAGCATGGTGGCCACGCCCATCAATTTACTGGATGCCTCCCCCATCGGCGACGGCGCGGCCGCGGCCCTGCTCGTCCCCGCGGACAAGGCCGCGTCCCTGCGCGGCCGCCCGCGCGTGATCGTGGCAGGTTCCGCCGCCAGCACGGACTCGATCGCGGTGCACTCGCGCAAAGACCCATTGTTTCTCACGGCCGCGCACGAGTCGGCCAAGCGCGCCTACGCCATGGCGGGCGTAACTCACGAAGACATTGATGTCTTTGAATTACACGATGCATTTTCCATCATGTCCGCCCTTTCGCTGGAGGCCTGCGGGTTCGCCGAGCGCGGCCAGGGCGTGCGCCTCGGCCTGGATAACGAGATAAGCCCGAAGGGCCGCGTGCCCGTGTGTACGCGCGGAGGGCTGAAAGCGCGCGGGCACCCGGTCGGCGCGACGGGGATGTATCAGATCGTCGAGGTGGCCCAGCAATTACGCGGCGAATGCGGCGCGACCCAGGTGGACGGCGCGCGCGTCGGCATGGCCCAGAACATCGGCGGCTCAGGCGCGAGCATTCTCACACATATTTTAAAATCCGAATAAGCCCGTTTTTGGTAGAATTCAGAGGGTTGATTCTTGCTCAAACATAGTCTATACTTATACCAGTATAGACAAGAAAGCGAGACAGAATGGTAGAACGCAGAAAATCCGAGCGCAGCAGGTTTGGATACTACATGCCGGTGCTGGACAGCGGCACGCTGGAAACCATAGGCCATCTGTCGGACATCAGCGGAATCGGGTTCAAGCTGGACTGCCAGCGCGAACTTCCGTTGAACAGAGACTATCGCCTGCGCATTGACCTGACGCCGGATGTAGCGAATAAGTCGAGCATGTCGTTCGTGGCGCGCACGAAATGGTGCGCCCGTGACCGCTTCGAGCCGCTGGTGTTCAACGTGGGCTTCGAACTGATTGACATCTCGCCCGGCGACGCGGACATCTTCAAGCGCATCTACGAAAAATACGGCATGCACGATAAGCGTGATATTCCATTCTAAACCGACCCGATCTCTCAGAACCGACCTCGCAGGAGGTCGGTTTGTTGTAAAATCGTCTCATGCGCAACTTCATCCGCTGGCTTCTCCGCACGGTCATCAACCTGGTCGCCACGGTGGAAATCCACGGGCGCGAACTCCTACCCAAGGAAGGCAGTTTCGTGATTGCCACCAACCATCTCGGCATCCTGGACGCCGCGCTGGCGTTCTACGCGCTCGACCGCTGGGACATCTTCCTCCCGGTGGCCGAGAAGTGGGAAGAGAATGCCTTCCTGCGCTGGCTGGGGAAATACTTCAATTTCGTGTTCATTGACCGCTTCAATCCCGACCTGAAAGCATTACGAAAAATCATCGGGCTGATGGAACAGGGCAACCAGCTGGTCATCGCCCCCGAAGGGACGCGCTCGCGCGCCGGCACGATGATCGAGGGTCGTCCGGGCGTCAGTTACCTGGCCGCGAAATTGAACCGCCCGATTCTGCCTGTCGGGCTGGCGGGTACCGAGGATAAGGTCATCTTTGGGAATCTGAAACGGCTGAAACGGTCGCACATCATCGTACGGGCGGGCCCGCCGTTCACCCTTCCGCCCCTGCCAAAGGGAAACCGCGACGAGGCCCTCAAGCGGTACACCGACGAGATCATGTGCCGCATCGCGGCGTTGATTCCCGAAAAGTATCACGGGGTGTACGCAGGGCATCCGAGGTTGAAGGAATTATTGGGCGCGTAGAGTCGCCCCTACGCCTGACAAAAACCACAACCCCGCTTCTCCGCCTCGACGATGGCCTGGTCGCTGGACCAGAAGAAGTTTTCCTTCCCAATGGTTTCCACCAATCCTCCGCGCTTCATCATGTCGTACGCGTTATTGTGAACTCCCGCGAACATGAGCGTGCCGCCTTGCAGGTGGAGTTTCTCATGCAAACGATGAATCGCTTCGATGCCTGCGGTATCTATCAACGAGACGCCGCGCATGGACAGGATCAACGCGTGCGTGTCTTTTAGATTCGCGAACGATTCGTTGAATTGACCCGACGCCGCGAAGAAGAGAGGGCCGGTCAGAAACGCCACGCGGACATGTTGGCATTTGCCCGCCGTCTCGATTCCCTTTTGTTTGAGGCGTTCCGTATCCACTTCCTGCACAGAAATGTCAATGCTGGCAATCTTGTTGAGAAAGACCGCGCCCGCGAGGAAGGAACCGATTAGAATCGCCTGGGTCAGATCAAGGACAATCGTTGCCAGCATGGTGATGGTGAAGGCAATCATGTCCGTTTTGAAGCGCTTGCCGAAGATGAATTGGATGGCAGGCCATTCGTTCATTCGGACCGCGGTGACCATCAGGACTCCCGCCAGCGCGGCGAGAGGGATGCGTTCCATGAACGGGGTAAGCAAAAACATCGAGAGCAATAATCCCACTGCATGGATGATGCTGACCAGCCGCGTCTGCCCGCCCGATTTTATTCCCACGCTGGAGCGCGCAATCGCGGCCGTGGCGGGGACTCCACCGAAGAACGGGATGAGCATGTTGCCCACGCCCTGCGCGATGAGTTCCTGGTTAGCTTGCAGGCGGATACCCGTCATGTTGGAAGCGACCGCGCCGCAGAGCAGGGATTCCACCGCGCCCAAAGCGGTGATGGTGAGAGTCGGCGCGACGAATTCGCCGAGATTCGACCAGGGGACATTGGTGAGGCCAAGGCGGTCTTGGAGGAGAAGGGTCTGAGGGATGGAGCCGATCATCGGGGCGGACCAGTTCAACGTCCCATTGAGAAGCGTGGCGAGGATGATGCCGAGCAGCGACGCGGGGAAGCGCGCGTTCCATTTCGGCGGCCAGAAGAGCATGGCCGCGATGACCACGATTCCGAGAGTCAGCGTCCGAAAGTCGGGCGTGAATCCGCCGTGGAAATATCCTAAAAATTTTTGTGCGGCGGTTTCGGCGGCGGCAGTCTTCACACCAAGGAAGTTGTCAATCTGGCCGATGAAGATGATGAGGGCGATGCCCGAAGTGAAGCCGCTGATGACGGCGGAGGGGATGAAGGCGATGAAGCGTCCAAGACGCAGCAGACCGATGACCAGCAGAAGCGCGCCCGAAAAGAGACCTGCCACCCAAATGCCCTCCAGACCATAACGATTGGCGAGGACGATGAGGACGGCCGACATGGCGCCGGTGGGACCGCTGATCTGATAGGGCGCGCCGGAAAGCGTCCCCATGACAAGGCCCGCTACGATGGCCGTGACCAGTCCCGCCGCGGCCGACGCGCCCGAGGCGACGCCAAAGGCGAGCGCCAGCGGCAGGGCTACCGCGGCGACGGTGAGACCCGCGAGCAGGTCCTGTTGGAATTTGGCGGGCGAATAGCCAGTGAACTCGTCCTTGTAGAGACGAGCGAGGGAACGTCGAGGCATGGGTTGTTCTCCGAGAAAGTAGTTTTTTCCAAAGGCTCGGCACCGGGAATATCCCTCGGTTGCATGCTCCCCCAGAGCGGCCTTTGTTTAATTTGGGCGGGATTTTATCACAGACGGATGGCGAGATGCATCGCGGCGCGAACTACATCCTTTCATCCCTTCGGGATTTCAAAACATCACCCCGCAATCATACTCCACCAGATTTTCCGACTTGGCGTCCAGAAGCTTATGTGGGAAGGAACGGCTGATGGTGTAGGTCTGGCGGTAAAAGCCGCCCCATTTGGTGAAGACGATCACCTCAACGACTGCGTTGTCATCCGTCAATTGCACGAGCGGCTCGATATTTTGCATGGCGCGGGCTTTGGCCTGCTGAGAAAGGTCAAACTGATAACCGAAATCTCCCGCGTTGACGTCCGCGATGATGGCGTTGACGTCGTCCCTGTTGCAGACGATCTGGGTATCGTTATAGTAAGCATGCCAGACCAGGTAAAACTGTCCCGCCAGGATGTCCATGAGCACATATTCAAAGTATCCCTCTCCCCCATCTTCGACTTCGAGATGGTCGCGGAAGTCCGTCAGTTCGAAATTTTCAGGGATGTCGCCTGCGGAAAGAAACGGCGGCTGTTCGGCGGGGTGGGCATAAAGGATGGGGTACGCGCCCAGAGAATCGACAGAGTAGACGTAATCCAATGTGAATCCCTCCTGCATGGAAATGTGCGTGAGTGCCTCGAAATAATTATTCGCGTCGAACTCATCCCCCTGCTTGATGCCCGTCTGCTCCAGGTGTTCGGGGACAGGCCCCGGCTGGACGCTGCGCATCGCGGCCACAGCCTCCGCGCAATCGGAGATGACGATCCCTTCCCTGCTGGCGGGGAAAAACAACTGACAGGCCAGTGAAAAGACGAACACGACCAGTATGAGAAACACGATTTGTTTTTTCATGTCCGTCCTCCGTCTCACCGCATCTACAAAATCTCTCCCGTGCCTCTCTTCAAAAACTGACCCATGCCCGCCCTGCCCTTCCACTCTTCACCATCCACAATCATCCTGCCGCGCAGGAAGACCTTTTCGGGCATTCCCGTCAACTCCCAGCCTTCGTACAGGTTGTAATCCGTGCGCTGGTGCGACATCGCCACACCGTATTTCACTTTCCTCTCGGGGTCCCAGATGACGATGTCCGCGTCCGAGCCTTCCATCAGCGCACCCTTGCGTGGATACAGGCCGAAAATCTTCGCGGGGTTCGTGCTCATGTAAGCGACAAATTGATTCTGACTGATTTTTCCTGCGCGGACCCCGTACGTCCACAGAATCGGCATGCGATCCTGGACTCCGGGCAAGCCGTTGGGGATTTTGGTGAAGTCGTCCGCGCCCAACTCTTTGCC
>DAOTXP010000167.1:0-6483 GCA_034435275.1 Anaerolineales bacterium | reverse complement strand
GTCAAGATCAACATCGTGGACACGCCCGGTCACGCCGATTTTGGCGGCGAGGTCGAGCGCGTCATGAACATGGTGGACGGCGTTCTGCTCCTCGTGGACGCGGCCGAAGGTCCCATGCCGCAGACCCGCTTCGTCCTCAAGAAGGCGCTCGAAATGGGACACAAGGCCGTGGTCGTCATCAACAAGGTGGATCGCAAGGATGCCGAACCCGCCCGCGTCCTCAATGACACGTTTGACCTTTTCATCGAACTGGGCGCGACCGAGGAACAGGCCGACTTCCCCGTCGTTTACGCCGTTGCCACCACGCAGCGCGCGGGACTGACGCCCGATCTCGGCCCCGATCTGAGTCCACTCTTCGACGTGATTCTGCGTCACATCCCCGCGCCCAAAGTGGACCCCGAAGCGCCCCTGCAACTCCTCGTCACCGCGCTCGGCTATGACGATTACCGCGGCGTCACCGCGGTTGGACGCGTCCACGCGGGCCGCATCCGCGCGGGACAAAAACTGGCGCGTCTCACCGCCGACGGCCAGACCCTGCCCGAAACCGCCCGCTATCTCTACACCTTCCAGGGCTTGAAGAAGATCGAAGTGGACGAGGTTTCCGCAGGCGATATCGTCTCCCTCGCGGGACTCGAAGGCATCGCCATCGGCGAGACGCTGGCCGATCCAGCCAATCCCGTCGCATTGCCGACTATCCGAGTCGAGGAGCCAACTGTCCGCATGACGTTTGGCGTCAACACCTCGCCGTTCACGGGACGCGAAGGCAAGTGGAGCACCTCCCGAAAGTTAAGGGAACGTCTCTTCGACGAACTCCGCACCAACGTTGCGTTACGTGTCGAGGAGACCGACTCGGCTGAGAATTTCCTCGTCAGCGGGCGCGGCGAGTTGCATCTGGGCATTCTCATTGAAACTATGCGGCGCGAAGGTTACGAGTTCCAGGTCTCGCGTCCCGAAGTCATCTTCCACAAGGCGGACGATGGCGCGATTCTCGAACCGTACGAGGAAGTCCACGTGGAGACCAGCAACGACACTGTCGGCGTGGTGGTGGAAATGCTCGGGAGCCGCCGCGGCAAAATGATGGAGATGCACGACTCAGGTCAAGGCACGACGCGCATGGTCTTCATCGCCCCGACGCGCGGCCTGTTGGGATTCCGCTATCAGTTCCTCACGTCCACGCGCGGCATGGGAGTCATGCACACCATCTTCCACGGCTACGACGAGATGGCTGGCCCGATGAACACGCGCAACACGGGTTCGATTGTTGCGATGGAAGCGGGGACGACCACCGCCTACGCGTTGGAAAACGCCGAACAGCGCGGCACACTCTTTGTCGGTCCCGGCGTGGACGTGTACGAGGGCATGGTTGTCGGCGAGAGCGCGCGCGGCTCCGACCTGCCCATCAATGTCTGCAAAAAGAAGCATCTCACCAACACGCGCTCCTCGCGCGGCGACATGGAAATCCGCCTCACGCCCCCGCGTTCCATGTCATTGGATGAAGCCATCGAATACCTCGCGGACGATGAACTGCTCGAAGTGACCCCCGAAAACTTCCGCATCCGCAAGCGCATCCTCGATACCGAGGAGCGCGGCAAGCAGACGAAGCGGGCGAAAGAGTTGCTGGAAGAATAAACGACGTGAAAGTGACAGTCACCTGCGAGGTGACTGTCACTTTATTAAATCCTTCTACTGACACGAAAAATTAATCGTGCCTGATTGCGACGAACCCGAACTGTTGAACGCGACGATACTGTAAGTGATGGTGTCGCCTGCATTCACGGCGTAGGTGTCTGTGTAGGTGGTCGAGTTGGCGGGCAGTTGTACAATCGCCGTTCCCAGGCGTAATACGCGGTAACCCGTCTCGTTGTCCGCCATATCTTTCCACGTGAGTGTGGTGGTCGCATCAATATTGACGCCGTTGTAGGTGCAGAAATAATTGTAAGTCAGTCCGCGCGGCGCGGCGGGCGGGACCTGGGTCGCGGTCGGCGGCGGGGTCGTGGAGGGGACCGCCCAATAACTGCCCGACGGCGTGGCGTATTCGCCCCACACCCAGCAGGTGTTGTTGCTGTTCGGCAGTTTCACCACCCAGTAATTGTCGGCCGGGTAATGTGCCACGATTTCGGTGCTCGCGCCCGGCAGGAAGGTGAAGACGATCTCGTAGTCCTGTCCCGGGCCGGTGCGGCAGTTCGTGCTTTCGTTGATCCGCAGGATGGGTATGGAATACGTGGGCGTGATCGTTGGAGTCAGCGAGGCGGTGGGGGAGGGGGTTCCCGGCGCGAGGGGACTGGTCAGCGGCGTCTGAGGTGTTTCCAGCGTGGTGGGTGTGCCAGGCGGGCCGGGAGACTCAAGCGGCGCGGGACTCAGCGTCTGCGCGACAATGGTCGCGGCCTGGTCTTCGAGGGACGGCTGGCCGGTCTCGGTGGACGGCAGGTTGCAGGCGGACAGCGCGAAGACCAGCAGGATGAACAGGTGCAGATTCTTTTTCATGGCGTGCCCTCCCGCCCGGTGCAGTCCGCGAGGCGAACTGCGTATCGGGGACCGTCTCATTTTCGTTTCGTGTGGATGCGGCTCAAGCGCATGTATTCGAGCCTGCCTTGTTCATCGCGCAGGAATTCGCCGAGGCGGCCTTTGAGCGCCGTGTCCAGGATGATGTATTTGTCCTTCTCGTAGAATGCGAAGCGCATGGGAGGCGGCGCGGGCAGGGGCGGCGCGTCGGGCGTTGGGAAGCCGCCCTTGGGTGTGATGTTCAGGATCAATCCTTCTCGTCCAAGCGTGACGCGGTAAATCTCCTCGATGTTTTCGTACACGCCGACGTATTCGCGCAGTTCGGTCCTCGGCGTCTCAATGGGCTTGGGCAATGGAATGGAATCGCCAAAATAGAATTTAAGCGCAGCATTGAAGATATTGGACGTGACCGTCTCGCTGGAGTTGGTCAGCACGATCAGGGCGAACTTCTTTTCGGGGATGAACCAGAAGCCCGAATTCTGACCGGCGGTCGCTCCGCCATGCAAAATGACCTTCAAACCCTTCGCGGTATTCCTTATGAACCAGGACAGGCCAAGCCAGTCCAGACCTGTGGCGTGCAGGCGCGGCGTCTGCATATGGCGCAGGGAGGCGGCCTTGAGCACGCGTTTGCCGTTTGCCTTCCCATCGCCCATGTGGAAGCGGGCGAAGGTCAGCATATCGTGCGCGCTGGCCAGCACGCCGCCAGCGGGCGCGTCGGCGCGGGAAAGCGCCCACGGACGCGAGACCACGTTCCTGCCTTTGATGCGGTCGTGTCCCGCCGCGAGGCGTTGCAGGAAGAGTTCGTCTTCGGGGAAGAAGAAGGAGCGCGTCATGCCCAGCGGCTCGAAGACCAGTTCGCGGATGACCTTTTCGAACGGCTTGCCGGTAATGACCTCCAGCACGCGGCCAGCGACGTAGAAACTGGCGTTATTGTACGAATAGATTTTGCCGAGCGGGGCCTCCTGTTTCAGCCGCCGCATGTCTTTGACCATTCGATCCAGGGCGTCGTCGCCCGCGCCGAAGTTGTTGAAGTAATCGCCCTGCCAGCCCGCCACGTGGGTCAGCAACTGGCGCATCGTCACGTTTGCCGCGGCGAAGTTGTCCTTCATCCTAAACGATGGCAGGTAGGTGCGGATGGGCACATCCAGGTTCAGTTTGCCCTGCTCCACGAGGCGCATGGCGGCGGTTGCGACCATCGGCTTGGTGTTCGAGCCGATCTGGAAGAGCGTGTCCGCTGTGACGGGGATGTTCTGCTCGATGCTGGTCAGGCCGAACGCGGCGACAGACTCGCGTCCGCGATGGAGCACGCCGATCACCGCGCCCGGGACATGCGCCTGTTTCATGTAGGTTTGGGTGAACTTGCAAAGTTTGTCGAAGGGGGGTGATATGGGCATAGTGTGTGGGTTGAACCTCTCGCAATGCTGTAGACGAGATTGATCTCGTCCTACTCTCCGCTGCCTTCCATCCACGAATCCATGTATTCGGGCTTTTCGAATTCGAGCGCGTGCGTGGTCAGTTGCAACGGATAGAACGTGTCCACCATCACGGCCAGTTCGGCGGTCTCTTTTTTCCCAATCGAGGCTTCCGTCATGCCGGGCTGGGGGCCGTGCGGCAGGCCGTAGGGATGCAGGCTGATGTCGCAGCGGTCAATGCCCTTGCGGCTCATGAAATTGCCCTCGGCGTAATAGATCACTTCATCCGAGTTGATGTTCGAGTGATTGTACGGCGCGGGAATCGCGTCAGGATGATAATCGAACAGGCGCGGCACGAAGGAGCACACCACGAAGTTGTGCGCCTGGAAGGTCTGGTGGACGGGCGGGGGCTGGTGGACGCGGCCGGTGATCGGCTCGAAGTCCTCGATGTTGAAGATCCACGGATAGAGGTAACCGTCCCAGCCGACCACGTCGAAGGGATGGTAGTCCAGCACGTGCCTGCTCAAGCGGTCCCGCACCTTCACGCGTACCTCGAACTCGCCGCGCTCGGTGTGCGTTTCCAGCTCTTCAGGGACTCTGATGTCGCGCTCACAGTAGGGTGCATGCTCGAGCATCTGGCCGAACTCGTTGCGGTAGCGTTTGGGCGGCTCGATTTGCGACGGGTTCTCGATGGTGAAGAAGCGCGCCTCGCTCCCGTCAATGTGCATCTGCCAGGTCGTGCCGAAGGGAATGACGATGTAATCACCTTTGCGGAACTTGAGATTCCCAAACTGGCTTTTCAATGTGCCGCTTCCTTCGTGCACCCACCAGGTCTCGTAGGCCTGCGCGTTGCGGTAGAAGTAGTCCATGCTTTTGGAGGCGCGCGCCACGCTGAGGATGACGTCGTTGTTGCCGAGGAGGGGAATGCGCGCCGAAACGGGATCCGCCCCGAGCGGGGCCTGATCCGTTTTGAAGGCGCGGTGACGGATCGGGCCGAAGTCCACCGTCTGAGGTTTGAGCGGACCGAGGTCCTCGGCCTTCTTGACACGCGGCGGAAGGAAGTGGTGGTACAGAATGGACTGGAGCGACGAAAATCCCTCCAATCCCATCACTTCCTCGCGATAGAGTTCGCCGCCGGGTCTGCGGAACTGGACGTGGCGCTTGTGGGGGATCCGTCCGAGTTTATGATAAAAGGGCATGAGTACCTCCAAAGGTCATTCGCGTTTTGAGAGTCCGGTATCGAGTTCCGAAAAGACGACACAGGTGTAAGAGTCACGGGCGCGGGCTTCGTTCATGGCAAGCGCGGCCTCGGCCATCAGTTCCTCCACCGTGACGGTCGAGCCGCTGTTCCTCGAAGTCATGCCAATATAGATGTTCTTTTTCTTCAACCTGCCGGTGTTAAGACTTTGTGTAGTGCGGAAGTTGCTCAGGATGCGTTCCGCCACGGCGCGGCCCCCATTTTCGTCTGTGGCGGGCAGGAGGACGAGAAAGTCGTCGTTGTAATGCGCGGGCACGTCGGAGATGCGCAGGGTGCTGGCTAACTGGCGGGTCACCACTTCTTTGGCCAGTTTCCTGATGTCGGCCGCCTGGCCCTCCATGGCGAGGGTAATTTGCAAAATCGTCAACGGGCCCGGGTAGCGATTCATGCGGGCGATCTCGTAATTGAGCAGGACGATGAAAACATCCAGCGTGTACAGACCGGTCTTGCTGGCGAGTTGGCGGCGAGTCTCCATGGGCGCTCCTTTCGATTGGGCGGCCGCGGCATTCATCGGACAGGCTGGATCATGGACCGCTTACTTGGATGGATCGGATCAGCGCGTCGAGGCTGGGCAGGACGGGCGTGAATATGTTGTGATCGGCGGTGCTGATTTTTATTGTGATGGCATCCAGATAAGTGGTGAAGGTGTCGAAGTTTGTCCAGTCGAAGGGAATGCCGCCTTCGGGAAGCGCCGCCTCGGGATCGGCATCCGCCACCAGGAAAGGTGCGTTCACGGGCAGGATGGCCACGACGTAATATTTGCCGTTACTGGTCAGGCCCTGGAAGGTGTAAAACAATTCCTGGTTATTGATCGGGGCGGGTGCCTGCCCGAACTGGGTAAGGTATCTGAACCCGGAGCCGTTCTGGAATTGCACCCTCAGGGCGTGGGCGTAGAAGACCTGCTGGGCGTTGAAAACAGGGATGAACGGCATGTGTTCGGGGAGCGCCGTGCCCGGGGAATTCAGCAACGCGGTCAATTCGACGATCTGCGTCCCCGCGCCTTCGTTGAGCCGGGATAATCCATCCGCCGGGTAGATCAGGATCTGCGGATCGAAGAACTTGTCCTCCAGCGGATATCCTTGCAGGGTGTATCGGGTATGCGCTGGATAGACTTCCCAGACCGGAAGGTCGGCGCCACTGACTTCCGCGATGTGCTCGATCCTCGCGCTTGTGCCCAACGCTTCGGGCAGGACGAAGGGGAGGGGCTCGGTGGTCGGCGCGGCGGTGGGTGGAATCTCAGTCGCGACTGGAGGGGCGGAAGTGAGCGCCTGGGCGGTCAATGCCTGGATGGTTGCCGCCACGAGTGTGCCG
>DAOTXP010000166.1:0-5207 GCA_034435275.1 Anaerolineales bacterium | reverse complement strand
GCCGCGACCAGCCCGCGCTGGGTCGGGTCGCTGACGATGAGCAGGTGCTGGACGTCGCGCGTGGTGCGGCGCGAGAGATGTTCCATGCCTGCTTCGTTGTCAATGACCACGTAGGCGTAGTGTTTGCTCATCGAGTCGATCACTTCGCGCAGGTTGTGGTTGACCGCGCAGTAACAGCCGGGTCCCTCCCCGCGCCCCATGGCGATCAGGTCGAAGCGGCTGCCTTCCGCCAGCGCCGAACGGATGTGGTAATCCAGATAGTCGCGCTTGCTCGTGCCGCCCGGCATGGTACCCATCGCCGCGCCGCCGCTGGTCAAAGACGACTTAACCTGTTCGAGCATGTCCTCGCGGATGTCGCCGACCGTCCATTCGAGGTCGAGGCCGAGCACCATGTTCAGGTTGGACGAGGGATCGGCGTCAATGGCGAGGATGCTGTCCGTTTGATTCTGGGCAAGGTACTTGATGACCATGCCCGCGACGGTGGTCTTGCCCACACCGCCTTTGCCTGCGAGTGCGATGGTAGTAGTCATATTGTCTTATGGTCCTATCGTCTGATGGTCGTAGGCGTCATTGTTCGTTATTCAAGTATCTCAGCGTTGGTCAATTTGTTGAGCATCACAGTGATTTGTTCGGTTGCAAGTTTCAAACTTTCCACGTGGTCATATACGGGAATGCCGAGCCGGTCCGCTTCCTGTACTTTCAGATCGGCAGGCATGCAGCCGATCAGGGGAATTTCAGGCGTTTCCTTCTCGAGGAATTTGACTTCTTCGTCGTTGCGAACTTTGTTCCCCACAAGGTACAGCCGTTGTAGACCAATATCGTTCGCCAGTTTCTTGATTTGACGGGCCGTTCCCAGACTCCTGCGCGTCGGCTCGGCGACCACCAGCATGGCATCCACGAAATCCACCGTGGCGCGGCCGAGATGCTCGACGCCGGCGTACATGTCGAGCAGGAGGATGTCCTCCTTGCGGAAGAGCAGATGGGTGAACAGTGTCTTGAGCATCGCCGACTCGGGACAGATACAGCCTGAGCCGCCGATGTCCACCGAGCCCATTTCCAGCAGGCGCACGCCGCGATGGACAACACTGAAGCGTTCGGGGATATCGTCCACGCGCGGGTTGAGGGTGAAGAATCCGCCGACCGTCCCGGGCTTCGCGCCGGTGCGTTCTTCGATCAGCGCGTCCATCTCTGCAATCGGATGTAACTGTGCGCGCAGTTCGGGCGGAAATCCCAGCGCGCCCGCCAAACACGGACTCGGGTCTGCATCAACCGCAAGCACTTCGCGTCCCATGTCCGCGTAGGCTTGCGCGAGCAGCGCCGTGAGTGTGGTCTTGCCCACGCCGCCTTTGCCGGTGATTGCGAGTTTCATAATGTTTTCCTTTGGAGTGCTGGAGCTTGCTCCAGCAAAATCGTCGGCGAGCCGACGGACTCCATAGTCTCAACCTGATACGTGTACCCATCTTTCACGGTCATTCCGCTTTCCAAATAGTTCAACACATACTGACCGCAGTTGCTCCCGATCTCGTTCTCCTCCACCTCGCCGATGCTGACGATGACCTCGTAACCTGCCTCTCGCAATGGACGGGTCACGGCCTCCGCCGTTTCAGGTTGAACGGGGTCAATGAACGATGACAGATTATTCTTCGTCGCGCGGCTGGTCGGGTTCACGGGCGTCAGTTTGATGAGATAACGCGCCGGGTCGAAGTAGTTCGACAACACCTGCGCCTCAATGGGCGAGTCAGTTGCCAGCGCAAAGTTCAGCGTGATCTTTCGGTCGCCCGCGCCGTGGAAGCGTTCGCCGTACGCGGCCATGCGCGCGAAGTCCCACTTGCGGACAGGGATCAACTTGTCGCGCAACGCAGCATCGGTCGTGTGGATCGAAAATTGAAACTGGAATCGCCCGCCCGGATACAGCCTGTCCTTCACGTCAATCAGCCGCTCGAAGAACGCGTCCGTGCCGAGGGGGGCAATCGTTGAAATGGACGGCATCAGGCTTCTCGTCCGATAGCGGCGCGGCAGTTCCTCCAGCGCGTTCAGCACGGCCATGTTCAGCGAAGGTTCGCCCATGCGCGCGAACTGAATCTTGAATTTCGATGCGGTCACCACCCCATCAGGAAACCACTGTGACACCATGTAATCAATCTGCGCGAGAATCTCCTCGGCGGTCGGCTTGCCGCGATAGCCTCCGCCCGCGTCGCAGAAGAGACACTTCACCGGGCAGCCGAACAGCGTCGAGACCATCAAAATCCAGCGTTCGCCGCGGCCATACGGCGGCTGGCAGGCCTCCACGAATTCGAGCATCCGCCCGCCGCCCATATCGGCCATGTAAACCGTCGCCAGTTCGGGATTGCCAGTGACTGCAATGACCTTCATCTCTTCTCCAAGTTATGCCAGATCTGCATTGCCGCCCGCAGGCCGTCCCCGGCCGCGATGGCGGTTTGACGAAACAACCCATTCCTGACATCGCCGACGAAATACAATCGGCCCGCCTCGGCCAGTTCCTGCTCGCGCCGTCTCACCGCTTCAGACAAAAAATCCAAGTTCGGCTCGCGCCCGATGGCGAACAGGACGTAGTCCGCCGCGAGGGATTCTACCTCTCCCTCCGCTTCACACCCGACCTTTAGCCTGCCCGCCGCTAAATCAGCCTCCACGCGGCGGACGGCGGTACGCGGCCGATATTCGATCCGCGGCTCTTGCGCGGCGCGCTCGAACAGCAACCCTAGACATTTTACGTCCTCGCCCCGATTGAGGATAGTGACGGAATTCCTCTTTTTGGACAAATTAAGTGCGTAATCGAAGGCCGCGTCTCCCGCGCCGACGATGACAACGCACTTCCCGTGTGCTTCCAGCAAAGGCCAGACTTCGTTGAAAACCCTGTCCCGTGCATTTTCTGAGACTACATCAGGAATGGGATGGGATTTCGTACCCGTTGCCGCGACGACCACATTGGCCTGATACTTTGCCGTTTCCGTTTCGACGATCAGGGCATTGCCCTGTAAGTCAACGCTCACAACCTGTTCCCGCGTCACTTCGACGCCGAGGCGTTTCATCTGTTTTTCCATAAGCGCGACGAGTTTTGGGCCCGTCACGCCGTTGGGAAAGCCGGGATAGTTCTCCACCCGGTTGGCGTTCCACAACAGGCCTCCAACTCGCCCTTTCTCCAGTAAAAGCGGTGGGAGGCCGTAGCGTTTGAGTTGAATGGCCGCCGCGATTCCCGCCGGCCCCGCGCCGATGATGACGATTTTTATGTTCATTTTACTTTGCCCTGCATACCGCCCCGGCAGGAGCCAGGCGAGTGTTACACATTATGCAACTCCTCCAGGATCTCCTCCGCCAGTACCGGCACGGCGAATCCGTGCGCCAGGTTGAGCAGGCTGGCCCGGTGAAACGCCTCTGTGTATGTGGCGGTGCCGTCCACCACGAAGAACACGTCGAAGCCGCGCACGAAGGCGGCGCGGGCGGTCGTCTCACAGCACAGGTGGGTCATCACGCCGGTGATGACCACCTGCTCCACCTCCAGGTGGCGCAGGGTCTGCTCGAGGGGGGAATCGTAAAACGCGTCGTACTGGCTCTTGCGGATGATAACGGGGGCAGGCCCGGGGTCCAGCAGAGAAGCGAGCCTGGAATCGGGCGAGTCGGTACGGATCAGATCGCGCCACCAGCGTCCCATGCCCGCGGCGTCCTCATCCGAATTGATGTGCCGCGTGAAGATCACGGGACGGAGATGCGCGTTGAAAGCGTTGACCAGTGTCTGAATGTTGGGCAGGACGGCGGCTGTGCTGGGGACGAACGCATGCGAGGCGGGACGCAGGAAATAGTCCTGCATGTCCAGTACGAGCAGGGCGGCGCAGGCGGGCTGGAAGGCGATATCCGCATGGCGCTCGCGGGATTCCCGCACGGAATCGAGCATGGATCGCGCTCTCGGCTTCAGGGTTTCGAGGGTGAAATACTGTTCTTTTTTCATCTTGTACTCACAAGTCTACCCGCCGGAGGGCGCTTGTGCAAACAAATCATAAGGCGGGTTTATCAGAAAGATTTTAGACATTCATCCTCCAATCCCGTGACTTTACTCACAATTTGAAAAAAGTGCCTGGTGCTAGAATATTATAAAGAGATAGTTCTCCCCTCCTATAGAGGTTCTATGATGTTTTAACCCAAGCTACCAAGGAGGCAGTTATGGAGACCCAAACGTTCGAAGCGCCCGCGCTGTATGGCGATCATCACGTCAGCGAGGCGCGGCGCATGTTGCTGGAATTGACGGGGGTTAGTGACGTTTACGCGTCCAGCGCTTTTCAAACCATTCAAGTCACGTTCGATCCCAAGAAGATCAAGGCTGAACAAATCGAGGCGCGGCTGCGCGAAGCGGGCTATCTGGATGAATTGCCGATTCCCGCAGAACCCGGCGGGGCGGTCCGCAAAGTGGACGATGATGGCGCCTTCCGTCACACCGCCGTTTACGAGACGGTGAAGAATACCGTCGCGTTTGCCCAGCGCGTGAACTATCAGGGGCGTCCGCTTTGGCCCTGCCCAGGGATGGGGGTGGTGAAGACCACCGATAATTAGCGGACGTTAGAGAACGTCCGCTACGCGCCAATATTTATTTTGAGCGTAGTCAGCGTTCTCTAATGCTCAACGAAAGGCAGTAAAGGAGAATCCTATGCCCAAGAAACGCGAAATCAATGATTATTCGACCGACCCCGCCGCGCAGGAGATGTTGATCCGCGCGGAGGAGTTGGGTATTGGCACAGCGTTCACGCGCGCCGACCATATGGTTCCGTGCAACATCGGCGGCGCGGGGATGTGCTGTAAGCAGTGCGGGATGGGTCCCTGCCGCCTGACGAAGAACGGCGAAGTAGGCGTATGCGGCGCGACACTGGATACGATTCAGGCGCGCAACCTGACGCGCGCCATCGCGGCGGGCGGCGCGGCGCACTCCGATCACGGGCGGGATATGGCTTTCCTGCTGAAAGCCACCGCCAACGGCGAAGCGGAAGGCTATTCCATCCGCGATGTGGCGAAACTGCGGATTGTGGCGTCGAAGTATGGCATCAAGATCGAGGGGCGCGCACCCGATGAGATCGCCAACGACCTGGCTGAACTTTACATTTCCCAGTTCGGTCAGCAGCGCGGGGAGGTTGTTCCCGCCATCCGCGCGCCGAAGAAGCGTCAGCAGTTGTGGCGCGAGCAGAAGGTCTGGCCCCGAGGCG
>DAOTXP010000165.1:0-4390 GCA_034435275.1 Anaerolineales bacterium | reverse complement strand
CTGGACCCGGAAATACCCAAGCATGGGATCGCTATGCATACACTTTGAACAGTCCATTGAAATATACCGATCCTTCTGGACATTTCTCAAAACAACAACTCATGAAATATTTTGGTGTGTCATCCTGGAAAGGTGTTCTTGCAATGTTTGAAAAAGGGGGGGCTTATGAGGGAATGTGGGGGTGGTTAGAAGTGCTACGGGATGCAAAGTTAGGCGATGATGTCGGGGTATACAAAAATTGGAATAAATGGGATCAGACATACTTAGACACAACTTTATTTAGTGGTACCTTGGTTGAGGTTGAGGGTAGTTTATATTTGCAAAGCGGCGATAGCCTCACGCCTCTTTCCCAAGCAATTTCACAAAGCGAAGGGAGTGATGGAGTTTGGCAATCGCCAGGAGGCAATACGGCAGCGTGGTTTTATCCACTACATTCTAAGAATTATCACATTGGGCCGAAAGAGTGGAAAGATATAGATAAGCTCGGTCTTGTGGTTGATGTCTTTGGTATAGTTGGAGATATAGCAGCAGCAGTGCCGGGCGGAAAGCTAGTGTGGGGTGCTAGTGAAATTGCCGAAGTACTAACAGTTGGCAAAGCATGGGACGACTTGGATATGGGAAATCCATCTAGCGCGCTTATTGATACGGGAGCGACCATACTGGAACGCTCAAAGTTAGCGCCCGGCGCTGGCTTTGTCGGGAATCTAATAAGCATTGGTACAAATGTTTTTGAAATCACCCCCTAGGAGTAAAAATGTCCTCCTACACCTATGATCAGACTCTGTTCTCAAGTGTTCTGGCGTTAATAGGTGGGGTCTACTTATTGGTATCAGGCTCCCTGATGTATCGAAGGCCGGATAAATACGTGCCTTTCCAAAATCGATTAAGATCTAGATTCTCAGGTACACCCATCAGCAATTACGGCCAAAGCAATCGAAAGCATGGACTGATTAGAGTCTTCACCGGTATTGTAGTGCTTACAGGTAGCCTTCTCCAGTTTGTTGGTCTAGTGCTAAGCAAATAGAGCGTGTATTTTGCTCAGATAAAACATTCGACGCCAACAGCAACCCTTCGATACGGCTTCGCCAGTCAGGGCAACGCCTACACCAGTTACCAATTTACCAGTCAGCGCAATGAGACCGCGCTCGGGCTGTATTTCTATAATGCAAGATGGTACGACCCCGCCCTGGGACGCTTCACCCGCGCGGACACGCTCGTCCCTGCCGGGGTGCAGGGCTATGACAGGTACGCGTATACGAGTAATAATCCTGTCCGATATACGGATCCAAGTGGGCATAGTCCGTGCGATGGCTTGAGCAACTATCGCTGCCAGATCCGCATGAGGAAGATGAAGGAGGCGGAATGGGGGATTTCGGATGACGACTTAATGTCTCTATTGGAAATGGCAAAGATGGGTGACGTAATTGCCTACAATCTGTTCGGTGCAGCGGCTTATGCAATGTTTGCAAGGGACGCAGAAACCGGCGCTCTTGCACTATGGGACATGACAATGAAAACGCAAATATCGTTATTCAATATCAGAGATGCTTTTATGGGTTTTTATCAATACGACAAAGGATCTGATAATTTCAGACTGAATTTGGGTATAGGGAACAATCCGAGAGGAAGTAGAAACGCAATAGGTGACACACTTGGGTTTCGAGACTTTCCGGTTGGCTGGCCCGGTGGTGATGATTCTCACGTACGGTATTATCCTCAGGATGAATTCCGATATAATGGGCCCTGCACGGTAGCAGGCATCTTGTCTGGAGCAGGATCGTTTCGTGAGATTACTTTGCTAGCGCTTAGAAGTGGAGGAAGTCTTCCCTGGCTAGGCGTTGGCATAATAGCACTAGCTGTCGACATTGTAGCGGCATACTCGAATGGCAACCCGGTTGTCATTATGTATCCTGGTCCTGCACAGCCAGCCGCGCCCGTCCCGGTTTTAGATTTCCCGCAATAATTCCTAACCCATGATCGTTTTCCAGTTCAATCATTGAGGGTCGCATGAAGAAAAATATCATCCACATACTGACGTCCCCTTTTGGGATGTCCTTATTCCTAGGGGTTCTAGGATTTGTAAGTATAGCAATTCCCCTCTTCGATTTGTGGGTAGGTAAATTATCCCCCTCATTTCAGTTAGTAATGGCATTTTTTATCGGTTCAGGATTGGGCTTTGGAGTGTTGTTTATAGAAAGGTTAAGGTACCTTCGCCATTGCCTTCGACAACACGCTGTCATACAGTATAAAACTACCTCTCTTCCGAAATTCGTCTATTTCGTCTTGTTGTTCGGCACAATACTGAATTCCAAGAGTGAAATGGGAAATCTGATCGTCCTTGCAAGCGGAGGGTATCTTCTCACATTAGCCACTATCCTTTTCCAAATACGAAAGAACAAGGAAATTATGATTTCATGAACGCCGGTTGCCCGGCGAAGGCCTTCGCGCAGCGGCCCGCAAGGGCCATGGCAAGTTCTTCACCGCGCCTATGCCGCACCGCTGCAAAACACTGTTTCAGCCACCTTCCTCTACGACGGCGACGGCCGCCGCGTGGCGCAGACCATCAATGGAGTAACAACCTATTTCGTAGGCAACTATTACGAGAAGACAGGCTCCACTGTCACCAAATACTATTATGCAGGGAGTCAACGCGTCGCGATGCGTGAAGGTGGTACACTTTACTACATGCTCTCCGATCATTTGGGCTCCACCAGCCTGACGCTGAATGCAAGCGGACAGCTGCTCTCCGAACTGCGCTATAAGGCATGGGGTGAAGTGCGCTACCGCGCCGGCGTGACCCTCACCGAGTATACGTTCACGGGCCAATATAGCAACGTCAACGACTTCGGCCTGTTCTTTTACAACGCCCGCTGGTACGACCCCGCCCTGGCACGCTTCACCCGCGCGGACACGCTCGTCCCTGCCGGGGTGCAGGGCTATGACAGGTACGCGTATACCAGCAATAATCCGGTCCGATATACGGATCCAAGCGGGCACTGGGCATGGGAGGGTGAAGGTGGCTGTGCAGATGAAGCAGATTGCACACCGCGGCCAGTTCCCATCACAGTCTACATAGGAGGATTACGTCCAGCCAATGCGCCAGGCGTACAAGGTGATGCCGACAATCCCCAAATTACTAACCCAAGGGGTTCTGGCGCGGTGGGCTTAGTAGAAGCACTAAACTTTGTTAATTCAGTTGCTTCATTCTTTGCGCCGACCTCGCCTACGCCGGTGGATGTTTTCTTAACCTACACTTTAAATCCAAATGAGTCGATAGGCAATATGCTCGTTACAATAAATAATCATGACGGCGGCTCATCTGTAAGCCTCGAGAAAATTGCAATTGAATTGGAAGATAGAATGACACTTCCGCACGCCTCAGTCAGAGAGGGAACATATGTATTAGATGCAAATTGGATCGTTGTTGATCCCGGAGAAGTTGAAAGTGCCGTCATCTGTAGCAGCTGCATAGCAGATAACACGCTTAACTTTTTCATGCCAATCCCTCAAAATACTCAAGTAACTATAACAGCCGTAGTTGGAGCTTTTTTCAACGTTGGAAATCAAGGAACAAGTTACGCGGCCTTCAACTTCTCTTATACTATCCCAGCCCGTAGGTAAAACACGATGAAATCAATAACTCAGTGGCTTATGGTTTTGTTGCTTACAATACTGGGTACAGGTTGTAAAAACAAGACGATTGCAGATTCCGCGAAAGATGTTATCTTTAATAATCTATATTCCAATTGCGAACTGAATTCAAAAATTCGATTTCTCCCCTCTCAAAACGATTACAAGTCGGGCAGTCTAATTACTCTGAATGTGAGCAACAATTCGCAAGATTCAATTATCTTTCCAGATGACTTTAATGTAAGAATCCTATATTTTGAATCAAATGAACATGATTGGCTAGAAATAAAAAATGACATTCAGTATGTGTCATCACCAGATCCTTACTCCATTATGAAACCAGCAAACACAGGTCTAGCAAGTTATTCTGTCATTCTGCTGAAACCTATTCCGCCAAGCGAAATCCCTGTCGAGGCGCGAGTCGTAATTTTCGGACATGTGTACAAGGAGGATCAAAAAATGAACGAATGTGTAGGGGCCTTTGTCGATATAAGTATTTCGCCCTAACAGGTCTTTGCACAATAACCCACGATGGCGATGCTTGCCCTCCCAAAAAGTATCGGGAGACTTTGCTGCCTTTTGTACGGCCTACGACCCGTTCGGCAACCTGCTGACAGCAGAGCGCGGCGGCACAACCATGACGCTGACCTATGACAATGCCGGCCGCAAGTTGACCATAGACGACCCCGCCCTCGCGCGCTTCATCAGCGCGGACACGCTCGTCCCTGGCGGGGCGCAGGGCTAGGACAGGTTCGCGTAT
>DAOTXP010000164.1:0-2151 GCA_034435275.1 Anaerolineales bacterium | reverse complement strand
TGCGGCAAGTGCACGCCCTGCCGCGAAGGCAATTACTGGATGCAACACCTGACGGAACGCATCCACTCCGGCGAGGGCACGCAGGCGGATGTGGATTTGCTTTATACGGTTGCAAAACAAATGCAGGGCAAATGCCTGTGCGCGCTGGGCGAGTTCGCCACCATGGCGGTGGTGACCGGTATCGAGCGCTTCCCGAACGATTTCAAGTCGGCAGTGAGATCATAATGGCAAACGAAGTCACGCTTACCATTGACGAACGGCAGGTCACCGTCCCCGCGGGGACATTGGTGGTGGATGCGGCCAAGAAGATCGGCATTGACATCCCCGTCTTCTGCTACCATCCCAAGATGGAGCCGGCCGGCATGTGCCGCATGTGTCTGGTGGAGATCGGCCGCCCGATGATCGACCGCGCCACCAACCAACTCATCCTCGATGAGAACGGCCAGCCGAAGATCTCGTGGATGCCCAAACTCGAAACGGCCTGCACCAACAAGGTCGAGCCTGGTATGGTGGTCAGGACGCAATTGACCTCAGCGAAAGCCAGGGATGGCCAGAACACGACGGTCGAGTTCTTGCTTACCTCCCATCCGCTCGACTGCCCGATCTGCGACAAGGGCGGCGAGTGTCCGCTTCAGAACCTGACCATGGCGCATGGCCCGGGCAAGAGCCGCTTCCTGTACGACGACAAAATTCACCTCGCCAAGCACGTTCCGCTGGGCGACCTGATCTTCCTCGACCGCGAGCGCTGCATCCAATGTGCCCGCTGTGTGCGCTTCCAAAGCGACGTGGCCTCCGAGCCGGTCATCGGCTTTTACAACCGCGGACGTTCGCTCGAAATCGTTTCCTTCTCGGACCCCGGCTTCGATTCCGTTTTCTCGGGCAACACCTCCGACATCTGCCCGGTCGGCGCGCTGACCACGGCCGACTTCCGTTTCGGGGCGCGGCCCTGGGAGCTGGATGCCTCCGCTTCCATTTGCGCCCAGTGCCCGGTCGGCTGCAACGTGACGCTGAACACGCGCCGCGAAGCCAAAGCCGACGGACAGATCGTGGTCAAGCGTGTCATGCCGCGGCAGAACGAACAGGTCAACGAAATCTGGCTGTGCGACAAAGGCCGCTTCGCCTATCACTACACCGAAAGCGAAAAGCGTTTGACGAAGCCGCTCGTCCGCAAGGACGATAAACTGACGCGGGCTTCGTGGAACACGGCCCTCACGCGGGCGGCGGAAGGCCTGACGGCCAACAAGAAAAATTTCCTCATCCTGGCTTCCGGCCGCCTCGCCAACGAGGACTTGTATAACCTGAAGTCCCTTGCCGACGGTATGGGCGGACAGGCGTTGCTGTATTCCGACATGGGCGGCGGGGAGTTGACCGCGCTGGTCGGCGTGGGCGAGGGGACGAACCTCGGTGCGCTCGGAAAAGGCGATGCCGTTTTAGTAGTTGCCTCCGACCTGTACGAAGAAGCCCCTATCTGGTGGTTGCGCCTCAAGCAGGCCGCCGGCCGCGGCGCGACGCTCATCGTCGCCAACCCGCGCGAGACGAAACTGGATAAACATGCCTCGTTCGTCATCCGTTACGCGTATGGCGACGAGGTCAAGACGATTGAAGATTTGAACGGCAAAGGCAGGATCGCCGAAGCCTTTGCCAAAGCGGAAAATGCCGTCGTGCTGTTCGGCAGTGAAGGGGTCGGGCTGGAAGGCTCGTCCGCGCTGGCCGCGGCCTGCGCGAAATTATTGTCGAATACGAATCATGTCGGCCGGCCGAACAACGGATTGATCGGCGTATGGCCGCGGGTCAATGACCAGGGCGCGTTCGAGTTGGGCTTCCAGCCGGCCGCGGATCTGGCCGCGGAGTTGAAGGGCAAGGCGGTTTACATTGTCGCGGCCGACCCGGCCGGCGACGACCCGGCGCTGGCGAAGGCGCTCAAGAGCGCGAAGTTCGTCGTGGCGCAGGATATTCTCGAAACCGCAACGACCGAACTTGCCGATGTCGTCCTGCCGGCGCAGGCCTACACCGAGCGCGAGGGCACGTACACCTCCGGCGAGCGGCGCGTCCAGCGCTTCTACCCGGCGGTGCCGCCGCGCGGCGATACCCGTCCCGATTTCGCCGTCACCGCGCAACTGGCGCGCGAGATGGGCTACGTCCTTGAAGGGA
>DAOTXP010000163.1:0-2659 GCA_034435275.1 Anaerolineales bacterium | reverse complement strand
GTATTGCTCGCCGCCGAAATGTTCGGCAGTGAGATTCTGCTTTTGCAGGCTGGTGCCCATTGCGCCGTCGAAGACGAGGACTTTTTGTTCGAGGGCGTCGAGGTAGCGGCGGTTGGTGTATTTGAGATTCATGTTACTCCTGAATTATTTTTGCCATTTCCCAGCGCGGGGTGGTTGCGTGGGGTTGTGCCCGCCCGACGATAAACCGTCGGGCTATTCGCACCAAGTCCGCTCAAGCGGACCAGCCGACTTCCAGTCGGCTTTGGAGGCGTAGCACAGATGTTTACGTCCGTGCAGGCTATCTAATCCACAACAAAATCGCCTCTCAAAAACGAGAGGCGACACGCGTACGCATATCATCTCTCATCTCCCGGACATTTGTCCGCCGAAATTGGCACTTTCTTCACTGATCACTGAAAACTGATTACTGATCACTGACTGGTTGCCGAGGCGTCACAGGGTCGGTCCCTCAGCCTCTCTGGATGAGTGAGCCAAAGGCTCTATTAAGTTGGGCGGGAGTTTATCATAGGCAGGACGGGTTTGTCAAACAAAAATTACCATCGCCAGGTCGTGCCGTCCTTGCCGTCTTCGATGGTCACGCCGAGTTCTTTGAGACGGTCGCGAATCAGGTCCGAGAGCGGCCATAATTTTTGTTTGCGCACCTCAGCGCGGACTTCGATGAGCAGGTCAATGAACTTGTCCGCGCCGCTGGTGCCTTGTTTCTCCTGTAATCGCAGCCCAAGCACCCCGGTCAATTCACGCAGCATGGACTGGGCAGGCTTGAGTTGCTCGTCCGTCGCCCCGCTGTCGCGCGCGGTGTTGATGGCCTTGACCAGCTCGAACAGCGCCGCGACCGCGCCCGCGGTGTTGAAGTCGTTGTCCATCGCGTCGGTGAAGGACTGCTTGATGGCTTCCGCCTGGGAGGCGAGTTCGGAGGCGCTCCCGGCGGGGAGTCCCTGTGCGGAGGGCGCGGCAGGCCGAAGTCCCGATTTGAGGCGTTCGACGTTCTTTTGCGCCGCGCCGACGGTCTCGTCGTTGAAGATCAGGGGCGCGCGATAGGTCCCGTTCAGGACGAGCATGCGCATCACGTCCGCGTCGTGCTGGCTGAGGAATTCCTTGATCGAGATGATGTTGCCGAGCGACTTGGACATTTTCTCGCCGCTGAGTTGCAACATGCCGTTGTGCACCCAGTAGCGGGCAAAGGGTTTGCCCGTGAGGGACTCGGTCTGGGCGATCTCGTTTTCGTGATGGGGGAAGACCAGGTCGTTGCCGCCGCCGTGGATGTCGATTTGTTCGCCGAGTTCGGCAAGATTCATGGCGGAGCATTCGATGTGCCAGCCGGGGCGGCCCTTGCCCCAGGGCGAATCCCATGAGGGCTCGCCGGGCTTGGCGGCTTTCCACAGGGCGAAATCCATGGGGTGGTCTTTTGCCTCCTCGACCTCGACGCGCGCACCCGCCTGCATTTCATCCAGTTTGCGCCCGGAGAGCTTGCCATAGTCCTTGTCGCTGGTGACGCTGAAGTAGACGTCTCCATTCGGCGCGGCATACGCTGCCTCCTTTTGAATCAAGCCCTGGATGAACTCAATGATGAGCGGCATCGTCTTGCTTACCTGCGGATAGGATGTGGCGGGCAGGACATTTAGGTTCTGCAAATCGCGCGCGTACTCTTCGACGTAGCGCTGAGACAGCTTGAGCGGGTCTTCGCCGAGTTGTTTGGCGCGGTTGATGATCTTGTCGTCCACGTCGGTGTAGTTCATGACATGCTTGAACTTGTAGCCGCGATATTCGAGATAGCGGCGGATGATGTCGAAAACGAGGGCAGACATGGCATGCCCAATGTGCGCGTCGTCGTAGACCGTGACGCCGCAGACGTACATTTTGACGACGCCCGGCTCGAGGGTCTGAAACTCTTCGGTCTGGCGGGTGAGGGTGTTGTAGATGCGAATCATAGTTTAGGTAGTTGGGTAGTTTAGGTAGCTTCGCAGTTGCGGAGTTCGTTGATCGAGCGCCAAACTACGTAACTACAAAACCACGTAACCATGAAACCAGGAGACTATTTCTTCTTCTTTCCGTTCTCTTCCTCGATGCGGGCGAAGATCATGCGCCCGGCGGCGGTCTGCAAAATCTTGCTGACCACCACTTCCTTGTATTCGCCGATGGCGTCGTGGCCGTTTTCCACCACCACCATCGTGCCGTCGTCCATGTAGCCGACGCCCTGGCTGTGTTCCTTGCCCTCCTGGATGACGTTGATCTTGAGCATCTCACCCGGCAGAACCACCGACTTGACCGCGTTCGCCAGTTCGTTGATGTTCAGGATGGTGACGCCCTGCAGTTCGGCCACGCGGTTGAGGTTGTAGTCGTTGGTCAGGATCGGACATTTCAACTGTTTCGCCAGCACGACGAGTTTATCGTCCACCTCGCGGACGCCGTCCACGTTGATGTCGCTGATGCGGACGAGGACGTTGGGCAGTTTCTGCAGTTCGGCCAGCGTCTCCATGCCTCGGCGGCCGCGGGCGCGCCGCAATCCGTCGGCGGAATCGGCGATGTATTGCAGTTCGTTAAGCACAAAACGCGGGATGAGCAGAGTGCCCGGCAGGAAGCCTGTCTTTGCGATGTCGCCCACCCGCCCGTCAATGATCACGCTCGTGTCGAGTAAGAT
>DAOTXP010000162.1:0-9404 GCA_034435275.1 Anaerolineales bacterium | reverse complement strand
GGGGAGGGCAGTTGTGCCCTCCCCACCGGGGTTGAGGTTCAAATCAGGGGGATACAGGATTGGCTTCTTCATCCGACCAGTTTCGTCAAATCTTCGGCCGCCCGCCGCATTTCGAGGAAGACCAGTCCCAGTTTACCTTCGTGTCGCGCCAGGGCGGTGAGCACGGCTTCCGACCCGACGGCGATCAGCACGATGAATCCGTTGTCGCCTTTGATGTAGACCTGCTCCAGGCCGCCGCGGCCGAGTTCCCCTGAAATGCGCTCGCCCAGCGAAAGCATTGCCGCCGACATGGCCGAGACGCGGTCTTCCTCCGCGCCCTGCTGGAGAGCCGAGGCCATGATCAGGCCGTCCACCGAGACGATGGCTGAGGCTTCGATGTCAGGGGCGGCAGCCTGCATGGCGCGCAGGCGTTCCACCATCTGTTCGGCGCGGGACTTTGCCATAGCGGATTCTCCTCAAAAGCGTTCTTGCGTTGGCCGTAGTTTACCATAAAAAATTACCCGTCCCATCCCGCCGCCGCATCAATTTTGTTTCATCGCCTGTTTTGTTGACCTGCTTCCCTCTCCATGTTAGACTCAACGGTTGCGATGTTGAACGTCCTGCTGGTGCTTTTCACGCTCCTCGCGCAGACAGGCGCACCGCCCTCCATTACCTTTCCCGTCGCGGGGCAGACCCTGCGCGGCGCGGTCAATGTGACCGGGACCAGCGCGGTGGAAGGATTCTTCTCCGCGGAGGTGGCTTTTGCCTACGCCTCCGATCCCAGCGGGACCTGGTTTCTGATCCAGGCGGGCGAGCAGCCCGTGACCGAAGGCCTGCTCGCCGTGTGGGACACGACCTCCATTACGGACGGCGAGTACAATCTGCGCCTGCGCGTCACCCTTCAAAATGGAACACAACTGGAAACCATCGTGACCGGACTCTCCGTCCGCAACTACACGCCCGACACGCCCACGCCCTCGTCCACTCCCGCGCCGACCGAGTCCCTCGCGCCCGCGACGCTTACGCCGGCTGCCACCGAAACGCCTCGACCTCTGCCCACGCCCACGCCGCTGCCGCCGAATCCCGCCGCGCTGAATACTCCTGCGATCTACGCCAGCCTCGGCCGCGGCGCACTGACCATCCTGCTCTTGTTTCTCGTCTTTGGAATTTTCCTCCGCCTTCGCCGCAACTGATGACTGGCTCCACCTTCCTCCTTGTCGGCCTCGGCAACCCCGGCCGCGAATACCGCGACAGCCGCCACAACGTCGGCTTCATGCTCGTCGACCGGCTGTGCGTCCGTTTGAACGCGCGCGGCATGAAGATGCAGTCGAAGGCCATCGTAATTACGACGACATACGAGGAACACAAACTCATCCTCGCCAAACCGCAGACCTACATGAATCTTTCGGGCCAGTCTGTGCAGGGACTGGCGCACTTCTACAAAATCCCGCTGACCAACCTACTGGTTCTGTCCGATGACCTCGACCTTCCGTTTGGCACCATCCGCATCCGTGCCAGGGGCGGGCCGGGCGGCCAGCGCGGCATGAGTTCGATCATCGAGCGACTCGGCACGCAGGAATTTCCCCGCCTGCGCATTGGCATCGGACGTCCGCCTGGCCGCATGGACCCTGCCGATTATGTCCTGCAGGATTTTTCCGAAGAAGAGATGAAATCCCTCTCCGAAATCCTTGACCACGCCGCCGACGCCGCGCTGGAGTTCGTGATCCATGGTTTGAACGCGGCGATGAACAAGTTCAACGGCAACGCCGTTGATGTGTAGCGGATCTTCCTCGCGTTGGCGGTGTGCCGCCTGATGGGATATGGACATTCTTCTTCAAAAGATTCGCGCTCTGTCACCCTATCAACAAGTCCTGGCTGACCTTCGGGCAGATGAGTCTCTTCCCGCGCTCGGCCTGCCGCGTTCGGCGCGCCTGCCTGTGCTGGCCGCATTGCATGGCGACCTCCAACAGCCCTTCCTGCTCGTCACCGACCGCGCCGACCATGCACTGTCTCTGTTCGACGAACTGGGCTTCTGGGTAAAGTCGCCGTGCTATTTGTTCGCGGAACCCAACCCGTTGTTTTACGAACAGGCCGCCTGGGGAGTGACCACGCGCCGCGAACGCCTGCAAGCGATGACTGCGCTGGCCGCGTACCATCTTCCCTTTGCAGAGAAACCAGAGACTCCCCCCATCATCGTGGCTTCGGTCCGCGCGTTGATGACGCGCACCCTGCCGCGCCGTGATTATCTCAAGGCATGCAGGAAATTATCCGCGGGGCAGAAGGTCCAGCCTGAGACGCTGCTGCGTGCCTGGGCTGAGATCGGCTACGGGCGCGTGGACACCGTGCTCGAGCCTGGGCAGTTCTCCAACCGCGGCGGCCTGCTGGATGTCTGGCCTCCGACCGAGCCGCATCCCGTCCGCCTCGATTTTTTCGGCGATGAGATCGAGACCATCCGCCGCTTCGATCCCGCCTCCCAACGCACCGTGGAAAAACTGGATTCGATTCTCATCACGCCCGCCCGCGAATTTCTTACCGACGAATCCATCCCCGACCCCCGATTCCCAACTCCCGATTCCCAATTTACCGAATTCCATATCCCTCTTTTGCATTCCATTCCATCCAGCCTCCTCGATTACCTGCCTCAAAAATCCCTTGTGCTCATTGACGACCTCAGCCTCGTCGAAATGATGAGTCAGGAGGTGGAGGAGCAGGCGGTCAGGTTCAGGCAGGAGAGCATCGAAGAAGGCACGCTTCCCGAAGATTTTCCTGTTCCGTATCTCACCTGGTCCGAATTGAATGACAGCCTGCATGGACGATCGGTGGCGGAACTTGGAAGAGCCAGTGAGCAATCGTCGGTAAGCGATGATCGGTTATCCGATCAGTTTGGTCATATCGAAAGATTCGCGGGACGGCTCAAGCCGTTCGAAGATTATCTGGCCGCGTTGGTGGCCGCGGGCAGGCAAGTTGTCATCGTTTCGCGCCAGCGTGCCCGCCTCGAAGAACTTTGGAATCAGACCGTTGAACGCGGACAGTTGACCTATGAGGCGTCACTGTCCACCGTCCATCGTCCGTCGTCTGTCGTTTTTCTCGAAGCCTCTCTCTCCGAGGGCTGGCAACTCGACGACCTCTACCTCATCACCGACTCGGAAGTCTTCGGGTGGGAACGGCCTCAACTGCGGACGCGCGCCCGTCCCACGGTCGAGGCGCCCGAAACGTTCTACGCGGACCTTCAGCCTGGCGATCACGTCGTCCATGTGGATCACGGTGTGGGCCGATTCGCGGGCCTCGTCCAACGAAATCTCGAAGGCCACGAGCGCGAATTTCTCGCGGTGGAATACGAAGGCGGGGATACGCTCTTCGTCCCCGTGCACCAGGCCGATCGCCTGACCCGCTATGTAGGCGCGGACGGTGGCGTCCCTGCGCTGGATCACCTCGGCGGTCAGGGCTGGACCGAGAAGAAGTCGCGCGTCAAAGAAGCGGTCCAGAAGGTCGCGCAGGAACTGCTCGACCTGTATGCGCGGCGGCAGGTGTCGGTGGGTTATTCCTTCAAGCCCGATTCCAACTGGCAGAAGGAATTGGAAGACTCATTTCCGTATGTCGAGACGGATGACCAAACCCGCGCACTGGCCGAGATCAAACGCGACATGGAGACGCCGCGCCCGATGGACCGTCTGCTGTGCGGCGACGTAGGCTACGGCAAGACCGAGGTCGCGCTACGCGCTGCCTTCAAGGCTGTGATGGATGGCAGACAAGTCGCGATTCTGGTGCCGACCACTGTGCTGGCGCAACAGCATTACGAGACCTTCCTGCAACGCTTGGCCGCGTATCCCGTCAAAGTGGAAATGCTCTCGCGCTTCCGCACGCCGCGCGAACAGAGCGACATCTTGGCTGCGCTTGCCATTGGCGAAGTGGACATCATCATCGGTACGCACAGGCTGATCTCACCCGATGTGCAGTTCAAGGATCTGGGGCTGGTCATCATTGACGAGGAGCAGCGCTTCGGTGTGACCCATAAGGAACATCTCAAGAAACTTCGCACCGAAGTGGACGTGTTGACTCTTACGGCCACACCGATTCCGCGCACACTGTACATGGCGTTGACGGGCGTGCGCGATATTTCCAATTTGAACACGCCGCCCGAGGAACGCCTGCCCATCGTCACGCACGTCGGGCCGTATTCGCCGCGGCTGGTCAGGCAGGCCATCCTTCGCGAACTGGAACGCGGCGGGCAGATCTTCTTTGTCCACAACCGCGTGCACACCATTGACGCAATGCGGTCACATCTGGAGAAACTTGTCCCTGAGGCGCGCATTGACATCGGCCATGGCCAGATGCCCGAGGCGGAACTCTCGGCGGTGATGCATCGCTTCAACGCGGGCGAGATCGACCTCCTGCTCTCGACCACCATCATTGAATCGGGCCTTGACATTCCCAACGCCAACACCCTGATTGTGGATCGAGCCGACACCTTCGGCCTGGCACAACTCTATCAACTGCGCGGGCGCGTCGGGCGCGGCGCGATGCGCGCCTACGCGTATTTCTTCCGCCATAACAAGATGTCGCCCACACTGGAAGGCCAACAGCGGTTGGAAGTCATTGCCGAGAACACGCAACTCGGCGCGGGCTATTCGATTGCCATGCGCGACCTGGAGATCCGCGGCGCGGGGGAATTGCTCGGCACGCGCCAGCACGGATTTATCCAGGATGTGGGCTTTCATCTCTATACGCGGTTACTGGCTGATTCAGTTCGACGGTTAAGGTTTGCGAATTCAACAGTTCAGCCTTCCAGCCTTTCAACTTTCAACCTTCAACCGATTGCGATGCCTGTGAACGTTGACCTGCCCCTCGCCATCGGCATCCCCTCGGACTACATTCCCGATCAGAACCTGCGCCTGAGACTTTACCGCCGCATCGCCGACTTGCGGGATGAATCCGAGATCGAGGCGCTCGCCTCCGAATTCCGCGACCGCTTCGGTGCGTTGCCGGAGATGGTCGAGAATCTACTGTACCAGATGCGCGTCAAGTTGCGGGCGGAGAAGGCGGGGCTGTCCGCCGTCAGTTGGGAGGGGGGGCAGGTGGCGCTTCGTTACCCCGCGCCCGCCAACGGGTCTGAACCGACGCGCTTGCCAGACCTCGGTCCCGCTGTGCGCGGCGGCAAGTCCGCGTATTGGCTGGCCTTCGCCAAAGACGAATCCTGGATGGTTAAGTTGTTGGAAATACTGGCTCGCTTGAGTGACGGGAAAAAGGCAGATTGAACCGAGCATTAAAAGGCAGACGGTTGGAGTTCTCCAACCGTCTGCCTTTGCGAGAGCGTTACTTTTTCCTATCGTCTTTCTTGTCGTTTTTCTTTTCTTGCTTTTCGGATTTTTTATCCGCCTCATTCAGGATTTCTGCCATATTTTCACCGGCCTTGGCATCCGGAGCGTTGAATGAAATCGAGCCGTTTGTTACCATTGTCCCAAAGGGCGTTTGCTGTGATGTCCATGCGGCAGTCAGTAGTGCTCCCAGAACGATAAGTAGCAGTCCCAGAAAGCCTCGTTTTGTTTTCTCGCTGTTATCGCGAACAGAAAACATGGTGATCTCCTTTCTTTGATTTGTGCACAAGTTGATTAAAATCTATTTCTTCTTGTCGCTTTTTTTATCTTCTTTGTCTTTCCTCTGCTCAGCCTTCTCTTCCTCCTTGTTCAGTTTGTCCGCCGTTTGTTCAGCGATTTTGTCGCTTCCCATCGGAATCATGACACTGCCATTCCTAATGTAGGCTTGGTTTCCCTCGTTGGTCGCACTCCAAGTAGCCATTAAAAACTGAACTCCAACCAATGTGCCTAGGGCCATCAAGGCCTTTATCAGGATACGAGATCTCATAGCAAGCCTCCTTTTGGATTGATCCCGTTCTCGTTGACGGGCGAAATAAGATAAAGTGGAGCAGAGTTATGGGAATAGTATAGCAAAAACGCGGACACATTTCAAGAGGCCTTTTCACTTGTGTTACAATAGAACACACGTTCCCATTTTTGAGCCCAAACCGACCATGGAATTCAAACTTGTAGCCCCCTTCATTCCCACGGGCGATCAGCCCGAAGCCATTACCCAACTTGTGGACGGCATCCGTAAGGGTATGCGGCATCAGGTCCTGCTCGGCGCGACCGGCACCGGCAAGACGTTCACGATCGCCTCTGTCATCCAGGAAGTGCAGAAGCCCGCGCTCATCATGGCGCACAACAAAACTCTGGCGGCGCAACTCTATGCTGAGTTCAAGGACTTCTTCCCGGAGAACGCGGTCGAATACTTTGTCTCGTATTACGACTACTATCAGCCCGAGGCCTACGTCCCGCGGCGCGACCTGTACATCGAGAAAGAGACTCAGATCAACGAGGAGATCGAACGTCTGCGCCTGGCCGCGACGACCAGCCTCATTTCGCGGCGGGATGTCATCATCGTCGCGTCGGTCTCGTGCATCTACGGCCTGGGTTCGCCCGAGGAGTTCGGGCGCGGGACGGTGCGCCTGGCGGTGGGGGAGATCTATCGGCGCAACGCGCTTGTGCGGCAGTTGGTGGAGGGACAGTATCAGCGTAATGATATGGACTTGCGCAGCGGCACGTTCAGGGTGCGCGGCGACACGTTGGAGATCGTCCCCGCGTACGATGACAAGCGCGGTTTCCGCATCACATTCTTCGGTGACGAGGTCGAACGCATCCTCCAGTTCAGCCCGCTGACCGGTGAAGTCTTCGACGAGCCGAGGGAGATTTCCATCTTCCCTGCCAAGCATTACATTACCGCTGCCGACAAACTTAAGGATTCGATCGCAGACATCGAACGCGAGTTGGAGGAACGGCTGGCGCTGTTCAAGGAGCAGGGAAAATTACTGGAAGCCCAGCGGCTCGAACAACGCACGCGCTACGATCTCGAGATGCTGAAGGAAGTGGGTTATTGTTCGGGCATTGAGAACTATTCGCGCCATCTCGACCAGCGCGAGGCGGGTTCGCATCCGTGGACGATGATTGATTTCCTGCCCAGCGATTATTTGCTGGTCATTGACGAGTCGCACATGAGCGTTCCGCAGATCCGCGGCATGTACAACGGCGACCGCTCGCGTAAAGAGACGCTGGTCGAATACGGCTTCCGCCTGCCGTCCGCGCTGGACAACCGCCCGCTCAAGTTCCACGAATTCGAGCAGGTGATGGGACATACGATTTATACGTCTGCCACGCCTGGCCCGTACGAGATGGAACGTGCCGAGCAGATCGTCGAGCAGATCATCCGCCCGACGGGTCTCGTGGATCCCGAAGTGGAAGTCCGCCCGACGAAAGGCCAGGTGGACGATCTCATCAAGGAAATCCGCGCCCGCGTGGAGATCGGCGAACGGGTGTTGGTTACCACGCTCACCAAACGCATGGCCGAGGATCTGGCGGATTACCTGATGGAACTTGGCATCAAGGTTCATTACCTGCATTCGGAGGTCGAGACGCTCGAGCGCATCGGCATCCTGCGCGACCTGCGCCTGGGCGTCTTCGACGTGATCGTAGGGATCAACCTTCTGCGCGAAGGTCTCGACCTGCCCGAAGTATCCCTCGTCGCGATCCTGGACGCAGACAAGGAGGGATTCCTGCGCTCGGACACGGCTCTCATCCAGACCATCGGCCGCGCCGCGCGTCACATCAACGGACGCGTCATCATGTATGCCGACCGCGTCACCGACTCGATGAAGCGCGCCATTGACGAGACGAACCGCCGCCGCGCCAAGCAATTGAAGTTCAATGAGGAGCATGGCATCACGCCCATCAGCATCCACAAGGCCGTCCGTGATTTGACCGACCAGATGTCCCCGAAGGCCGTGGCGGAGATGCGGGGCGAGTACAAGACCAGGGCCGCGGAGGGGATGCCGCGCGGCGAGATGAAGCGAATTATTGATGAATTGGAGAGGCAAATGAAAGAGGCGGCCGGGAATCTCGAATTCGAAAGGGCCGCCGCGTTACGCGATGAGTTGTATGAGTTGAAGGCGATTTACGCCGACGAGGCGAATCTCAAACCGTGGGAGAGATTGAAATTGCTGACGGGGGAGGAGTGATGGAGACCGACCCCGCCTCTCTTGATCCCGAATTGCGGACGAACCGATACCTCGCGCTGATATCCGCCGCGCTGGGTGTGATCAGCCTGTGCGCGGCCATCATCCCCATGTGCGGCGCGGCCGCCAGCCTGGCCGGCTTGGGGCTGGGTTTGTATACTCTGAAATCGGAGAGCCGCAGGATCGCCATCGCGGGAGTGGTTTTGTCTGCGCTGGGGTTGTTGACGACCCTGATTTATGCAGTGCTCCTTCTCATCAGGCAGTCGGTGAATTAAGCGAACCATGTTACGCATGGTCGGGTTGTACGGCGATATTCATGTCGCCCATTTTGCGCGATGAATGTTGCCACACTGCTGGAGCGGATTATTCTTCCTCTTTGGGTTTGCCCACAATCTTGTTTACCCGCTCCATCACATCCTCGGTCAACTTTGGCAGGACTTCCAGCGCTTTCATATTCTCCTCCACTTGCTCCACACGTGACGCCCCCGTGATGACCGTGCTGACGTGTTCGTTCTTCGCACACCAGGCGATGGCGAATTGTGCCAATGTGCAATCCAACTCTTTGGCAATCCTGGCCAGCTTCTTGACCTTTGCGATCTTCTCCTGCGTGATCTCATCTTTCATCCAGCCGTAGCCTTTCAGGGAAGCGCGGCTGTCTTTGGGAATGCCGCTGTTGTATTTTCCCGTCAGGATACCAAAGGCCAACGGACTCCAAATGGTCGTGCCGAGGCCGATATCTTCGTAAAGTCGCGCATATTCTTTTTCAACTCGTTCGCGATGGAATAGATTGTATTCGGGCTGTTCGGTGACGGGTTTGTGCCAGCCGTATTTGTCGCAGATATTCCACGCCGCGCGGATCTGGTCTGCACTCCATTCGGAGATTCCCCAGTACATGGCGCGCCCCGATTGGACGATGTCCTGCATGGCGCGGGCGGTCTCTTCGATGGGCGTCTCGCGGTCTGGGCGGTGGCAGAAGACGAGGTCCACGTAATCCAGCCCAAGTCGGCGGAGAGAACCGTCAATTCCTTCGAGCAGGCGTTTGCGATTGAGTGTGTTCCGCTCGTTGACGCCCTTGTACAGTCCCCAGTAAAACTTAGTGGAGACGAGATAACTGCCGCGCCGCCAGCCGAGTCTCTTCAGCGCCGCGCCCATGACTTCTTCGGATTTTCCGCCTGCATAGACTTCGGCATTGTCGAAGAAATTGACGCCCGCCTCGTACGCGACCTTCATCATGTTCGCCGCCAAATTGACATCCGCCTGGTGATGGAAGGTGACCCACGACCCGAACGATAACACACTGACCTTGATTCCCGCCCGTCCCAACCGACGATATTGCATGTCCATAATCGGCTCCTTATATATC
>DAOTXP010000161.1:0-1529 GCA_034435275.1 Anaerolineales bacterium | reverse complement strand
GCCATCATTTCCAGCACCGCGCTGAGCGGAGGCCCTGAGCCTGCCGAAGGGCCGAAGACGAAGCGCAGGTGACCGATCCATCGCCCTTCGTCTCTGCTGCGCTTCGCTCAGGGCGATGGAATGATGAATGTTTGCAACAGAGCAACATTGATTCTACAAGGGGGTCACGCTTTAAGTGTGACCCGCTGTTTTCAGACAAATATCTTCTTACCGCAGGAAGAACGATAACACGATCAGGATGACAAAGAACGAGCCAGCCAGAATGCCGATGCGCTTCAGGTCGCTTTTGACCGCACTGTAATCGGGGTTGAATTCGGTGGCGGTGTTGCGGGAAACTGATACGCCCGGCATCTGCCGGCGGCTTACTGAGCGTTTGGTTTTCTTGGCCATTGGAAACTCCTTTGATTTTGCCCTTCGACTTCGGGTTTCGACACCTGCACTTGCACGCAGGTGCAAGTGTACGGCGGAAGAATCGACCCTCCGCTCAGGGCGATGATGTGATCAGTTCTGTAATTTTGCAAAGACAACGATACGTTGCTTGTCAACAAGATAGGGATAACACGAGATCAGCGTCACGGTCGGGTCGGAGGTCTGCGCCATCACCTCGACCTGCGTCGGCTCGACCAGCAAGGTCTGAGTGACTACATAGACGAATTGGCGTTGCTGGGTATACAGGATGACCTGGTCGCCGGGCACAAGTTTATCCAGATAACGGAACAACTCGCCATACACATCATTGTGCGCGGACAAAATGACGTTGCCATTCTCGCCGGGATTGGCCGAGGCGAAATTCTGACCGACGCCCTTCTTCAACTGTTCCCAGCCGTCGCCCTGAACGACCGGAGCGTCCACGTTCAGCGCGGGAATCTGGATGCGAATCGCCTGCGCGGGGCTCGAAGTGGGCACCGCGATATTCTCCAGCGACTGCACCATCGGCCGAAGGTGTTCGGGGATCTCGGCGTCGTTGGGACGCGTGTTGCCCTGCGCGTCGGGCGGCGTGTGCCCCGATGGGAGCACAATCGCCATCACCAGCGGCGTCGGCTCGACGGTGGCCGGGGCCAGCGCGGCGGCCACTTCGCGGTTCAGTTCGCGCAGGATGCCCAGCCCGTTCAGCAACACGCCAATCAAGCCGACGACAGCCAGCACTTCGACGGCCACCAGCGCCCGGTCCGCCCAGCGACTGCGGGGCGCCGGCGCGAGCGGCTCCTCGGCCGCGTCCGCGATCGGCGCAGGAGACAGGCCATCGGTCAGATCCGGTGCGAGCGCGATGACGCGTCCCGTGCGGCGGAAGTGATCCAATCGTTCCCTGCGCGCGCCGCGTCGCTTCTCGATCAAGAGACGGCGAAGTTCGTCCACCGAGAGGTCTTCGGGTGCTTTCCTTCTGGGCATGGCAGGGCGATTATACCAAGCATTGCCAAAAGCCTGCCTCCTCGTTATAATGTGTGCCTGTTCGGGCGGATAGCTCAGTTGGTTAGAGCACTGCTTTGACATAGCAGAGGTCGTAGGTTCGAGCCCTATTCCGCCCACTG
>DAOTXP010000160.1:0-4928 GCA_034435275.1 Anaerolineales bacterium | reverse complement strand
GCCCTTCGCCTTCGCCGGCCTGTGGGACGAATGGAACCCGCCCGACGGCGGCTCGGTCCGCTCGGCGGCCATCATCACCACCGAACCCAATGAACTCATGGCGACCATCCACAACCGCATGCCCGTCATCCTCCACCCCGCGGACTATGCCCAATGGCTCGACCCTGCGCCGCGGACTCCCGAAAGCCTGCAACCGCTTCTCAAGCCCTTTCCTGCCGAGGCGATGTCCGCCCACCCTGTCTCGACGCTGGTCAACAAACCCGAGAACGACCGCGCCGAACTGGTCGTGCCTGCTTAGACTGTAAAGGCACAGCGACGCTTCGACTGCGGGTTTCGATACGCCCGACAAACACGGGCTACTCAACCCTCCGCTCAGCGCGAGTGCTGTGCCCTTACACATTCCATGAAACCTATTCAATCTGCCCTCATCAACCGCTTTCCCGCGCTGGGATCGCGCGACTTCGTGCTCTTTCTGACCGGGCAATTCGTCTCGGTCATCGGCACGTGGATGCATAACACCGCCCAGCCGTATCTGGCCTATCGCATCTCGGGCCGTCCACTCGATTTGGGACTCATCGGTTTCGCAACCACCCTGCCGACTCTTCTTCTCGCCCTGCCCGCAGGCGTGCTCATCGAACACTGGGACAAGCGCAAGACCGTTATCGTCCTGCAAGCCGTCATGTCGTTGCAGGCGTTCGGCCTCGCCGCGCTGACCTTTTCGGGGCAAATCGAAATCTGGCACATCACCGTGCTGGCTTTCGTCTTCGGTATGGCCAGCGCCGTGGAGATCACCGCGCGGCAGGCCATGCTGATCGAACTGGCGGGACGCGAAGCCCTTCCCTCCGCAATTGCATTACAGACGACGGCCTTCAACCTCGGCCGCGTCCTCGGCCCGACGCTGGCTGCGCCGCTCATGGCCGCGGGGAGCGAGGGGAGTGTGTTCTTTATCAATGGGTTGAGTTTCCTGTTCGTGATCGGCGGGCTTCTTTTGGCGCGCGCCCGCCACCAGGTCCCGCGCGAAGCGATGGGTGAAAAGAGTCTGGGGACCGAGTTCCGCGAGGGCATGTCCTACATCCGCCGCAACAACGTGGTCGCGTCCATCATCCTCATGTCCGCGCTGATCGGCTTCTTTGGCTTCCCCCTGCTCCAGCAAATCCCCGCCATTGCCCGCGACGTTCTGCGGATCGCGGCGGACACGGAAACCATCGTGGCTGAACGCACAGGGCAGTTGTACGCCGCGCAGGGAGTGGGCGCGCTGCTGGCGGCGTTCCTGGCGGCATACTTCAACGCGGCGCCGAACAAAGGCCTCGTGCTCACGCTGGGACAGGTGGCCTTCATCCTGCCGTTGCTCGCGCTCGGGTTTACGACCAGCCTGCCCGTTTCGTTGATTCTGCTCGTGCTGATCGGCTGGGGCACGGTGACACAATTGGTCACGATGAACACGCTGATTCAAATCCAGGTGCCCAACGGCCTGCGCGGGCGCGTATTCAGCGCGTACTTGTGGGCAGTGCAGGGCGTGGCGCCGTTCGGCAGTCTCCTTATCGGCTGGATGGCGCAGGTCTGGGGTGTGCCGCTGGCCGCACTGGTCGGCGGGCTGGTTTCGCTGGTCACCATCGGCGGCCTGCACCTTGCCAGTCCCGGCGTGCGCCGCGCCCAGGTTTAGCGCAGGATGAGCGTTTATTGGGTCGGCTTGACGCACGATTCTCCCCCTGTTATCATGCCAGCGGAGATGGAATGAATCCTGATTTTGAAGGCAAGACTCCGCCAGCCGTACAAGGGGAAACCGGGCTTGACGGCAGACCTCCCGGATCCGATCGAAATCCATTGGCCGCTGGGCTGAACTTCCTGCTCAACCTCGGGCTGGGCGAATCGATCCTGCGCGTTGGCACCAACGTGCTCTCGCTGATCCTGGTGGTGGCGGTCATTTGGATGATTCGACAGGTGGACATGCGCGAGCTGGTGACTCTGCGCCCCGGCTCCGCCCAAGCCGCCGCCCCGACTCCCGTCTCGGTCATGGACCCCGGCCTGATCCCGATGGCGGCGGAGGAATCTGTCCCGGGCATTCCCCGCTACGCGCAGGAACGCACCACCATTCCCTCGCGGCCGCGCAATGAGATCGTAAAATACACCGTTCAGGAAGGCGATACCGTCTTCGGCATTGCCGAAAAGTTTGGCCTGAGACCGCAGACGATTCTGTGGGGCAATTACAATATCCTGCTTGACGATCCGCACGCCCTGACTGCCGGCCAGGTGTTGAACATCCTGCCCGTGGACGGCACATATTACGAATGGCAGGCTGGCGACGGTCTGAACGGCGTCTCTGAGTTCTTCGGGGTGACGCCGGAAGTCATTATCAATTATCCCCCCAATAGGCTCGATCCCGCCGCCATCGGTGATTACGCCCGTCCCAACATCAAGCCCGGTACGTGGCTGATCATCCCCGGCGGTGAACGTCTATTCATTTCATGGAGCGCGCCGCTGGGTGTAACGCGGGAGAATCCCGCCTCGGCACGCGTACTCGGCAAGGGTGCGTGCGACCCGGTCACGGGCGGCGCGGTGGGATTCGGCACCTTCGTCTGGCCGACGGCAAAACACTATTTATCGGGCTTCGACTATTCTCCCGAATCCAATCACTGGGGTGTCGACCTGGCCGGGAACGGCGGCGAGGGGGTCTATGCCACCGACGCGGGTGTGGTTGTGTATGCAGGCTGGAACGATTACGGTTACGGCAACATGATCATGATTGACCACGGCAACGGCTTCCAGTCGCTGTACGCACACTTGAGCGAGGTTTATGTCAGTTGTGCGCAGAGCGTGGGCCAGGGTGACCCGATCGGTGCCATCGGCAGTACCGGGCGTTCGTCCGGTGCGCACCTGCACTTCGAACTGAGGACTCTCACCTACTTCGTCAACCCGTGGGATTACCTGCCTCCGCCATAAGCACTTGCCAAAGCCTGTTGCCTCGACTATAATCTGCGTCGTCCCGGGCGCGTAGCTCAGTTGGTTAGAGCGCATGTATCACACACATGAGGTCGGGGGTTCGAGCCCCTCCGCGCCCACCACGAAAGACCACTCTGCGGCGGTGGTCTTTTTGCTTCGGGGTTCGAGTGCTGCGCGATCCGCGCCCACAAGCCAGACCTCCGAAGTCTTAAAGACCTCGGAGGTCTGCGGTTATAATTCCATCCATGCCCACACGCACCAACGAGCAATGGCTTACAGACCTGCGCGCCGACGGTCTGCCCCGCGAAGCCGCGCTGGAAGACTTGCGCGCCGTGATTCTCTCCGGCCTGCCCTACGCACTTTCGCGCTGGATATCCCCCTCCGATCCGCAATTCGAAGCCCTGACCGAAGAGGTGGCCCAGGAAACCCTCCTGCGCGCCCTCGACCGCCTCGACACCTTCGAGGGCCGCAGTCAGTTCACCACCTGGGTGCACAAGATCGCCATCCGCATCGCGCTTTCCGAACTGCGCCGCAAACGCTGGCGCGACACCTCCCTCGACGAGATGGTGGACAACGAAGACGCGCCCGCCCCGCCGCGCCTGATGGAGGATGCCCGCGCCGGTCCGGAGACCGCCGCCGAGCGCGCCGACATGTTGGCGCGCGTCCGCCGCATCATCAACGAGGAATTGACCGACCGTCAGCGCCGCGCGCTCATTGCCCTCGGCGTGGAGGGCATCCCAATGGAGGAAGCCGCCCGCCGCCTGCAGACGAACCGCAACGCGCTCTACAAACTTCTCCACGACGCCCGCCTGCGGCTCAAACGTCGTCTCTCACTGGAGGGATTGAACGCGCAGGACGTGCTGGCGGCGTTCGAGGATGGGTAAGAATTATTCTTGCGGTTTCGTCAAGGTACAAGGTCAATATGAAATTAAAAGACTGGCTCGCGCAAATCAACCTCCGCCTGCGCGGAGAAAAGCCGCTCTCGGATCGGTCAATCGAGAGTCTAATCCGTTATCTCGAAACAGCCGAACTCGACTGCGAGCAGGTCTATAACGCGCTGGACCATTACGCCGAATTGGAGATCAGGCACGAGGACGCGGCGCGGTTGATGCCGCTGGTGCGCGAACACCTCGACATGTGCGGCGAGTGTTGCGACGAGTACGAAGCCTTGTTGCGCGTGCTGGAAAAGGAAACAACCCAAACATAAAAAATTGCGGACCGAGGTCCGCAATTTTTTATTCGTGAAATAATTTTTCGCCCGCCCTGATCGGCACCTTGAGTCGATTCTCGAACGGCGTCAATGGACAGGACCAGGCGTCGTTGTAGGCGCAGTAGGGATTGTAGGCGAGGTTGAAGTCCACGAGGAAGCGGTCGCCGGGCAGAGGCTCGGGCTCCAGGTAACGTCCGGCAGGATAGGTCTCTTCCCCGGCCAGTGAGTCGACAAAGGGCAGGAAGTATCCATGCTCGCTTTGATAGATCGTGAGTCCAGCCTCCTGCCCATCCACAGGGAATTTGATCCGTCCAATGCGTTGATACACCTGCACATCGCCGGTCGAGGTCTGCATTTCGATGCGGTCGGGCTCGGGGAACGGATCCAGTTTCACTTCCAAGCGAAGCGACTCGTTTTCGGGGAAATAACTCAGGCCGCGGAAGTTCCGCTTCTGTTCGGGCGTAAGCGGACTCTGCGGATGGTGCGCAAAGAAATCATCCTTGCCGGCGCGGAATTCTTCGAGTTCGGTCATGGGTCAACTCCTGCCTGCACAGACTATCCCGATGTAATTTTTCTTACCGAACGCAGTGAGGGCGACGAGTATCCATCACTACTGAGAGCATAGAGCGCACGGAGTTTTTTCGTTTTTCGGCTCTCCCGTAACAAACGGGAAAGAGCCTAAACACGACGGACACTACGGACACAAAGGGAGAAAAGGCGGCTTGATTGATGGGCATTTTTCCTTCGTGCCCTTTGTGTCCTTTGTGTTTAAAATGGG
>DAOTXP010000159.1:0-12640 GCA_034435275.1 Anaerolineales bacterium | reverse complement strand
GGGCAAACCCCTTCCCCCAGCGCGTTTTCGGTGTAAAATACGCCTGCCGCCCTCGGGCGGTAGGGCCAGCCGAAGACTGCCGTGCGTTGCGTGGCGGTTCCTTCAACAACAATCGCAGGAACGCCCGCGGCGCTGTCCGCAACGACAACGACATCGTCAACCTCAACAACAACATCGGTTTTCGTGTGGCGGCGTCCCATTTCTCTCTCATGCGTGTAACGCAAGATTAATCTTGCGCTACCACTTCCGCCGGAAATGCTCTACGCCCACGAGACGTAAGCCGAGGCAAAACAGGAGAGAAAGCGCGGCTGAGTCCTGGCTGGGCGTTTTCCGTCTTCACTAATGGGCGGTGAAGGCGGGGCGGCCCCCTGCGGGGGGGCTGCGCGAGGGAGGGCGCCCAGGCAAATATAAAAAAGACTCACGCCTTGCATGGCTCGGCCATGCCGGCGTGAGTCGCCCTTTTTAATTTCCATTCGCCTGATACAATTCGCTCGATACGGCATGAACACCTCCGACTTCGACTACAACCTCCCCGAATCCTTCATCGCGCAGACGCCCATCGAGCCGCGCGATGCGTCGCGGCTGCTGGTGCTTCACCGTGACACGGGAGCACTGGAGCACCGTGTTTTTCGCGAGATCGGGGAGTACCTCAAGCCGAACGACCTGCTGGTTTTGAATCAAACCCGCGTCATCCCTGCGCGCATCTTTGCCAGGAAAGAGACAGGCGGCCGCGTGGAATTGCTCCTGCTCCGACGCCGCGACCTGTTGCGCTGGGAGGCATTGGTGGGCGGAAAAGGTCTGCGCGTAGGGGGTAAGGTAAAAGTGGAAGATGGGCCCGAGGCAACAATCCTGGAATTTCTGGATGGTGCAGAAAGGCTTCTGCTTTTTTCCGAACCCATCGAGCCGTATTTCCCCAAAGTGGGCAACGTGCCTCTGCCGCCGTACATTCACGAGAAACTAAATGACCCCGAACGTTATCAAACGGTCTATGCGCGCCAGCCGGGCTCCGCCGCCGCGCCGACCGCGGGTCTGCACTTCACCCCGCGCCTGCTGGATGCGTTACAGGCCAGCGGCGTGAAGATTGCTTACGTCACATTACATGTGGGGCTGGATACCTTCGCGCCCGTCACGGAAGACCATCCCGAAGAACACAAGATTCACAGCGAATGGTGTGAATTGCCGCAAGCAACTGCCGATGCCATCCATCAAACCAGGCAGGCAGGAGGCAGAGTCGTTGCGGTGGGGACGACATCAGTGCGAACCCTCGAAACAGCCGCCTCACTGATCACTGATCACTCCTCACTGATCACTGCCTTCTCCGGCCCCACCTCCCTCTTCATCCTCCCGGGCTATCAATTCAAGGTCGTGGATGCGATGGTGACCAACTTCCACCTGCCGAGGTCCACGCTCATCATGCTGGTCAGCGCCTTCGCGGGGCGCGAGCGGATTTTGTCCGCGTACGCGACCGCGATTTCTGAAGGTTACCGCTTCTACTCGTTTGGCGACGCGATGCTGATCTTGTGACCGCGGCCTTCATCGCCGGCGCGGGGTCGAGCCGCGTTTTCAATAACGGGTCCAGACGATCGTTCAGGATGTCCGCGCCCATCGTCTCGCCGTATTGAATCAATAACGGAATCTGGCTCGGGTCGTCCAGGCCGATCGGTTTATCCATAATGATCTGATAACGGCGAAAGTCCAAATCGGGGACCATCGCCTTGACCAGATGCACCTGCTGGTCGGTGGCATCCTCCGAAAGCGTTTCCATCACATGGGGAATCCATTGCAGGGCGCTGTATTTGTCGGGGTCGCCCACTTTGATGTGCTCGCGCGAGCGCCCCGTGCCGAGACTGAGGAGGGTAGTCTCTTTTGGATTCCATTTCAGATAATGAACGAGTTCATACGCGGCCATGAAACATGGATTGTTATACGAGCCGACGCCGCCGTCCGAATAGCGGCCATCCAGCACAGGGAAGAAGGTGGGCGCGGCCGAGGAGGCCAGCACTGCTTTGACCACGGGCCAGTCCTGGTACTGCGGCTTCCAGGATTTTAGAAAGCGCGTGTAGTTCGAGGCCAGGTCGAAGGTCGTGACGACGAGCGCCGTGGACGGTTTCGCGTTCCAGATGTCGCCCAGCGTCTTGTCCTTCAATGCCTCGCGCAGATGTTCCTCCAGCGGCTGGCGCGAATAGCGATAGCCGCGGAAGAACCAGAAACGGGATGCCAGAGTCTTCTTGAAAATCTGCGTGCCGAGGCTTTGATACATCTCGAACAGTGCCTGCGCCTCCAGCCCGCTGGCGATGCCCGCGGCGAGGATCGAACCCGTCGAAGTGCCGACCGCCAGCCGAAACACCTCGTGCACCGGCCGGCCCAGTTCCTGCTCCAGCAGGGTCAGCGCCTTGGCGACCATCACGCCGCGGATGCCTCCGCCGTCAATCGCAATGGCTACATTCTTCCGAAACGGTTTCATGGCCTCTCTCCTGATAAAATGAATACATGCGCCTCGACGAACTCAACCGGCAAATCGTCGCCTGTCGCAAATGCCCGCGCCTGGCGGCGTGGCGCGAAGAAGTGGCGCGCACCAAACGCAAGGCCTACCGCGATCAGGACTATTGGGGTAAACCCGTACCGGGCTTCGGCGATACGCAGGCGCGCCTGCTCGTGGTGGGACTGGCGCCCGGCGCGCACGGCTCGAATCGCACGGGACGACAGTTCACGGGCGACGCCTCGGGCGACTTTCTGTATCCCGCTCTCCACCGCGCGGGATTTGCGAACCGCCCCGTCTCGGTCGCGCGGGACGATGGCCTGATTCTGTCCGATGTGTATGTCACTGCCTCGGGCCGCTGCGCCCCACCCGCCAACAAACCGACTCCTGCAGAACTGGATAACTGTCAGCCCTATCTGGAGCGCGAGATCGAAATCCTGCAACCGAAGGTGATCGTCGCCCTCGGTCGGATAGCATTTGAGAGAGTCCTGCGAATATATTCCGCCCGCTCGAACGGCTGGAAGTTCGCTCACGGCGCCACATATTTGCTGATGACCGATCACTGGTTACTGTGTTCTTACCATCCCAGCCAGCAAAATACGTTGACAGGCAGATTGACTGTCGAGATGTTCGACGCCATTTGGGCGAAGGCGCGGGAACTTTTGGATTATTCTGAATGAAACCTCCTCTGATCACCCCGGGCGAACCCGCCCCTGACTTTGAGCTGACGGATACGCGCGGTAATCTCTTCCGCCTCTCGGATTTCCGCGGCTCGAAGCCCGTCGTGCTCGCCTTCCTGCGCGGCTTTATGTGACCGTTCTGCCGCGCGCAGTTGGCGCGCATGCGCGACGAATACGACCAGTTCAAGGCGCGCGGCGCGGAGATTCTGGCCGTCGGTCCGAACGATGCGGCGGCGTTCGAGAAATACTGGAGCGAAAACGCGATTCCCTACATCGGCCTGCCCGATCCCACCCATGGCGTAGCGAAACTCTATCGGCAGGAAGTCAACATCTTCAAACTGGGACGCATGCCGCTGGTCTGCATCGTGGATCGAAATGGCCGCATCCGTTACGTCCATTACGGGTATTCGATGTCCGACATTCCTGAAAACGAAGTCCTCTTTAAAGTATTAGATGAATTGAACGCCGCGTCTAAGGATGTGACGACAACTTCTAACGATTAACGGTTAAACCCATCGTGTCATCGCGTCGAGCGGAGGCTTTCGAGTTTGTCGAAAGCCGCAGACGAGACGCAAAAACGCAAAGGTTGTCTCTGCCTATTAGAGGTTGCTATGACTGGATTTGGACAAATTGCCTTTCTCGGCTCCGGCGAGACTTCGCTCGCGGGCGGTCGGATCTTTGAAGGTCTGGCCCGCGCTCTGCCCGCCTCTCCGCGCATCGCCATTCTTGAAACCCCTGCGGGCTTCGAGCTGAATTCGTCCATCGTGGCGGGACGCGTGGCCGACTTTCTGCAGACGCGTTTGCAAAACTACAGGCCTCGCATTGACGTAATCCCCGCCCGCAAACGCGGCACTCCTTTCAGCCCCGATAATCCCGACATCCTTGGGCCTCTCCTGCATGCGAATATGATCTTCATGGGGCCTGGCAGTCCCACGTACGCGATTCGTCAATTGAAGGACAGTCTTGCCTGGGATTTGGTACGCGCCCGCCATCGCCTCGGCGCGACCCTGGTCTTTGCCAGCGCGGCGACCATTTCGGTCGGCGCGTGGGCTTTGCCTGTGTATGAGATATATAAAGTGGGGCAGGATGTCTTCACAGCGCCCGGATTGAATCTGTTTGGTGATTTTAACCTTCCGCTCTCCTTCATCCCGCATTGGAACAACGCCGAGGGCGGCGTGGATCTGGACACCAGTCGCTGTTTTGTTGGCATGGAACGATTCGAGCAATGGTGCGACATGCTGCCTGCCGACCACACCCTTGTGGGACTCGACGAACATACGGGCATCATCCTCGATTTCCAACGCGGTGAATGTGTGGTGAGTGGCGTGAGTTCAGTGTCGTTAGTGCGCGAATGTGATCCAGAAATCTTCGCGGCAGGGGCGAGTTTTCCATTGAAGGAATTGGGGGAAGTAAAATTGCCCGCTCGCGCAGACGAAGGCATTGCATCCGCGGCATGGGAGATGGCGGTCAATGCTCCGTCTCTTGCAAATGAAGAAAAACCATCTGATGAGGTGATGATGCTCGTTGAAGCGCGACAGAAGGCGCGCGCGAACAAGGACTTCGTTGCCTCCGATCGCATCCGCGATGAATTGTCCGCGCTGGGATGGTCCGTCAAGGATACGCCCGATGGACCCCTATTAAGTCGAATATAAAAACTCCCATCGAATGTATTGTGCTCTCGACGATTCAATGGTCGAGAGCATATGTGTTTAACATACATGTATTGCGCAAAAATTTATTTTTCGCGGCAGAATCTCTTTGAAAGGATATGATAAAACAATGACAATATTGTAATTTTCTCAACCTTAAAATTTCTTTTAACCCCCAAATATGGTGCATAAAAACCTTGCATTGTATTCGTTATATAGTATAAATATCATTGTGATCATCGTGTGCGAATCGAATGCGCGTGAATCAAATGGAAATGCAAGAGGAGAATCTTTTGAACGAAGTGATTGATGTGCAGGATCCGGTCGTTGCGCTTGTTTACAATCAAGATGATGATTTGGCAAAAGGGGATGAGCAGGACTTGATTGCTGTCCAGGACACAGCCAAAACGGCGGACAGCGTTTTCCAGGCCCTTTGTCAATTAGGTTACTCGACCATTAAGGTTCCTGTGCGAGGCGATCTGCAAATGTTCGCGCAGGATATGAGTCAATACTCACCGCACAATACCTTCGTCTTTAACATTAGCGATGGACTGGGCGGGGATAACAGCGGCGCATCGCGCGTTGCGCGCGCCATCGAGGAACTCGGCTTTGCCCACACCGGCGCGACCGGCGCGGCCGTGGAACGCTGTACCGATAAAGCGCGCGCCAAACGACACCTCATTCGCCGCGGCGTGCCGACGCCTGCGTATCAGGTCTTCAAGAAACCCGCGGGCGACGTGGCGCTGCAATTCCCCGCCATCGTCAAACCTGTGGCTGAGGATGCCAGCATGGGCATTGACGTGGATTCGGTCGTCACCAATCCGAACGATCTCTTTCACCGCGTGGATTACGTGGTCAGCGAATATCGCCAGCCCGCGCTGGTGGAAGAATTCATCGAAGGCCGCGAGTTTGCCATTTCGATGTTCGGCAATGGGAAAGTGGAATGCCTGCCGATTGTGGAAGAGGATTTTTCGCAAGTGGATGATCCGCTGAAGCACTTCCTGCCCTACGAATCGAAATGGATCGAAGACTCGTTTTTGTTCAGGAACATTACCGCAGTTTGTCCCGCACCCCTCGCGGACCGGGACCTGGCCGCCGTTGAAAAGGCGGCCGCGGAAACCTTCCGCGCCATGGGCTTGCGCGACTTCGGCCGCGTGGACGTCCGCTATCGCGAGGGTGTGCCGTATGTGATTGACATCAACGAGATTCCCGATCTGTCGCCTGAGTCGGGTTTCCCGCGTTCGGCAGGTGTGGCAGGTTACACCTACGAAGCGATGATTGAGCGTATCCTGCGATTGGCCATGCACCGCGAGGGCTGGACGCCTTGATCGAACTCGCAACCGAGCGCGACGGCGAGGGCATCCTGGCCGTCGCTTCGCGTGTGGACATCTTTACCGAGGAAGAGAAGGATACCGTCCGCGAACTCTGGGAAGAGTCGTGCAAGTGGGGCGTGGAGGCCAGCGGATATCAGTTCATCGTCGCACGGGAGGAGGGCCGCGTGCTGGGCTTTGCCTGCTATGGCCCCCGCCCGCTGACCGATGGGGCGTACGACTTGTACTGGATTGCGGTGGACCCGTCGGCGCGGAGGCAGGGGGTGGGAGCCGCGCTTCTGAAACAGATCCAGGCCGAAGTCCGAAAAAGCGGCGGGCGCTTGATCGTCATCGAAACCTCGGGGCAGGAGAGATACGCGCCGACGCGCGCGTTCTACCTGTCAGCGGGTTGTGAGCGGGAGGCGGTCATCCGCGATTTTTACGGGGTGGGGGATGATTTGATCGTGTTCACGATTCACCTGTAGTTTCCCGAATCATTTACGGCATTTTTGTCGGACAAATTTTGCGTTACAATACACGCGCCGGGCCTCCTGAATTAATCCCAATGGAGGTCTGAGGAGACTCATGCGCGCGGTGGACATCATCATCAAAAAGCGTGACAAAGGGGAACTGAGCGCCGAAGAGATTCGCTTCTTTATCAAAGGTGTGGCGGACGGAACGATACCGGATTACCAGGCCGCGGCCTGGGCCATGGCCGTTTTGTTGAACGGCATGACCCCGCGCGAGACCACCGATCTGACGTTGGCCATGGCGAATTCGGGTGAAGTGCTGGATGTATCGAAGATCGTCAAGATCGCAGTGGATAAACATTCGACGGGCGGTGTGGGCGACAAGACCTCGCTGGTGGTGTTGCCGGTGGCGGCCGCATGCGGACTGCCTGTGGGCAAGATGTCTGGCCGCGGGCTGGGTTTCAGCGGCGGGACGCTGGACAAGATGGAATCCATCCCCGGCTATCGCATTGATCTCTCAACGGCGGAATTCGAACGCCAGTTGAAGGAGGTCGGGTTGGTGCTGTGCGGCCAGTCCAGGGATCTGGCACCCGCCGACGGCAAGTTGTATGCCTTGCGCGACGTGACCGGGACGGTGCAGTCCATTCCGTTGATCGCCTCATCGGTGATGAGCAAAAAGATCGCGGGCGGCGCGCACGCGATTGTTCTGGATGTGAAAGTGGGCGAGGGCGCGTTCATGCGCGATCTCGGCGAGGCGCGTCAACTGGCCAGCCTGATGGTGAAGATCGGCGAATTGGCAGGACGCAAAGTTGTCGCCCTGCTCTCGGACATGAACCAGCCGCTTGGATGCGCGGTCGGCAATGCGCTGGAGGTGCGCGAGGCGATTGACACGTTGCACGATAGCGGGCCAGCCGACTTCCGTGAGCATTGCCTGCACGTGGCCGCGCACATGCTCGTGCTCGGTGAAGTGACACATGATCTCTCCGCGGCGCATGCCCTGGCCGAGAAGTCCATCCGCGATGGCTCCGCGTTCGAGAAATTTCGCGCTCTCGTTAAAGCGCAGGGCGGGGATGTCGCGTACGTGGACGATCCCGGGAAATTGCCGAAGGCGCGGCTGGTCGAGGCGGTGAGCGCGCCTCGCAGCGGATTCCTGGCCCGGGTCCGCGCCCGCAGCGTGGGCGAGGCCGCGGTGGCGCTGGGCGCGGGCCGTGCCCAAAAAGGCGATCCGATTGACCACGCGGTCGGGTTTGTCATCCATCACAAAGTCGGCGACCGCGTGAAGGCAGGCGAGCCGCTGTTCGCGATCCATGCGAACGACGAGAAGAAACTGGCCGCGGCACGCCAGGCTGTGCTGGCTGCGCATGAAATTACGGATGAGTCCGTGCCGCCCCTGCCGCTGTTCTACGATTGACGCCAGATGACCGTCAAGTCCTTGCGTGATTCTTAAGAATAGGGCATACTTGGCAGAGGAGCGAAACTCATGGCGAAAGTATCCCTTCGCATGTACAACCGTGAGATCGAACGCCTGATTGACGGCGGGCAAACGGACGAAGCCATTGCCCATTGCCGCCATATCCTCAAGACATTTCCCAAACATCTCGAAACATATCGCCTGCTGGGTAAAGCTTACCTGGAGGCAAAGCGCCACCCGGAGGCGGCCGATCTCTTCCAGCGCGTGCTCGTGTCGTCCCCGGATGATTTTGTCTCGCATGTGGGCATGAGCATCATTCATGACGAGCAGAGACATCTCGACGAAGCCATCTGGCATATGGAGCGCGCCTTCGAGTCCCAGCCTTCCAATGCGGCCATCCAGGCCGAACTCCAGCGGCTGTATGGCCGCCGCGACGGGGTGGAGCCCGCCAAGATCCGCCTGACGCGCGGCGCGCTGGCGCACATGTACCTGCAAGGCGACCTGTTCCCGCAGGCAATTGCCGAAATCCGTTCGGTATTGGACGAAGATCCGAATCGCACGGACATGCAGGTCCTGCTGGCGCTGGCTTATTTCCGCGCCGGGCAGAAGATGGAAGCCACGGAAATCTGCTCGAATCTGCTGAGCAAATTCCCATATTGCCTGGATGCCAATCGCATTCTGGTGGAAGTCCTGCCGAGCACCGGCATGGCCGAAAACACGCAGGTCTATCGCCACCGCGTCAACGAACTCGACCCATATTCGGCCGGCGTCAGCGGCTCCATTTTCCATTCGGAGGATGTCCCCGATTCGGCCATCACCCTCGAACACCTCGAATACAAGGGCGAAGCCCTGCCGGCCGAAGGCGACTGGCGCGGCTCCCTGACAACGGGATTCGAAGCGGCCGCGCGCCAGGAAGCACAGCCTGACTGGTTGCGATCCGCCGCGGACGAATCCGCCCCGGCTCCCGCCTCGACCTTCGACTCGTTCGCCGCGGCCCCTGAACCCGCCGCGCCGGCCGCACCCGCGGAAGATATCCCTGACTTTTTGCGTCAGGCCGGTTGGGGCGAATCGACCGGCGCGTTCGACGAATCCGCCGCGCCCTCTGCGGCTGAGGAGGAGTTACCCGCCGAGGGTCTGGCCAAAGCCGACCTGCCGGATTGGATCAAGTCCATGGCCCCGGCTGAGCCCGCCGCGGCGCCTGCGGCGGAAGGCGCGGACGACGGTGTGGCGTGGCTCGAGTCGCTTACTGCGGCGGCCGCGTCTGCCACCGCTGCGGGGACGCCCGCGGCCGAAACGCCAGCTGCCGAGGAATCCGCGGATTGGTTAAAAAGCCTGGCCGCAGAAGATGCTTTTGGCACACCGCCTGCCCCGGCCGAACCTGAGCCGGGCGGCGCGCCGGTCTCCGGCATTGGAGATCTGGGCACGAGCGAAGCCGACCAGGATGCCGCGCTGCGCTGGCTGGAAAGCCTGGCCGAGAAACAAGGTGTTGCCTCTGAGGAGCTGATTACCGATCCAAACGCCCGCCTCGAGAAACCGCCTGCATGGGTGGAGCAGGCCAAGGAGATGAGCGAACCCGGTGCAGGGGAGGGGATGCCTGCCATGCAAGAACCCGAACCGGCCGCGGATATGCCAGCCGAGAAACCCTCCGAGCCGCTCTGGCCGGAGGAAGATAGTTCCATCGTCACGCCGGCCGACGCCACCGGCGTCTGGCTGCGCGAATTGGCCGAGAAGGACGAAGAAGTACAAGCCGCGCCGCCGCCGGTCGAGGCAGTCCCGCCCTGGTCCGGCGAGATCGAGGCCGCGCCCAAAGTGGAGGCCGAAGCCGCGGGCGAATCTGCGGTCCCTGCGGAAGATTTGCCCGAATGGCTGCGCGGTCTCGAAAAAGGAACTGAGATGCCGCCCGCGATCTCGGAGGAGTTGCCCGAATGGCTGCGCGGCGGCGAGAAGCCGGTCACCGGCCCGCTGGTCACCGAACCGACGCGCCCAACGGACTGGACGCCCGAACCGACTGCGGCCGCGCCCCCGCCTCAGCCGTGGACCCCGGAGCCGGTCGCGGCCCAGCCCAAAGTCGAGGCCAAGCCGCGGCCCAAATCCAAACGCGTGGTCACCATGCCGCTGGTCGAGCCCGCACTGGCGCAGGCGCGCGACCTGATTATGCGCGGCGAAATCCCCGACGCGCTCAAGTTCTATGGCGGTTTGATTCGCAAAGGCAAGATGCTCGAAGAAGTGACCTTCGATTTGAAAGAGGCGCTCTACCGCTTTCCGGTCGAGGTCTCCATCTGGCAGGCGCTGGGCGACGCGTACATGCGCGCCAACCGTTTGCAGGACGCGCTCGACGCATACACCAAGGCAGAAGAATTACTGCGATAGAAAACAGAAACCAGGTTTCGAGAAGAAACCTGGTTTCTGAATTTACACTCTGGAGGAACTTGTGGAACGAACGCTCGTACTGGTCAAACCGGATGGCGTCCAGCGCGGACTGGTGGGGGAGGTCATCTCCCGCCTCGAGCGCCGCGGACTACGGCTGGTGGCCGCCAAATTCATGCAGGTCAGTAGCGAACTGGCCGAGACACACTATGCCATTCACAAGGGGAAACCGTTTTACGATGGACTCATCCAATACATTGTGTCCGCCCCGGTCATGGCCATGGTGTGGGAAGGACCCAATGCGGTCGCCGCGGTGCGGCAGACGATGGGCTCGACCAGGCCGACCGAGGCCGCGCCTGGCACCCTGCGCCACGACTTCGCCCTCGAAGTCGGCCGTAACCTGACGCACGCCTCCGATTCGGTGGAGAATGGCGAGAAGGAAGTGGCGTTGTGGTTCGAGAAGGACGAACTGGTTGAATGGAAACGCGATGTGGATCGGTGGGTATTTGAAAAGTAGAACGAAGAAAGAGGAAAGAAGAAAGAAATTCGTCCCGCAGAGGAGAGGTCTGCGGGACGAGTTGTTGCAAGTCGCGTTTTGCCTTAAAGGCCGCGACCGCACCTCGTCATCGTTATCCGCTGGAGCGGAAGATGAACCGGTCTGAGCGGATTGCATCTGTTCTTTACTGCACCCTCAGCAGCACTTTCCCTTCCACCCACAACTCCTCCAGGCGGTAGAAATCGCGCTGGTCGGGGGAAAAGAGATGCACGACCACGTCGCCGTAATCCACCACCATCCAGCCCGTCTGGGATTCGCCTTCGCGGCGGCCTTTGCGTCGGTGCTTTTCGCGCGCGGCTTCCAACACGCCGTCGGCCAGCGCGTCCAACATGCGGCCGCTGGTGCCGGTGCAGATCACAAAATACGAAGTAAAGGATGCGATCTCTTTGATGTCGAGCAGGAGGATGTCTTCGCCTTTCTTGTCCTCCAGCGAAGCGACGATGGTGTGGGCAAGGTCAAGTGGATTCAGGAATCACCTCATTAAAGTTAGGTTGCGCCGAGCGGCGCGGAGAATAGTCGCGTGTACTCTGCACCTGTGGGGCGCAGGTCGCTTTTGAAGAGATGGACAGCCTCCACGCGTGCGGTGCCAAGATCCCCGACCCGGGTCTTCTCCAGCGCGGCGCGGACAATTTGCAGTTCGGCGGAGGAGGCCTGCTGTTTGACGCGTCCGATGGTCAGGTGCGGCGAGAAGGGCTTGTCCTCCGCCGCGTAACCGAGCCGGGCGCTGGCGGCTTCGATGCCGCGCTGCAGGGACTCGAGTGCGGCCGGCGCGGAGAGTCCGATCCAGAGGACGCGCGGCCGTCGCGGGGTTGGGAAAGAACCGAGTGTGCCGACCTGCATGTCGAACGGCGCGTGGACGGCGGCCTCCACAGTCAGCATTTGAGTCAGCAGATCGAGGTTGGTCGGCGAGATGTCGCCGAGGAATTTGAGGGTCAGGTGCAGATTGGTGCAGGATACCCAGCGCACCGCCGCGCCGGCGGCGCGCTGTAAACCAGCGGTTTCGGACTGGATCGCTTCCTGGATCGAACGGGGGATTTCGATGGCAATGAAGGCGCGCAGCAGACTCATGACTCAGGTGGAGGGATTCGCCATCTGCATGACTTGTTCGACCGCGCCTCTCAGGTCGGTGAAGCCGACGGGTTTCGTCAGATAAACGGAGGCCCCGGCCTCGAGGCCGGTCTTGACGTCGGCGGGCATGCTCTTGGCCGAGACGACGATCACGGGAATCCTCTGCAGGTCTGGTTCGCGGCGCATGTATCGCAGGAGTTCCAGGCCGGAGACATCCGGCATCATCACATCCAGGATGACGAGGTCTGGCTTTTCTTCCTTGATCATGTTGATGGCAGGCGTGCTGGAAAAGGTCTTGAGCACGCGGAAGCCACTGACGCGCATCATTTCCGCGAACAGTTCGGCGGCGTCGGCTTCGTCTTCCACGACCAGTACGGTCTTCTGGGCAGGTGACATCGGGTCTAAAATAGCATACTATGAACGAAATGGCAAGAGGCTTTGCACACCAGTAACCGACCTTGTGAATCTGGTTGGAATTTTTACCACTGAGCACATGGAGGCCACAGTGAGAAAAACGGGCTCTACCGTTTTTAACGGGGAACCCATTTTAAACACAAAGGACACAAAGGGCACGAAGGAAAAATGCCCATCAATCAAGCCGCCTTTTCTCCCTTTGTGTCCGTAGTGTCCGTCGTGTTTAGGCTCTTTCC
>DAOTXP010000158.1:0-4872 GCA_034435275.1 Anaerolineales bacterium | reverse complement strand
GGGCGCGCACGGCGTCGGCGCGTTCGCGCCCGCCCTCCAGTTTGACCGCGTCCATGCCTGCCTGCTGGAGGAAACGTCCCGCGTTGCGGACGGCATCCTCGATAGAGGCCTGATAGGACATGAACGGCATATCGCCGATGAGCAAAGCAAATTTCGCCCCGCGCGAAACGGCGCGGCTGTGATGCAGCATGTCCTCCATCGTAACGGGAAGCGTGTTTTCGTAACCCAGCACCACCATGCCGAGCGAATCGCCCACCAGGATCGCGTCCACACCGGCCCGATCCATGGCCAGGGCGGTCGGATAATCGTAGGCGGTCAGCATGGTGATCGGCTCGCGGCGCTCCTTCTTCTGCCGCAGGGTCAGCGTGGTCACCTTTTTGCGCGCGGGCGCAGTGATGGAAACAGAAACAGGGGAAACACTAACGGTGGTCATGGTACCCTCCAAGGGTTTGGTAGAGTCCGCTCTGGCTCCTCCCCTTCTGGCCAGGCACTTTTCTTTTTTTGTTTTGCGTTTTATCTTTTCCTGGCCGTCGCGTTCATTTGGATACGCGCGGCGCTCTGATTATTCCACAAAACCAGAATTGCGGCAAATGCTGTTTTGCTCTATAATTTTATCGGTATCGTCTCTCAGAACCTATCAAGGAGAATCGCATGAAACGCATGTTTGGTTTTTTGATCGGCATCGTGGTCGGCGCGCTGGTCGGCTCGACCGTGGCCCTGCTGATGGCGCCCGAGGCGGGCGAGGAATTGCGCAACAAGATCCGCGAGCGCGGGGCAGGCTTCTTCAACGAGGTGCGCCAGGCGGCGGATTCGCGCCGCATCGAGCTCCAGCATCGGATCGAGTCCCTGCGCGCGCCGCGGGCGTAAAACAAAAAAAGTAAAACGCGAACATTTATGTTCTGCGTTTTATATCTTTATAGAATTCCTCGACCCTCGCCATGCAACGCGTGTACCCGGCGCGTTCGGCGATGATCGCCTCATTCAGACCTGCGGCCTGTTTCCGCAGGTCTTCATTTTCCAGCGCGGACAGGATCGCCGCGGCCAGCGCGGACGGGTCGCCCGCGTTCACCAGCAGGCCGTTGACGCCGGGCGTGATCCACTCGCGGATGGATTCGAGATCGCCCGCGATGGGAAAGCATCCACAAGCCATGCCCTCGAGCAGGGTGTTCGGAGTCCCATCGTGGACGGACGGCGAGACAATGATCTGCGCGCCGCGATAAACCTCGGCCATCTCCGCGTGCAGACGCGGCGCAAGCAATTCCACCGAGCCGCCGATTCCCAATTTATTGATCCAGTTCAACGCTTCGGCCTGTCCCGCCATCGAAGCGCAGACAAACTTCGCGTCAGGGCGTTTCGCCAGTACCAGCGGAATGGCACGGAAAAATGTGTCGTTGCGGACGTAGGCGCGAAAGCCGCGCGGGTTGAAGACGACAGGCCGCTTGACCGGTTCCTTCGGTGGGAAAAAAATATCCGTGCGAATCCCGCCATTGCCCGGCGCAACCAGCGCCGGCGCATCGGCGCGCAGGCCCCACTCACGCGCCAAACGGACGTCGCGGTTGCAGTCCGCGTGCAGGGCGTCGGTCACTTGCATCGCCCGGCGCGTGAGATGACGCATCAACGGGGTCGAGTTCGCGTGCAGGGTGAAATCGTTGCCCCACACGGAAATGACAAGTGGAACGAGCAATCCCGCGTTGGCGGCCAGCATGCCCTCGTAGGGAATCCGCAAGGCGTGGACGAGATCGGGCTGGACGCGCTTCACGTATTGGCCCAGCCGCCTGCCGGCGCGCGGTAAAGTCAACGGGCCGAGCCAGTGGCGGAGCGTGGTGCGCAGTTTGATGAGACGCGCGTCCGTGGCGCGCCTGGCAGGACCCGGCCGGGAGGTCTGAGTCCCGCTGAAGGCAACGGGGACAACTTGAAACCCCGCGAGTCCCGGCAACGGGTCGCAGGCGAAGGTCGAGGCAAGGTAGACCTCGTCGCCGCGCCCGATCCAATATCGAATCCAATTGATTGCAATCGGGGAACGTCCGTCGGCTGTGAAGAGCAATCGCATGAAGTGAATATACCACACCGATTTTGTTGCCGGCTGAAACGAGGCGTACTATAATTCAAGCATGAGCGTGCCGCGCATCCTGATCGTCGAAGACAACGTGGATAATTTCCAACTGGTGCGTTTTCTGTTGGAGCGCGCCGGTTATGAGGTGCTCTCGGCCGCCAACGGCCGTGAGGGGGTGAGCATGGCGAAACAGCAAAAACCCGATCTGATCCTGATGGATCTTTCGATGCCGGAAATGGACGGGTGGGCCGCCACCGAGGCGCTCAAATCCGACATGGAGACGCGCCGCATTCCGATCCTGGCACTGACGGCTCACACCCTGCCCGGCGACCGCAAGCGGGCGGTGGAGGCGGGCTGCGACGGCTACATCTCCAAGCCGATCAACGTGGCCGCGTTTCAGAAGACCGTGGCCGGGATGCTGGGCGAAAAGAAAAGGTCTTGACCTCGGGCGGCCTGCCGGCCGCCCTTTTGGGCTGTGGTATATTTGGGCGGAATGCGTATCACCTTTCACAATGAGCGAGGAATAAAATTATGAAACAAATCTGCGTCATCGGCGTGGGCTATGTGGGGATTGTCACCGGGGCATGTTTCGCCGATCTGGGCAACCGCGTCGTGGCACTGGACGTGAACGAACGGCGCATCGCCAATCTCAAAAAGGGCATCATGCCCATCTACGAGCCGGGGCTGGATGAACTGGTCAAGCGCAATGTGGCGGCCGGGCGGCTATCGTTCACCACCTCCTACCAGGAGGCTTTGAAGGGATGCGAATATGCCTTCATCGCGGTCGGGACTCCCTCCGGGGTCAACGGCGAGGCGGACTTGCAGTACGTGGCCGCGGCCGCGAAGTCCATTGCGGAGAACATGGCCGCGCCGCTGATCATCATCAACAAGTCCACGGTTCCCATCGGGACCGGGGACTGGGTGGCCGATATCGTGAAGGGCGCCCAGCCCAAACCGATCCCGTTTTCGGTGGTCTCGTGTCCGGAGTTCCTGCGCGAAGGCTCAGCCATCGGCGATTTCATGAACCCGCACCGCACGGTCATCGGCTCGCTGGACAGGGACGCCGCCAACAAGGTGGCGCACCTGCACCTGCCCCTGCGTGCACCCATCGTCATCACCGACCTGCGCACTGCGGAGATGATCAAGTACGCCAGCAATGCCTTCCTTGCGACGAAGATTTCGTTCATCAACGAACTGGCCGACCTGTGCGAACTGGTCGGCGCGGACGTGAAAGAGGTGGCCGCCGGCATGGGCTACGACGCGCGCATCGGCAAACACTTCCTCGACGCCGGTCTGGGCTGGGGCGGTTCGTGCTTCCCGAAGGACGTGGAGGCACTGGCTTTCATGGCGAAGGAGAAGAATCTCGAAGTGCAGATTCTCGACTCGGTGATGAAGGTCAATTATGACCGGCGCATAGCCGCCGTCCGCCGCACAGAGAGGATGCTCGGCGGCTCGCTCAAGGGCAAGACCATCGGCCTGCTCGGTCTGGCCTTCAAGCCCAACACCGACGACATGCGCGACGCGCCGTCCATCGACATTTCGAGGGAACTGGTCGAAGCCGGTGCAAAGGTGCGCGGTTACGATCCCGTAGCCATGGAGGTGGCGCGCCCGATCCTGCCGGCCGTCGAATTTCACGATGATCCCTACTCGATGGCCAAAGGCTGTGATGCTTTGATTGTTGTTACCGAATGGAACGAATTCAAACAACTCGACCTTGAAAAACTCAAAGGCCTGCTCAAGTCGCCGGTCATCTTCGACGGCCGAAACATCTACGACCCGAAGATGATGCAGGAGATGGGCTTCACCTATCGAGGCATCGGGCGCGGATTCAATGGGAAATAGTCTTCCGGTCTTCTGGTCCTTAGTCTCCTAGTCTCGTAGTCGGATAATCGCCTGATCGAATTGTCCGTCTCTATCAACCAGACTAGCAGACCATCAGACCATCAGACGATCAGACCATCAGACTAAATGACCACTCCCCCTGTCTGCGATTACGAAGGCTCCGATTACCAGTCCTCCTTCTGGGATCAGGGCGGACGCGAGTACGAGGATCGCGTCGAAGCCGCCGCACTCAAACGTCTGCTGCCCCAAAAGGGAAAACTGATGCTCGAACTCGGCGCGGGCGCGGGACGCAACACGCCGCGCTATTACGGCTTCGAGCGGATTGTCCTGCTGGACTATTCGACCACGCAACTCCAGCAAGCCCAGGAACGGCTTGGACGCTCCGCGCGCTACATCTACGTCGCGGCGGATGCTTACCGCCTCCCCTTCGCGGACGGGTTGTTCGACGCGGCCACGATGATCCGGGCACTGCACCACATGGCCGACGCGCCCAAAGCCCTGGAACAGGTGCGAAACGCTCTGCAACCCAACGGTATCTTCATCCTTGAATTTGCAAACAAACGGAATCTGAAAGCGATCCTGCGTTACCTGCTCGGCCGGCAAACGTGGAGCCCGTTCACGCTCGCGCCGGTCGAGTTCGTGGTGTTGAATTACGACTTTCATCCGAAAGCCATCCGTAACTGGCTGGAGACGCTCGATTTCACCGTCGAGCGGACCCTGACCGTCTCGCACTTCCGCATCGGCTGGCTGAAGCGCATCGTCCCGACGGGACTGCTGGTCCTGTTCGACTCGCTGCTCCAGCCCACCGGCGCGCTCTGGCAACTCACGCCATCGGTATTCGTCCGCGCCCGCAAGAATGGAGTCGCCCCGCCTCACAAACCACCACAGGATGTTTCCCTGTGGTTCCGTTGCGTTGCATGCGGACATTCACCGCTCACCCCGCACGCGGACTGCTTGTCCTGTCCGTCCTGCCAGAG
>DAOTXP010000157.1:0-2049 GCA_034435275.1 Anaerolineales bacterium | reverse complement strand
GAATACGTCGGCGCCGCGCACCGCGTCGGCCAGGGTGCGGGCATCGGTGTCCTGCACGAAACGCTGTTTGTACTTGTTCAGGTCGGTGCGCCCGGAGTGGACGCCCCCCTTCGAGTCCACCAGCATGATGTTCCCGCGTTTCACGCCCCACCGGATAGCGAGTTCCGCACAGGAGATGGCCGAGGCACCCGCGCCGGAGATGACGATGCGTACTTCGCTGTGTTTCTTGCCCGCGATTTCCAGCGCGTTGGCCAGTCCTGCTGATGAGATGATGGCCGTCCCATGTTGGTCATCGTGGAAGACGGGAATATCCAGCATCTTCTTGAGTTCTTCTTCGATGTAGAAGCACTCGGGCGCCTTGATATCTTCGAGATTAATGCCGCCGAAAGTGGGGGAAATAGCGGCAACAACTCTGATAATCTCATCGGGATCATGCGAATTGACTTCGATGTCGAACACATCCACATCGGCAAATTTCTTGAAGAGCACGCCCTTGCCTTCCATGACGGGTTTGCCCGCCAGCGCACCGCGATCGCCGAGTCCCAGGATGGCGGTACCGTTCGAGATGACAGCCACCAAGTTGCCTTTCGAGGTGTACTCGTAGGCCAGTTCGGCATCTTTTTCGATCTCCAGCACCGGCACGGCTACACCGGGAGTGTACGCCAGGCTCAAATCGCGCTGAGTATCCATGGGCTTGGTCGGGATGACCGCGATCTTGCCGGGCTTGCCTTTGAGACGATGATATTCAAGCGCATCTTCGCGAGTGATTTTTGCCATTTGTCCTCCAGGAATTTTGGGGAAGATTGAGTACTGTGCGACGAATTATGGCACAGGTCGCCCAATTCAGACAGTTCCTTTTGTCACCAGTTTGGCACGCCGCCTTCCAGTGTTTGTGTATTATCTATCACCACTGGGGCCGGAAAAAGTTTTGATTCAGGCGGTTTATGAGGAAGCAGCCCAGGGCTTTATTCAGCAATATACGCGTGGATCATCCGGCTTACCAGCCTGACGGCGTTCTCGTCCATTTCCGGGTAGAGGGGCAGGGAAAGTACCTGCCGGGCGGCCAGTTCGGAAAATGGCAGGCTGCCGGGGGAATAGCCGAGGTCGGCATAGGCAGGCTGAAGATGGATGGGGATGGGGTAATGGATCAGAGTGTGGATGCCGTGTTTTTTCAGGTAGGTTCTCAGCCGCTCGCGCTGGGGATGGCGGATAACGTATTGATGAAAGACGTGAGTGGCATCTGCAGGTCGAGTGGGCAGGGTCAGGTCAGTCCCGGCCAGTAATTCATCATACAGGCTGGCGAGTTTTTGGCGGCGGGCATTCCAAATATCAAGGTAACGCAGTTTGGTAGTGGTCAAGTAACAAGTGACAGGTTGTGATGGATGATAAACAGTCTGGTTACGATTTCGTGCATGACATCCGACTTTGAGAAAGAGAGTGTTTTTCTGACAAACCGCGCACAGGATTGTCTCAAGGTGCAATACCAACGCTCCATGTGATGGGTCTGTCCGCTTCCTTTGCCAACACAGTTGTGTGTCTCGGCAGGAAAGACAAGTTGATAGGCTTCCCAGAAATCGCTGTAACTCTGGCAACCTTGGTAGGCGGGTGGGATTTGCTCCCACAATTTACGACAGGTCGCCTCGCTGCGATCTCCAATCACAAACGCCACGATTTGGCGCGTTCGGCGGCACATCACCGTCCATAGCCAGCGTTTGTTCCATTTTTCCTGGACAAATGACCACATTTCATCGGCTTCCAGGACATCTTCGGGCTCAGCGGGCAGGAGTGTTTCTTCAAGTTTTGGATTGGTCTCGTCTTTTTTTTAGCCAGGAGGCCAGTGTCGGGCGGCTCACGCCGAACGTGCGTTGAATACCGCGCATGCTGGAGCGTTCCGAGTAGGCCGACAAGATTTGCTCTTTCTGGGCTTCGGTGTAGCCGCGTTTTGGCTCCAAAACGCCGCGCTTGCCGCAATCTTTACACCAGTATTGCTGACTACCACTGGCATTGTGCCCATTTTTGACAATGTTCTGGCTACCGCAGTTTCGGCAG
>DAOTXP010000156.1:0-4191 GCA_034435275.1 Anaerolineales bacterium | reverse complement strand
ACAACATTTCCCGCTCCCAAAAACCGCGCCGCCCACGCGGAGCCAGGATTCGACCACACCTCCGCAGGCGAGCCCTGGCGCACAATTCGACCACCGTGCAACAGGAGCACGCGGTCCGCGATGGCAAAAGCCTCTTCCTGATCGTGCGTGACGTAGATGGCGGGAATCCTCATGCGATGCAGGATGGCGCGCAGTTCGTTCAACAGGTCATCCTTCAACGTCCTGTCCAGCGCGCCGAGCGGTTCGTCGAACATCAGCAATCGCGGACGAGGGGCCAGGGCGCGCGCCAGTGCCACGCGCTGCTGTTCGCCGCCGGAGAGGTCGGTCACTTTTCTTTTTTCGAAGCCGCTTAGATTCACCAATTCAAGCACTTCGGCGACGCGCGGTTCGATTTCGTTCTTTGACAAATTTCGCATCCGCAAGCCGAAGGCCGCGTTGTCGAAAACCGTCAGGTGGGGGAACAGCGCGTAGTCCTGGAAGACCAGGCCGAAGTCCCGCGCGTGAGGCGGCGTGGAGGCCAGGTCCGCCCCCTCCCACAGAACCTGTCCGGCGTCGGGCGGTTCGAGTCCCGCGATGATCCGCAGCAGCGTGGACTTGCCGCTTCCCGACGCGCCCAGCAGACAGACCGTCTCGCCCGCCGCGACGGTGAAAGAAACATCGGCAAGCAGAGGCTTGTTTTCGTAATCTTTGGAAATGCCGACGAGCGCGAGCACCTAAAATTCTCCCGCGCCAGGCAGGCGCAGTTTTTCGATGAGCAGAATTCCCGCCAGCGTGACCAGCATCAGAATCGTGGCCATGGCCATGGCCTGCCCGTAGTTCAGCCCGCCGGGCTGGGAGAGGAAGCGCGCGATGGCGACCGGCAGGGTGGGATAGTCCGGGCGGGTGAGCAGTGTCGCCGCACCGAACTCGCCGAGCGAGACGGTGAACGCGAACGTAGCCGCGGCCAGGATGGCCCGCGAGAGGATCGGCCAATCCACAGTCTGCCAGACGCGGAAGGGTGAGGCGCCTAGGGTCGCGGCAGCGTGACGCAGACGATCTGGAATGGAGGCCATCGCAGGCTGGAGGGCACGGATGACAAAGGGCAGGGCGATGATGGTATGCGCCAGCGGAACCAGCCAGGGCGAGGCGAGGATACGAGGGAATGCAACGATGAAACCGAGGCCGAGAGTCACAGCCGACGCGCCCAGCGGCAGCATGAGCAGAGGGTCAAGGATTCTTTCGAGGCGGCCCGGACGAGTCAGCGCGGAGGCGACGGGAAATCCGAGCGCGAGCGAGAGAGCCACGGTCGCGGCGGCATAGACGAGGGAGTTACGCGCCGCGTCGATGGGCGGGACGTAGAAGACCGAGCCGCGGCGGTTGACGAAGAGTTCCGCGTAATAGTCGCCCGTCAGGCCATATTGAATCGAGCCGCGCTCGCCGCGGTCGGCTTCGAGGCGGGTCAGGGAGCGGAGAGGCAGAGAGAGAATCGGTAAAACAAAAAACGTAAAAAGTAAAAGGGACATGCCGAGGGCAAAGATGCGTTCGCGGAGAGATGCAGCGCGGCGAGCAACAAAGAGACGCGGCGCGGTCTGCACAGACACGCGCGTGACAATACGACTATAAAGAATCGAGAAGAGCAAGGTGCAAAGCAATTGAATGAGCGAGAGCAGGGCCGCCATGGGCAGGTTCAGAAATTGCAAAGCCTGAATGTAAATTTCCACTTCGAGGGTGGAGAACTGCGGCCCGCCCAGCAAGAGGATAACCCCGAAACTGGTAAAGTCAAATAGAAACACAAGCAGGCCCGCAGCCAGCATGGGACTGCGCAACAGCGGCAAAGTGACGTCCCGCCACACGCGCCGCGAGTCCGCGCCGAGGACGCGGGCGGCCTGCTCGAGCCGCGGGTCGAGGCGGGTCAGCGCGTTGCCGATGATGCGGATGACGATGGTCGTGTTGTAGAAGACGTGGGCGATGAGGATGGCATTCAATGTACCGACGAAGGGGAAAGGGGAGGAGGGAAAAAGGGTGAGGTTGAACCAGCCGCGCGGACCGAGCAGGGCGTTGAATCCCGCCGCGACCACGACAGTCGGAAGCATGAAAGGGATGGCGGTCAGCGCGCGCAAAAGGGATTTGCCGCGGAAGTCGAAGCGGGCAAAGAGGACGGCGGCAGGCAGGCCGAGCAGAAAGGTGAGCAGAGTGGAGAAAGCCGCCTGGTAAAGCGTAAAACGAAAAACGAAAAAGGCGCGGTCGAGATTCTCTTGCGTGAGGACCGACGCGTCCAGGCTGAGGGCGAGGATGCGGAAGAGGGGATAGAAAAAGAAGACGCCGAGGAAGAGAGATGCAGGCAACCAAAGAAAAATCGAACTGCGAGTCACCCTCACCCCTGCCCCTCTCCCAATGGGAGAGGGGGAAAGGGATAGGGGATTCTTCGCGCCCTGCGCGTCTTCGCGTCGAATCACTGCAAGACCGCCTGCGTCCATTCCTCGATCCAGCGTTCGCGGTTGGCGGCGATTTCGTCGGGAGAAAGCGTGGCGGGCTGGGACGGGAATTCAATGAATTGATAGAAGGCATCGGGCAGGATGGCTTGCTCGTCCACGGGGAGGACGAACATCTGCAGCGGTACATCCTCCTGGAAGGGCAGGCTCAACATGAAGTCCACGAACTTCTCGGCCGCGGCGCGGTTACGCGTCCCCGCCAGGATGCCGACGAACTCGATTTGACGGAAGCAGGTGTCGGGTCCGAGGATGGACGCGGTGGGGGCTTCGTCCATGGGATGATCGGCGTAGATCACCTCCGCGGCGGGACTGGTCGCATACGAAACGACCATCGGCTGCGGTCCGTGCCCGGACGAGCCGCTGAAGTTGGTGTAGTAGGCCGTCTCCCAGTCGTTGACCACGACGAGGCCGTTGGCGCGCAGTTCCTTCCAGTAGCCAATGTAGTTTTCAGGGCCGAAGTGCGCGATGGTGGCCAGCAGGAAGGACAGGCCGGGCGAGGACGTGGCGGGGTTCTCGACCGCCAGCAGGCCGTAGTATTCCGGGCGGATCAGGTCGCCAAGGGTCGTTGGGACAGGAATGTCGTTCTTGGCGAAGAAGGCCTTATCGTAGTTGATGCACACGTCGCCGTAATCCACAGGCAGGGCGCGGTTCTGCGGGTCGAGGCGGAATTCGGCGGAGACGTTGGCCAGCATGGGCGACTCGTACGGTTCGAAGATGCCGGCTTCGAGGGCGCGCGAGAGGAAGGTGTTATCCACGCCGTAGAACACATCGGCCAACGGAGCGCCTTTGGAGAGGATGGCCTTGTTGAGCGCCGCGCCCGTGTCACCGCCGGCTAGGAAGGTCACGTCTATATTGCTGGCCTGCTCGAAAGCCGCCAGCACCGATTCGCTGATAGCAAACGAATCGTGCGTCATCACGGTCAATGTAGTTGGCGCTGTGGCTGGCGCGGCCTCGGCAACCGTGGGTGTCGCTTCTGGAACGACGACGGCCTCGACTGTTGGCATTTGCGGCGCGCAGGCCGTGAGCAGAACGAGAGTGACAAGAAGAAAACGTTTCATGGGAAACTCCTTTTACCACAGATGAACTCTGATATTTGATGAACTATATGCGACGATGGATGATGAGCAAGAGGCCCGCTGCGATTTCGATCTGCGCGACTACATCGAGCATTTCATTGCTGATGCCGCGCGTCTTTTCGGGAACCAGCATTTCGCCGGACAGCGGCCATTTGAGTCCCTGCGTGCAGACGCCGGTCACGGCACCGCCCCAGGGGATGAGCGAGACGAGGTCGCCGCTTCGTCCGCGGACTTCGGCCCGGTCCCGGCAAAAGAAGGCTTCCTCCACCCCATCGTCCAATCTAATGTTCGAGGTTGAAAGTTGAAGGTCGGTGAGCAAGGCAAGGTTGGCCAGAGTCTGGTCGAGGCGTTCGCCCAGCGCGGCGACGATGACGATCTCGCGATGGCCCTGGTCAACGGCATATTGGAGCGCGAGTTCGAGGTCGGTCTCGTTCTTGTTGCGCGGATGCTCAATCAATTGGACGCCATTCTCTTCCAGCTTTCGTCTTTCTTCCTGTGAAATGGAATCGAGATCGCCGATGACAACCGAGGGCATCAGCCCCAGCGCGAGGGCGTGACGCGTTCCACCGTCCGCGGCGAGAATGAGATCGTCGGCGCGGACGATGGGACGCGCGGCGGCGAGGTTGGGCAAATGTCCGTTGGCA